>NZ_JBHMIP010000024.1:0-123822 GCF_048060245.1 Micromonospora sp. LOL_014
CGCACATCCTGTCCGTCCATACCCCACCGCACCGGTCAGGTCACGAAGTACGGCTGCCCTACTAGGTCCAAACGTTATTGAGCGAACCTTCGATGTTCCTGATACGGGAGCCGCCATGCGGGCCCAGCAAGACTCAATTGGAGCGAACCTGGGTGGCTACGATGGAATTCACAATAGTTGCGTAACATACTGTGTGTCGATTTTGCGAGATGGTGGCGTGGATATACCGGCAGGAGCGCGAGGAATGATTGCGCTCAGAAGGACTCTCGGCTAGGGGTTGCGTTGCTAGGTCAAGGAGAACATCATGATGCTGTTCTTGCGGAGATCCTCTTAAGTAAGAGGGTTGGTCTAGCGCATATTCGCCTCGTCGGGGAAGTTATTTCTACCAGGGCTGAACTGAGCATGCTTTTGCAGGGTAGGGTTGGTCTTTCATTCGACCAGCGGGCAGAACTTGTCGAAGAGGTTCTTGATCTTGAGGATGCTTATCGGGATGTGTGGCAAAAGGTGTCCTCTGGCTCTTATGATCAGAATCGAGTGGAATATCTTGCTGCGCTTGACCGTGCGTTGAGAGCTGCTGTGGAGGGAATGTCAAGCATCGTTCGACGGATTGGTGAGAGCCTGTAGAAACCTATTGAGGTGCCCGGAATGAGCTTTCCGAGGTGTCAAAAGGCGGGAGGGGAGGGGAGGGAGGCCTCACCACTGATTCGGAGTCCGGTGAGACGGCGGCCAAGCGGGTCGAGCCTGCCATTACCGGTGGTGGTGACAAGGAGCTTGTGGAGGTGTCGGTCGCCACCGGTGGTGGCGATCGGTCGGTGATCACGGCCACGGACGATCATCCGTTCTGGGTGCCGGAGTTGTCGGAGTGGGTCGACGCGGAAGACCTCAGAGGGCGTCTGATTCACGTATTTTGCCGGTAATGCGGGTTTAGCCTATCTCGGGTCTGTCAAGTTAACGGTGTAACTGGGGTTGGTTGATCTTCTACTTGCGGCCGGCGGACAGGCGTCCGTCGAAGGTGATGTCGAAGGCGTTGAGTGCGCTCTTCCAGCGGGTGGCCCAGCGTTTGCGGCCTTGCCCGGTCGGGTCGAGGCTCATCACGGCGAGGTAGACGCACTTGAGGGCGGCCTGTTCGGACTCCGCTGGCAAATTCGCTGTGTGTCGCTGCCAGGCGGGTCGGGCGTGGTTGCTCAGGCTGTTGTCTGGTGGTGACGGAGCTGATGGTTGGGAGTGGTGGCGATGTCGTTGTGCCCGCGTGCGGATGATGCGATCCCCGCGCAGACCGTGCGGGTGGCCAGGGCGGCGTTCCCGAAGACGACGTTCTGCATGCGGCTACGTGACGTGCTCGGCCCGCTGTTCAGTGACGAAGCGTTCGCGAGCCTGTTCCCCGCACGTGGACGGCCAGCCGCCTCGCCGGCGACGCTGGCGATCGTCAGCGTCCTGCAGTTCACCGAAGGACTCTCCGACGCCCAGGCGGCCGACGCGGTCCGTGGCCGGCTCGACTGGAAGTACCTTCTGGGACTGGATCTGACCGACCAGGGGTTCGACGCCTCGGTCCTGTCGGAGTTCCGTGGCCGCCTGGTCGAGTCCGGATCCGCCGAGGCGCTGGTGTTCGAGGCGGTGCTCGATCGGCTCAGAGCGGCGGATCTGCTGGCGGCGGGCGGACGAACGCGAACCGATTCAACCCATGTCCTCGGTGCGATCCGTAATCTGGAACGCCTGGAACTGGTCGGCGAGAGAGCCTGTCCGAATTTCTGTGTAACGCCCTATCCTGTCCAACTATCGGGCATCGATGGGGATACGGTTCGGGAAGAACAGGTCCAACGCGTTGAGGGCCTGTTTCCAGCCGTGCACGCCGGCGCCTTCGACCAGCCGTGGCGGCGCGGTGCGGGAGTTCGCGGGTTTACCGGCCTCGGCGGCGCGTTGCCGGGCGCGTTTGTCCTCGATGTCGGCGATCGCGAGCCAGATCAGCTTGATCACGGCGTCGTCGGTGGGGAAATGCCCACGGTTCTTGATGATCTTCCGGATCTGGTAGTTGAAGCTCTCGATCGCGTTGGTGGTGTAGATGATCCGGCGGACCTCGGGAGGGAACGCCAGGAACGGAGTGAACCGTTCCCACGCCCGTTCCCAGACCGCGACCGCGGCCGGGTAGCGTCGGCCGAGCGGGCTGTCGGCGAAGCCGAGCATCGCGGTCTCGGCCGCCTCCACCGTCGGGGCGGTGTAGATGTCCTTCAACGCGGCGGCCATCGCCCGTCGGTCCTTGTAGGACACGAACTTCGTCGCGGCCCGGATGAGGTGCACCTTATGCCGATATCGGCATAAGGTGCATTACTCCGAGGTCGCGGTTATGCCGATGCCGGGTGCTCCGGCGCTGTTCAGTGGCGGTGCTCGTGGTCGTCGGGTCGGCATAATCACAGGGCTTCGAGGAAGGCGAGCAGGCGGTCGGGCGTGCGGTAGCGGCCGGGTTGTGTGCCGGTCGGAGTTGTTCGGTCGAGGGCTCGCTGCTTGAGTTCCATGTCCGCACGTAGGTAGATCTGAGTCGTGGCGACGCTTTCGTGGCCGAGCCAGAGCGCGATGACGGTGATGTCGACGCCGGCGTGCAGCAGGCGCATGGCGGCGGTGTGCCGCAGGACGTGTGGGGTGATGGTTCTTGCGGTCAGTCGGGGGCATCGCGCGACGTAGACGGCGAGCCGTTGGGCGAGTGCGTCGTGGCTGAGTGCGCCGCCGCGGTTGGTCGGGAACAACACGTCGTCGGGTTCGCCGCCGCGTTCGGCCATCCAGGTTCGGAGCAGGTTGACGGTGTCGGTGGTCAGCGGGGTGGCGCGCCGCTTGCGGCCCTTGCCAAGGCAGCTGACATGGGGTCCTGCGCCGAGATGGGTGTCCCGGCGACGCAGCGCGGTCAGTTCGCCGGCGCGAAGCCCTGTCTGGACGGCCAGGTGCAGCATGGTGTGGTCGCGGCGGCCGGTGCGGGTGGCGCGGTCGGGCTGGTCGAGCAGTTCGTTGGTTTCCTCGTCGGTGAGGAACTCGATGATGCGGTGATCGCCTCGTTTGGCGGGGATGGCCAACACTCGGGTGATGTCGTCGCTGTGCTCGGGGTGGTGCAGCGCGGCGAAGGCGAACAGGGAGTGGATCGCGGCGAGGCGGGCGTTGCGGCTGCGGACGCTGTTGGCCCGCTGTCGTTCCAGGTGATCCAGGAACGCGGCGACTGTGGTCGCGTCCAGGTCGGCGAAGTCCAGCTTGGACAAGGGCTTGGCGGTCCTGGTGCTGGCGAACTGCAGCAGCATGCGGATGGCGTCGCGGTAGGCGGCGACGGTGTGCGGACTGGCCTGCCGCTGCGCGATCAGTCGGTTGGTGATGAAGGCCTGCACCGTGGTCGCGACGGCGGTCACGGCCGTGGTCCTGACGCCGATCGCAGCCTTTGGGCGGCCTCGGCCATCAGCTCGGGCGCGGCGTCGAGGTACCAGTACATGTTCTTCGGCGACACGTGCCCTAGGTAGGTCGACAGCAGAGGTAGCCGGGTGTCGATGTCGGCGCCGTCGCGATACCAGCCCAGCAGGGTGCGGACCGCGAACGTGTGGCGTAGGTCGTGCGGCCGGGGACGGCATGACGGCGAGCGTGGGGCCAGCCCGGCCCGGCGGGCGAGCCGGGCGAAGGTCACGCCGACGTTGAAGACGAGCAGGCGGGTGCCTGCCTGCGACACAAGCAGGGCGGGGCTGACCGGGGTGGGGAACCACGCGTGGCGGATCGCGCGGTAGGCGGTCAGCGCGGCGACGGTGCTGTCGTGCAGCGGCAGCAGGCGCTGCTTGCCGAACTTGGCGTGCCGCACCACCAGGACACCGGCGTCGGCGTCGAGGTCGCTGTCATCGGCGGCCAGCGCCTCGCCCAGACGCATGCCGGTGACCGCGAGCAGCCCGATGAGCGTGCGCATGGTAGCGGTGCGCAGCGGTGTCTTCAGCGACTCGGTCTGCTGTAACAGGGCGGCCAGGTCGGCGTCGGAGTAGAGGTAAGGCACCGCCCGGCGTCCCCGGCTTGGCAGGAGTCCGGGCGGGACGACCGGCACCGTCGGGTCCAGGGTGTGCAGGTAGGCGGCGAAGCTGCGCACCACGGACAGCCGCATTCCCAGCCAGCCCGGGCTGGCCGGCTCCGGCAGCTTCGCCCAGGCCAACGCATCATCGACGGTGAACGCGGTGCGGCCGAGGTCGTCGAGATAGTCGAGGAACTGCACGATCAGCTTCTCATCGCGGCGTAGCCCATAGCCCAGCCCGCGCCGCAGCTTCAGGTAGTCGGCCAGCGCGGCCCGCAGATCGGTGGTCATCGAGTCACCTCCTGCGGCCAAGGCATCGCCAGGCTGCGCAGCGCCGCGATGTCGACCTTGGCGTAGATGGCCGTGGTCAACACGCTGCGGTGACGCAGCACTTGGCCGATCTCGGTCAGCGGCGCCCCCGCGGCCAGCATCGCGGTCGCCGCGCTGTGCCGCAGCCGATGGGCGTAAACAGTGCCCAGCCCGGCGCGGTGCCCGGCCGCGTTGACCACCTGCGTCACGCCGATGCTGGTCAGTCCACGACGCGGGGCCTTCACCCGGACGAACACGCACCGGTCCAGCGCGCCCGCAGGCCGACCCGCTTCGAGATAGTCGACCAAGGCCTGCCCGACGTCGACCGGCAGCGGCAGGCGGTCACGGTGGCCGCCCTTGCCGCGCACCACGACCTCGCCCTGCCTCCAGTCCAGATCGTCGAGCTGCAGCCCCGCGACCTCACCGGCCCGCAGGCCCATACGGGCCAACATGGTCAGGATTGCCCGGTCCCGCAGCCCGTTCACGCTGTGCGTGTCGCACGACGCGAGCAGTGCCGTGACCTGCTCTGCGGGTAGCCCTTTGGGCAGACCCGACGCGCGGTGCGCGACCTTCGGCACGGACACCGACAGATCGGTGTCGGCGACGCCGTCGAGGAACCAGAACCGCAGCAGCGCCCGCAACGCCGACGCGCGACCCTGAACGGTCTTGGGCGCCAACGAACGGGTCAACCCGGACAGGTACGCCGTCACCGTCCGCGCCGACAGCCTCGCCGCGTCAACGCCGTCGTCGACCATCACCGTGGACACGAACGGTCGCACAGACACGACGTAGAACTCGGCGACGTCAGGCTTCACCCCGCGTTCCGCCAGCAAGTACGCCCGGAACCGCTCCACCAGCGCATCGCCAGCCGACACAGCGGCAGGCGGCTCGGCCGGCGCCGCCTGCACGTCACGCAGGTACGACAGCAACGGGTCCAGTGACCGGGATGAACGGCAGGCACGGTAGCCGGCCGCCGCACGAGCCGCGACGTAACGACGCGCCACCTGCCCCGTCAACCCCGCCGCACCCAGCCCTTCACCCGCCAGCCACCGGCTCAGGTGCGCCACCAGCGTCATCCAGTTACGCCGCGTCGCGAAGGTGTAGCCGCGCTGCTCAAGATGCGCGGCGTACCCCGCCGCGTGCGACTCCAAAGGCCCGACCACCCGGGCTCCCAGAAGATCCATCACCACCAACCCCTCCAATCAAAGGAGAGGCCAGCGTCAACCCGCCGCGATTATGCCGACAACACCAGAACGGACCTGAACAGCCGCACCGGCATACGCCGCGGCATCGGCATAACCGCGACCTCGGAGTAATGCACCTTATGCCGATATCGGCATAAGGTGCACCTGCTGCGCAACTCCTTCCGCTACGCGGCCCGCCAGCACTGGGACGCCATCGCCAAGGCCCTCAAACCGGTCTACACCGCACCGACCGAGGCCGCCGCCACCGAACGGTTCCTGGAGTTCGCCGAGACCTGGGGCGGCCGGTATCCGGCGATCGTGAAGCTGTGGGAGAACGCTTGGGCCGAGTTCGTGCCGTTCCTGGCCTTCGACGCCGAGATCCGCCGGATCATCTGCTCCACCAACGCCATCGAAAGCGTCAACGCCCGCATCCGCCGCGCGGTCCGCGCCCGCGGCCACTTCCCCAACGAGCAGGCCGCCCTCAAGTGCGTCTACCTCGCCGTGATGAGCCTCGACCCGACCGGGCAAGGCCGCAAACGCTGGGCCACCCGCTGGAAGAGCGCACTCAACGCCTTCGACATCACCTTCGACGGACGCCTGTCCGCCGGCCGCAAGTAGAAGATCAACCAACCCCAGTTACACCGTTAACTTGACAGACCCCCACCACCGAACGCCCCGGACTCAAAAGAGCACTCCACGCCGCCAAAGCCGGCCTCTACGACGTCCTACTCGTCTACCGACTCGACCGATTCAGCCGCAGCGTCACCGACCTCCTCGACCTCGTCACCATCCTCGAAGCATCAAACGTCCGCTTCTCCTCCGCCACCGAACCCATCGACACCGGCGGACCCTTCGGCCGCATGATGCTCCAACTCCTCGCCGTATTCGCCGAATTCGAACGCAACATCATCATCGACCGAGTGAAAAGTGGCATGACAGCGAAAGCCAGCAAAGGAAAATGGGCCGGCGGCACCCGCCCCTACGGCTACCTCGTCAACCCCGACCACCGCCTCGTCCCACACCCGACGAGGCACCCATCCTCCGCGACATCTTCCGCCTCTACACCCGCGACCGCGTCGGCACCCGCGCCATCGCCACCACCCTCAACGAACGCGGCGTCCCCAACCGGACCGGCAAGAAGTGGTCCGGACACACCATCAACCGAATCCTGGACAACCCCGCCTACGTCGGAGACATCGCCTACCGCGACGTCTACGTCCCCGACGCCCACGACCCCCTCATCGACCGCGACACCTTCCAACGCGCCCAGGACATCGCCGCCGCCCGCGGCGACGCCCAAACCCAGCGGGCCATGTCCGACTCGGACTACTACCTCACCGGCCTGCTCACATGTCCACGCTGCGGACATCGCTACATCGGCACGTCCGCCAACGGACGCACCCGCCGCTACCGCTACTACACCTGCTTCACCCGCACCCGCTACGGCAAACACGCCACCTGCACCGCACCCCGCCTACCCGCCGACGAACTCGACAACGCCGTCCTGCAGGCCCTCTACGACTTCTACACCACCGCCGAACCCGTCCTCGTCGCCATGATCGAACGCGCCCACACCCAACGCCACACCACCACCGACGACCGCAGCGCCGAACTCACCGCCCTCGCCAACCAGATCACCACCACCGAAGCCAGCCTCGCCAGGTATCACACCGCGTTCGAGAACGGCACCATGGACGACGCCACCGCCGGACCCCGCATCCGCGAACTCCGCCAACGACTGGCCCAACTCCACACCCGGCACACCGAACTCGACACCGAACTCGCCGCCCAACCCGCCCCACCAGCACCCGGAACCATCACCACGATCCGCGACTACCTCAGCACGATCATGACCAGCGGCAGCGACACCGAACGCAAAGCCGCCATCGAAACCCTCATCGCCGAAGTCCAACTCACCGACCAGGGAGTCATCCCCGTGTTCAAGATCCCCACCGACACGACGATGCCCCCGCCCAACCCGGACGGGGGCACTCACGAGGAACAACCACCGGTTCGCACAATGGTGCGGTCGGTGGAGCCGAGGGGACTCGAACCCCTGACCCCCACACTGCCAGTGTGGTGCGCTACCAGCTGCGCCACGGCCCCCGGTCGGCCCGGATCTCCCGGGCACCCGGCAATACTACACACGCCGCCCCGCGCGGTCATCTCGCGGGGTCGGCTCGCCGACGTCCGGGTCGGCTCAGCGATGCGCGAGGTCAGTTCATCGAGACGTCGGCCGGGAAGTGGGCCACCGCGGCCATCATGCCGCGCTGGCGGCGCAGCACCATCGGCCACAGATCGTCCGGGCGGGCCATGAACGGATCGTCCGGCAGGCCCTCCAGCACGAACCAGGAGCCGGCGTTGATCTCCTCCTCCAGCTGCCCGGCCGACCAGCCCGAGTAGCCGGCGAAGACCCGGATCCCGGAGATCGACTCGGCGAGCGGCCCCGGGTCGGTCGACAGGTCGACGGTGCCGAGCGGGCCGGCGATGCGGTGGAAACCCTTCACCCGGCCGGTCTGGGTGCGGGTACGGGCCAGGCAGATCGCCGACTCGGGCTGCACCGGGCCGCCCTCGAACAGCACCGACGGCTCCCGGGCGAGACTGCTCCAGCCACCCAGCACCTCGGCGACCGGCACCTCGGTGGCCCGGTTCAGCACCACCCCGAGCGCTCCTCCGGCCTCGTGGGCGACCAGCAGCACGACCGTACGGTCGAAGTTGGGATCCTTGAGCGTGGGCGTCGCGACCAGCAGTTGGCCGGTCATCGACGCCATCGACCGTCCCCCGATCCGCTGACCTTCACCGTGCACCTCGACCTCCCGTACCTGCCCACACGGCGCAGTCACGACCCCCACGGTCCGCGCGGACGGCGCGGCGCCGATCCGCCACGGGTGCAGTGAAAGCCATGCCTGGCACCATAGCTTGCTCGACAGCGCCCGGTTAAGGTCTAACCGCGCGGGCGTGGCACGGGCGTTTCCGGCCACCCTGCCCGAAACCGGGAGGGACCTGATGCAGGCGCAGGCAGAGCTGGCGGTGATCGGCGGATCCGGGCTGTACGCGTTGCTGGACAACGCGACGGAGCACCGGGTGCCGACGCCGTACGGTGAACCGTCCGATTCGATCACCGTCGCCGACGTCGGCGGACGGCGGGTCGCGTTCCTGCCCCGACACGGCCGGGACCACCGGCATCCGCCGCACCGGATCCCGTACCGGGCCAACCTGTGGGCGTTGCGCTCGCTCGGCGTACGCCAGGTGCTGGCGCCGTGCGCGGTCGGCGGGCTGCGCCCGGAGCTCGGCCCGGGCACGTTCGTGGTGCCCGACCAGCTGATCGACCGGACCAGTGGGCGGGTGCAGACCTTCTACGACCAGGGTGCGGTGCACGTCAGCTTCGCTGACCCGTACTGCCCGACCGGGCGGTCGGTGCTGCTGCGGGTCGGCGCCGAGCAGGGCCTGCAGCCACGCGACGGCGGTGCGGTGGTGGTGGTCGAGGGGCCACGGTTCTCCACCCGGGCGGAGTCCCGATGGTTCACCGCGATCGGCGGCGCGGTGGTCAACATGACCGGCCACCCGGAGGCGGTTCTCGCCCGGGAGCTGGCGCTGTGCTACACGTCGATCGCCCTGGTGACCGATCTGGACGCGGGCGTCGAGGGTGGGCACGCGGTGACCCAGGAAGAGGTGTTCCGGGTGTTCGGCGAGAACACCGCCCGGCTACGCGCGCTGCTGCTGGCCGCGCTGGAGACCTGGCCGATGGAGCGGGACTGCCCGTGCCCGCGGTCACTCGACGGCATCACCCTGCCCCTCGAGCTGCCCTGACGGTGCCAGCACCACCACCGCAGCGCTGATCCCGGCGACGTCGAGGCACATCCGGATCCGGTTGCCGGTCGCCGCGTCACCGGCCAGGATCACCGCCTCCCCGGCGGGCAGGTTCCAGGCTCCGGCCGGTTGGCGTTGCCCGGGCAGGCCCCGGTCGAGCAGTTGGGACATGGTCACGGCGGTGTCGTCCGGTTCCTGACCCGGGCCGTACGGCTGCGGCATGGCTCAGCCGACCGCAGCGATGTGCAGTGGGCGACCGGTGAGCGCGTCGAGCACCGTACGGGCCCCAAGCGCCTCGTCGAGGGTCACGGTGACCGGATGGAACAGCAGTTGGTCGGTGCATTCCTGCGCGGTGCGGGTCACACCGCCGGCGACCACCACGGCGTCCGCGTACTCCTGCACGAACGGGGTGATGTCGCTGTCGCAGGCTCCGACGCCGAGCTGGTACGCCAACTCGGTGCCGTCGACGCCGGTGAGGTTCTGCGCGGTGACGAACGTGGTCATCCCGGCCGGCTCCGGCACCTGCGGTTCGGGGGCCGGTACGGCGACCGATTCGTCGACGGCGACCCGGGCGACCGGACCGTCGAGTTCGGCGACGTCGAACAGCCAGGCGGGCACCTGTGCCGTGCCCCGGCTGGTCAGCAGGTCGACGGTGCCGAGCGTGGCGGCCGTGACGGTCAGCGCCTGGCAGCCGAGCTCACCGGAGTGGGTGACGCTGTCGTCCGGGCCGGGTGTGCCGCCCAGGTCGGTGGCGCTGCCGGTCGGGTCGGGGCCGGGTCGGGCCGCGTCGCACTGCGGCGGGTCGCCCTGGCGTAGTTCCGCGTACGCGTCGGCGGCGCTGACCAGCGGTACGCTCAGCGTCCCGTCGGGGAAGTCGACGGTGCCGTCGGCGGGTGTCTCGGTCGGTACGGTCAACTCGGCCCGGTACCACCCGGCGTGGAACGCCTGTTCGGTTTCCGGGGTGAATCCGGGCTCGGCGGGGAGCACGGTAGGGCTCTGCAGTGGCGCGTAGCCGGCCAGCCACTCCTGCCGTCCGCTGGCGGTGCGCCACGCCTCGGCGACCTCGTCGGCGCGCTGCTGGAAGCTCTCCCAACGTTCGTCGGCGGAGCCTCCTGGACCGCCGGGTGCGGTCCCGTCGGTCGGCGCGCAACCTGCGATCAGGATCAGTGGTATGCCCAACAGGGCGGTGAAACGGCGCATGTCGGGTCAGACGCACCAGGTTGGCAGCGGGTTCCCGGACCAACTAGGCGATTGACTACATATAGTGAGCTGGCCATACAACGACAGCCGGCCCACCGCCTGGTGGCGGTGGGCCGGCTGTTGTCCGTGGAGGTGCCGGGAATCGAACCCGGGTCCTTCGGCGTCTTGCCAGGGCTTCTCCGAGCGCAGCTCGCTGTGCCTCTACTCGGCCCCATCGATCACGCGAGCGAGTCGATGTGACGGGCCCAGTCGCGTTTGATCTCGCCGCACGAACCCCGCGACCGGGTTCGCTAGGCCAGCCCTCTCACTGATGCCGGTTACTGGGCCGAAGGCAGTCCCAGACCGACAGACTTGCTACTCGCCTCAGGCGGCGAGAGCGAAGTCAGCGCGCTTAGAGTTGGCGCTTATTGGTTTCCGACGACCGATTCACGAGACGACGTCGGCTTCCTCGGCTCGCTTCCCCTGCCGCAACGTACGAAGTCGAAACCAGTCACCCCCTGGTGTGCGGCGCGGCCCGGAGGTGGTCCGCGCCCGTACCGATCCTAACGCCTCCGGCCCCGGGCTTCATCCCGGTTACGGCCAGAAGGCTTGAGCCGGCTACGGGCAGAAGGTGCTACCCGGTCAGCCCATCCCCTTGCCGCGCCGGCCCACTGCCCGCTGGATCTCCCGGTCGGCGTCCCGCTTGGCCAGGTCCTGTCGCTTGTCGTAGGACTTCTTGCCGCGCGCGAGTGCCAGCTCGACCTTGGCCCAGCCGTCGGAGAAGTACACCGAGAGCGGGACCAGGGTCAGACCGCCCTCCCGCAGCTTGCCGAGCAGCCGGTCGATCTCGGTGCGGTGCAGCAGCAGCTTGCGGGTCCGGCGGGGCTCGTGATTGGTCCAGGTGCCCTGGTCGTACTCCGGGATGTGCATGCCGTACAGGAAGATCTCGCCCTGCCGTTCCTGGGCGAAGGCGTCCACCAGCGAGGCCCGGCCGGACCGCAGCGACTTGACCTCGGTGCCGGTCAGCGCCATGCCGGCCTCGTACACGTCGCTGATGGCGTAGTCGTGCCGGGCCTTGCGGTTCGAAGCGACGACTTTGCGCCCTTTCTCCCGCGGCATGGCTGCCTCCTCTCCGGACCCAGGCGCTGCTGCGCAGACGCGGCGCCGACGGACAACCGCGCCATGTTACCCCGCGACGACGCGCCGGCCGGTACCGGTTTTCCCGGTACCGGCCGGCGCGCGGCGGCAGATCGAGTCGATCGGGTCGAGCGTCAGACCCGCAGGTAGAAGCGCAGCGTCACCCAGGCGGTGATCGCGCTGACCAGGCCACCGACGCCGGCCATCACCGGGAACATCAGCAGTACGCTGCTCCACTCGATCGGGGTCAGCAGTTCGGTGAGGTCGCGCAGCGAGCCGTCGAGCAGGAACATCTTGCCCAGCACCAGGGCGCCGAAGCCCAGCAGCGAGCCGAACAGGCCGGCGACGACGGCTTCGAGTACGAACGGGGCCTGGATGAACCAGTTTGAGGCGCCGACCAGCCGCATCACGGCGACCTCGCGCCGCTTGCTGTACGCCGCGACCTGGATCGTGTTGCCGACCAGCAGCAGAGCCGCCACCGCCATGATCGATGCGGCGATCAGCGCCATGCTCTGCACCGAGCCGAGGATGTTGAAGATCTTGTCGAGCAGCCTGCGCTGGTCAACGATCTCGTCGATGCCCTCGGTGCCGTTGTACTTGTCGAAGATCGCCTGGTATTCCTCCGGATCGACCAGCTTGATCCGGAACGATTCGGGCAGTTGGTCCGGCTCGACCGCATTGACCAGGTCCGGGGCGTCGGCGTAGAGCGTCTGGAAGCGGTTGTACGCTTCATCCTTGGACTCGTACGTGACGTTAAAGATCAACGGGTCGGCGTCGAGCGAGCTCTGCAGGCTGTCGCGTTGCTCGTCAGAGACGTCGGACACCAGGAAGATCGAGACCTCGATCTGATCGTAGTAGAAGTCCTTCATCGAGTTGACCTGCAGGTACATCAGGCCACTCGCGCCCAGCATGGTGAGCGACACCGCCATGGTGATGATCATGGCGACGGTCATCGTCACGTTGCGCCACAGCCCGACCATCACCTCGGACAGGACGTATTTCGCGCGCATCGGGTTCCTCTTCCGGATCTGCCGCTGGATGGTGGTACCAGGCCGCCACGTGCCGGTGCCGGCCGACACAGGCCCCGGTGGAGCCGTGGTGGCTGGTTAGCCGTAGACGCCGCGAGCCTGGTCGCGGACGATCCGGCCGGCCTCGATCTCGATGACCCGCCGCCGCATCTGGTTGACGATGTTCGAGTCGTGGGTGACCATCACAACCGTGGTACCGGTGCGGTTGATCCGGTCCAGCAGCCGCATGATCTCGATCGAGGTGTCCGGATCGAGGTTTCCGGTCGGCTCGTCGGCGAGCAGCACCAGCGGCCGGTTGACGAACGCCCGGGCCACCGCGACGCGCTGCTGCTCACCACCGGAAAGTTCGTGCGGGTAGCGGTGCTCCTTGCCGCCCAGGCCGACCAGCTCCAGCACCTCCGGGACGACCCGCCGGGCGACCGCCTTGGTCTTGCCGATCACCTCGAGGGCGAAGGCGACGTTCTCGTACGCGGTGCGGTTGGGCAGCAGCCGGAAGTCCTGGAACACGCAACCGATGGAGCGCCGGAAGTTGGGGATCTTCCAGGAGCGCATGGTCGTGACGTCCTTGCTGTTGACGATGACCTTGCCCTGGTTGGGGGTCACCTCGTGCAGCAGCAGCTTGATGATCGTGGACTTGCCGGAGCCGGACGGACCGATGAAGAAGACGAACTCGCCCTTCTCGATCGCAACCGACACGTTGTCCAGCGAGGGCCGGGACGCCTTCGGGTACGTCTTCGTCACTTGCTCGAGCGCAATCACGGGTGGTGAGTCTACGCGGTGTAACGGCTACGCCAAGTCCAGCCTGATGGTAGATGTCTCCTATGTCGGTAATGCGCGAGGTTTCGTACCAGCAAATCCCCGCGAAACCCAGGAAATCAGCCGTCTGGACCGAACCGACACCACCCGAAATGATGGGCTCAGTCACAGGCCGTACATGAGACTTGGATACGAATAGTAGTTGGGCAACTGCCGCCAGTATCAGTCCTCGGCGAGTTCCTGTTGCTTGCGCCAGCGGATGCCAGCCTCGATGAAGGCGTCCAGGTCGCCGTCGAGCACCGCGGTGGGGTTGCCGGTCTCCTGCTCGGTCCGCAGATCCTTCACCATCTGGTACGGATGCAGCACGTACGACCGCATCTGGTCGCCCCACGAGCCGGCGGCGTCGGTCTTGAGCCCGGCCATCTTGGCCTGCTCCTCCTGCCGCTTGCGCTCCAGCAGCCGGGCCTGCAGCACGCGCAGCGCGGCCGCCTTGTTCTGCAGCTGGGACTTCTCGTTCTGGCAGGTGACCACGATGCCGGTGGGGATATGGGTGAGCCGTACGGCCGAGTCGGTGGTGTTCACACTCTGCCCGCCCGGCCCCGAGGACCGGTAGACGTCCACCCGGATCTCGTTTTCCGGGATGTCGATGTGATCGGTCTGCTCGACCACCGGCAGCACCTCGACGCCGGCGAAGCTGGTCTGCCGCCGACCCTGGTTGTCGAATGGGCTGATCCGCACCAAACGGTGCGTTCCGGACTCAACGCTGAGGGTGCCGAACGCGTACGGCGCCTTGACCGTGAAGGTGGCCGACTTGAGACCGGCCTCCTCCGCGTACGACGTCTCGTAGACCTCGGTGGGGTAGCCGTGCCGCTCCGCCCACCGCAGGTACATGCGCAGTAGCATCTCGGCGAAGTCGGCGGCGTCGACACCGCCGGCCCCGGCCCGGATCGCCACCAGCGCCTCCCGGGAGTCGTACTCCCCGGAGAGCAGCGTGCGCACCTCCAACTCCTCGATCGCCTTGTGCAACCCGGCCAGCTCGGTGCCGACTTCAGCAACCGTGCCGGCGTCCTCCTCCGCCTGCGCCATCTCCAGCAGCAAGGCCGCGTCGTCCAGCCGGGTGCGCAACGACTCCAGCTTGGCGATCTCCGCGTTCGCGTACGACAGCCGGGAGGTGACCTGCTGTGCCCTCGCCTGGTCGTTCCAGAGGTCGGGGGCAGAGGCAGCCTCCTCCAGCTCCGCCCGGTCGCGGCGCAGTCGATCAATGTCGATGACCGCCTCGATCCGGCGAAGCGTGGCGTCAAGATCTTTTAGCTGGTCGGCATAGTCGGCAGTGGTCACAACCGACAACAATACGTCGTGACCACCGACGACCGCCGCCGGTGGTCAGCCCACCGGTGCGGTCTTCAGCCAGGAGAGTGCGGCCTTGTGGTAGGCGACGGCGAACTCGAGCGCGGCGGCCCCGAAGGTGTCGCCGTTCTTCTTCGCCTCGCGGGCCTGCTCGCGGGCCGCGGCCAGCGCTTCGGTGTGGTGCTCGCTCGCGTCCGCGTAGACCGTCTTCAACTGGTCGGCCGTGTGGTGCTCACCGAACGCCACCCGCAACGCGATCGGGTTGCGCACCGAGTCGCGACCCGGGGCGTCGGCCAACCACTTGAGAAACGCCCGCTTGCCGGCTGCGGTGATCGCGTACGGCTGGCTCGACCGCGGCCCGGGCTTGCCGAGCCGGACCAGGCCCTGCTCGGCAAGCACCGGTAGCTCCCGGTACACCTGGCTTCTGGTCATCGACCAGTAAGCGCCAAGTCGACGGTCAGCTTCAGCCATCAGCTGCCCGCCTGTCATGGGTCCTTCATGGAGCAGTCCGAGAAGGGCTGCCGCCGTGGGATTGATTCGTACATCCGCCATGCCCTCTACGCTGCCACTTTGTCGCCTCTACGTCCAGGATTTGGCGCGATCCGCGACCAACCGTGTTCTAAAGTGCACTGTCTGTGGACGACGGTCCGGTAAGGAAGATCAATATTTACCATCAGGCAGCAAAACGGACAAAGAATATGTTACCCGCAGCAACATGCCTAGGCACAGGAATCATTAGTGAAGTTTGAGGCATGAAGTCTACTTCGTCTGACTAGTTCGGAGTGTCCGGTCCGGCCACCCCGGACATCGGCCACTGTGGCACCGGGTCCCCGATCCGGAGCCCCAGGTCACCGGGCATATCCTCCGGAAAGCCTGGTAGCTGTCCCGGATCGGACGGTTGCGGCGTCCCGATGGCCACACCAGACCCAGCCGTCCCGCTCGAACCTACCTGGCCGGTGGGACCAACCGGGCTCCCCGACGGCGTCCCGCCCTGCTGATCGCCCGGGGGAACCGACCTCGGCAATGACTCCGCAGCCGGCGGTGCCGACGGCACCGCCGCGCCGACCGGGCCGATCGGGCCACTGAGCCGGCCCGGCTGCGAGCCGGCCCCCTGTCCGGCCGCCAGGGTGAGACCCGTTACCAACGCCGACAACGCGAGCCCCGCTCCGGCCAATCCGCCGAACTGCAGCGCCCGGCGTCGTGGCCGCGCTCCCACCGGAGCCGCGGAAGCGGCCGCAACGTCCCGGGGCCACCAGGTGACCGTATCCGCCGGCAACGCCGGCAACGCCGGCCAGCCGTCGAGCGCCGGTTCCAGACCACGCAGCCGGGCGACGAGCGACCAGGCGGTCGGCCGGTCGGCCGGCCGTGCCGCCAGGCACTGCTCGATCACCGGCCACACCGCCGGTGGCAGCCCGGGCGGTGGTACCGGCACACACCGCCGGTGCCGGGCGAGGACCTCGTCGGCGCTCCCGCCCCGGTACGGCGTACGGCCGCACAGCAACTCGAACAGCACGATGCCCAGCGCGTAGACGTCCGACGACCAGGTCGGCGGACCGCCGCTGGCAATCTCCGGCGCGGCGTACTCCGGGGTGGCCAGGGTGGCCCGGTCCGGCGCCGACGCGGGCCCGGTCCGGGCGGCACCAAAGTCGATCAGCCGCACCCGGCCGCCGTCCGCCGGCGCCAGCAGGTTCGCCGGTTTGACATCGCCGTGCGCGATGTCCCGTTCGTGCAGGTACGACAGAGCAGTGGCGACCTGCGCGGCGACGGCGACCGCGACAGCCGGGGGCAGCGGACCGTCCCGGCGGACCCGGTGGCGCAGGTCGTCGCCGTCGACCAGGTCCAGAACCAGGGCGGGCAGGTCGCCCACGGCGGTCCGGGCCCGGAGCCGGATCACGTTCGGATGGTCCAGCCGGGACAGCAGAGCAGCCTCGGTGTGGAAGCCCTCCACCAGATCGGGATACTCGGCGGCGTCCGACCGGAGCACCTTCACCGCCACCGGCACGTCGTCGCGCAGATCGTGCCCGTGGTGCACCGCGCCAACCGCCCCACGGGAGAACTGCGCCCCCAGCCGGTACCGCCCGTCGAGCGCCTGTCGCGTGCCGTACTGCCCGTCCACTCCGTCGACGGTAGGTGTGCGGCTGAGGCACGACGGTCACCAAAGCGACGCTTGGCACGAACCTGGGAGGGATCCGCGTCACTGTGACGGGAAGTTGTCCGACCGTGGACGTCAGCGGGTGCCGGCCGAGCCCACCGCCGGCTCGGAACCCACCGCCGGCTCGGAGCCGACAGCAGGTTCGGGACCCACCGCCGGCTCGGCATCCGCAGTCGGCGCGGCATCTGCGGCCGGCTCCGGATCCGGCTGGCCGGGCAACGTCCGGCCGAGGCAGATCAACGCGGTGAACGCCGCAGTGAACAGGACGATCAGCGCCGAGTTGATCCGGGCCCCGTCGGCCATGGTCTGGAAGGCCTGGTCGCTTTCACTGAACGACCGGGCCAGATCGAGCAACTGGGCACCACCGACCCGGGTGACCACCTCGGCGATCACCAACAGCAAGCCGGGACCGGCCCCGGCGACCAGGTATCCCGGCCAGGGCAGCGGCCGGCCGGACCGGCGTACCGCCCGGTGCAGGTAGCCGAAGGTCACCAGCCCGGCGAGGGCGCCGGCCAGCAGGGCGGTGGCCCAGACCAGCCGGGACTGCGCGGCCAGCACGGATCCGGCGGTGTCGGCGGCTCCGAACAGCTCCAGCAACGGCCCCTTGGCAAGTTCCCTGGCGGTCGTCGTGCCGGCGACCGCCAGCGCGCCGGCGGCGGCCGCCGCCGTCAGCAGGCCGGCCCGGCGGTGCAGACCCGTCAACGCGCCGCCGACCGTGGCGCCGGCGAACAGCGCCCAGCCGAGGATCTCGACGGCCGACCCGCCCCGGCCGTCGCCGAACACGACGGCGGCGGCGGCACCGACGCCGGTCGACGCTCCGCAGCCGAGGGCGACAAGCAGTCTCGGCACCGCTGCCGCGCCCAGCCACCGGTCCGCCAGTCGGCGGGCCGCCTGGGCGACACCCGCTCCGGCGATCAGCGCCGCGAAGATCACCGCCGGGAGCCCGTACGCGGTCTCGGTCACCGCGAGCACCCCGTCGGTGGACGACCCCAGGGTGCTCAACACGGAGACGATCAGCAGGGTCACCCAGGCGAGGCTGAGCAGGCCGAGAACGACTGCCGCGCCGACCGAGCCGGCCGGGCCCGACTCGGCGTCGGGGGCGACTGCGGGTTGGCTGGTCATCGCTGGTGCCCTCCTGGTCGTCGGCGTGCTGTCGTCCGGTGCCGACCAGCGTACGCGGATCGGCGTGCGGGTCAGCCGGGCGTGCGACGATGGGCCCCGGACCGCGTCGCCGTGGCCGCCCCACCGGGTGCCCCGACGGGTCCGTCTTTCGCCGACGTTGTCGAGATCACGCCAGGAGCCTGTGATGGACGCCGTTCCCGCCACCCCCGACCCCCGCAACGAACCGATCCGCGACTACGCGCCGGGCAGCGCCGAGCGGGCCGACCTGAGCCGCCGGCTCACCGAGTTGTCGGCCGACCGGATCGAGCTGCCGATGACGATCGGCGGCCGGCAGCGGATGGCGGCGGGCGCGCCGATCGAGGTGGTGATGCCGCACCGGCACCGGCACGTTCTCGGGGTGACCGGTAACGCCGAGCCGGCCGACGCCGAAGCCGCGGTGGCAGCGGCGAAGCAGGCCGCACCGGGCTGGCGCAACCTGCCGTACGCCGAACGGGCCGCGGTCTTCCTGCGCGCCGCCGACCTGCTGGCCGGCCCGTGGCGGGACACGGTGAACGCGGCCACCATGCTCGGTCAGTCCAAGACCGCCTACCAGGCGGAGATCGACTCGGCCTGCGAGCTGATCGACTTCCTACGGTTCAACGTGCACTTCGGTCAACAGGTGCTGGCCGAGCAGCCCCGATCCGCACCCGGGGTGTGGAACCGGTTCGACCACCGACCGTTGGAGGGCTTCGTCTACGCGATCACCCCGTTCAACTTCACCGCGATCGCCGGCAACCTGCCGTCCGCGCCGGCGCTGATGGGCAACACGGTGGTCTGGAAGCCGTCCCCGACGCAGCAGTTCGCCGCCCACTTCACCATGCGGCTGTTCGAGGCCGCCGGGCTGCCGCCGGGGGTGATCAACCTGGTCACCGGGGACGGGCTGGCGGTGTCCGAGGTGGCGCTGGCCGACCGGGACCTGGCCGGCATCCACTTCACCGGCTCCACCCGGGTGTTCCAGCAGCTGTGGCGGACCGTCGGGGAGAACATCGGCCGGTACCGCTCGTACCCCCGGCTGGTCGGCGAGACCGGCGGCAAGGACTTCATCGTGGCGCATCCCAGCGCCGACCCGGCAGCGCTGCACACCGCCCTGGTCCGGGGCGCATACGAGTACCAGGGACAGAAGTGCTCGGCGGCGTCCCGGGCGTACCTGCCGAAGTCGCTGTGGACGGCCGGGCTGCGGGACCGACTGGTCGCGACGGTCGAGTCACTGCCCTACGGCGACGTGACCGACTTCACCAACTTCGGCGGCGCGGTGATCGACGACCGGGCGTTCGCCCGGCACGCGGCCGTGCTGGACCGGGTCCGCAACGACCCGTCGTGTCAGGTGCTGGCCGGTGGCACGGTCGACGACAGCGTCGGCTGGTTCGTCCGGCCCACCCTGTTGACCTGCACCGATCCCGGGCATGAGGTGTTCAGCACCGAGTACTTCGGCCCGATCCTGGCCGTGTCGGTCTATGACGACGACCAGTTCTGGGACGTGGTGGCCCAGGCCGAGGAGATCGCTCCGTACGCGTTGACCGGGTCGGTCTTCGCGACCGACCGGCGGGTGATCGACCGGGCCGGCGCCATGCTGCGGTACGCGGCCGGCAACTTCTACGTCAACGACAAGCCGACCGGGGCGGTCGTCGGGCAGCAGCCGTTCGGCGGCGCCCGGGGCAGCGGCACCAACGACAAGGCCGGGTCGAAGCACAACCTGCTGCGCTGGACGTCGCCGCGCACGGTCAAGGAGACGTTCGTGCCGCCGGTCGACCACCGCTACCCGCACATGGGCTGAGCCGGGCGGGCCGGCCCGGTCACAGCAGCGTCTCCAGCTCGGACACGTCGTACCACTCCAGCTCATGGTCCTCGGCACCGTCCACGACGAACTGGGCGTCGGGGTCACCGACGGCGGCCTGCGACACGGCGGCCACCGCCGCCGCTACATCGTCGACCGCCTCGTCGCCGTCGACGTGCACCGCGGCGACCGAGGCGAAGGCGATCGGGCCGGCCAGCGTCACGGTGCTGGAGCCGAGCTCGGCGACCGACCGTTTCAGCGCGTCCGCCGGCAGGTCGACGGCGATCACCACCCGCCGGCGCGGGGCGGCCGCATCGTCGCGCAGGTGGCGCAGTGACTCCTGGGCGGCGCGGGTGAACGCGACGTACTCCAGCTCCTCTTCGTCACCTTCGACGTACCACTCCCGCAGTGCGGGGGTCACCGTGTGCGCGACGTCGGCGGCGAGTTGGCCGGTGTCGCGGAGCCCGGCGAGCGCCGGCAGGGTGGCCGGGACGTAGACCCGGAGCAGGTTGTCGGACACGCTCGCCCCCCACAGATGTCGTCGCTGATGCAATGTACGCCGCCGAGCGGCCCTGCGGGGCCACGGTGGCACACTGAACCGACCGACGTAGACGAGCCGGGAGTCACCGTGGAGCCGAGGTTCCTGCAGTTGTCCGACGTCGCCGCCGAACTCAACGTATCCGACTCGCAGGTCTATCACATGGTTCGCAGTGGCGAGTTGCCCGCGATCAAGATCGGCGGACGCGGACAGTGGCGGGTGGAACGCGCCCAGCTGGAGAAGTACATCCAGCGCAAGTACGCCGAGACGGCGCAGTGGGTGCAGAGCAACCCGCTGATCGAGCGCGAGCCGGAGTAGTCCGGCGCCTACTGGTTGTCCGAACACCGTCATCGACAGACGTTGACGGACGGCGTCATGCTGGCTTCAAATTGGTCTGCCGAAGGCAAACGAAGGCAAACGCAAGATCAACAGGAGCTCGGATGACTGTCGCGACCCGGATCCGACGTCCCCCCGTCCGACTGCGACCCGCCCCACCGCTGGACCCGCCGTTCACCGACGAGCCGGCTCAGTTCGACATGCGTCCCGGTCCCGGCGTACAGCTGGCGCTCGACCTGGCCGGGGCGGCACCCGGCGCGGTGGTCGCCGACCGGTCCGCGACCACCGTCGGCCGACCGGCCAACGGGTCGGCCGGTGGCCACGGAGGGCTGCCGCCGGGCGCGCTCGCCGGCGCGTCACCGGAGGCCCGCCGGGCCGCGCACCGGTTCCTGGCCGCGAGCCTGGAGATCATCAACGGGTTCCGCCCGGCCGGCCACATCCGCCGGCTCGCCGACCCGGCACAGGCGCTCGCGGTCGGCGCGCAGCTGGCCGTCGCCGTCGACCGGGCCCGGAGACCGGACGAACCGGGCCGGGCCCGACGCGGGCCGGCATCGCCGCATCCGACGCCGATCGTCCGCGGTGGGCGGCGCCCCGTCGAGCTGCTCCGGGTCCGTCAGCTGCGGATCTGCGAGCCGGTCAGCGGCGTCGCGGAGGCCGTCGCGGTGCTCGGCACCGACGAACGCAGCTGGGCGCTCGCCTTCCGGCTGGAACGCCGGCCAACCGGCTGGTTGAGCACCACGGTCGACGTCGTGTGACCGGGCAACCCGCCGGGATCAGGTACCGCCGGGATCAGGCTCCGGGAGCGCCGTGGCAGCGCTTGTACTTCTTGCCAGACCCGCACGGGCAGGGCGCGTTGCGTGACGGCCCGTTGCTGCTGACGGCCTGGCCGGGGGCGGCTCGGCGGCCGGCGGCCGCCGGCACCGGCGGACCGGCCGCCGGTCGGCTGGCGGCGGGCGGGCGGCCCTGCCCCGCACGCTGGCCTTGGCCCTGACCGCCCTGGCCCGCACGCCCGGCCGGTGGGCCGCCGACGCCCAACGCCGGTGCCTGCTGCACCTGCACCCCGCTGTCGGCACCGTCGATGGTGGGCGAGACGTACTGCAGGCCCTGCGGACGCGGTGCCGCGCCAAGGCCCTTGGCACTCACCTGGACTCCGGCGCCACCATCGGGCACCGGAATCCGGGGTCCGGGCCGCTCCCCCGCCGGCGCGCCGGCACCGTCAGCCGGGGCCCCCGGCTGCTGCACCTGCACCTCGACGTTGAACAGGAAGCCGACCGTCTCCTCCTTGATGCCGTCCATCATGGTGGCGAACATCGCGTAGCCCTCACGCTGGTACTCGACCAGCGGGTCACGCTGGGCGTAGGCCCGCAGGCTGATGCCCTCCTTGAGGTAGTCCATCTCGTAGAGGTGCTCGCGCCACTTGCGGTCGATCACCTGCAGCAGGACCATCCGCTCCAGCTGCCGCAACGCGTCGGTGCCGAGCTCCTCCTCACGGCGCTGGTACGCCGCGTGGGCGTCCTCCAGTACCTGCGCCCGGAGGAAGTCGGCGTCCACCGCGCTGCGTTCGCCGCCGGCCTCCTCGATCAGCTCGTCGACGGTGATCCCCACCGGGTAGAGCTGCTTGAGGCTGGACCAGAGCTGGTCGAAGTCCCAGTCCTCGGCGTAGCCCTCGACCGTCGCCCCGTCGACGTACGCGCCGACCACGTCGTCGATCATCTTGGTGACCTGGTCGTGCAGGTCCTCGCCGTTGAGCACCCGCAGCCGCTCGGCGTAGATCACCTGGCGCTGCTTGTTGAGCACCTCGTCGTACTTGAGGACGTTCTTACGGGTCTCGGCGTTCTGGCCCTCGATCTGCGCCTGGGCGTTCTTGATCTGCCGGGTCACCATCTTGGACTCGATCGGCACGTCCTCGGGGATGTTGAAGCGCTCCATCACCGCTTCGACCGCCCCGGCCCGGAACCGCCGCATCAGCTCGTCCTGCAGCGACAGGTAGAACCGGGACTCACCCGGGTCGCCCTGCCGGCCGGAGCGACCGCGCAGCTGGTTGTCGATCCGGCGGGACTCGTGCCGCTCGGTGCCGAGCACGTAGAGGCCGCCGACCGCGGAGACCTCCTCGGCCTCGGCGGCGCAGGCCTGCTTGACCTGCGGCATGATGTCTTCCAGCGCCTTGTCGTACTCCTCGGCGTGCTCGACCGGGTCGAGCCCACGCTGGCGCAGCTGGGCCGCGGCGAGGTAGTCCGGGTTGCCGCCGAGCAGAATGTCCGTGCCGCGGCCGGCCATGTTGGTCGCCACGGTGACCGCGCCCTTACGGCCGGCCTGCGCGATGATCTCGGCTTCCTTGGCGTGGAACTTCGCGTTGAGCACCGCGTGCGGGATGCCCCGGCGACGCAGCAGCTGGGAGAGGATCTCCGAGTTCTCCACCGACACCGTGCCGACCAGCACCGGCTGGCCCACCGCGTGCCGCTCGGCGATGTCCTCGACGGCGGCGTTGAACTTGGCCTTCTCCGTCTTGTAGATGACGTCCGCCCGGTCCATCCGGACCATCTCCCGGTGGGTCGGGATGGTCACCACGCCGACGTCGTAGACCTTGTTGAACTCGCCGGCCTCGGTCTGCGCCGTACCGGTCATCCCGGCCAGCTTGCTGTAGAGCCGGAAGTAGTTCTGCAGGGTGATGGTGGCGAGGGTCTGGTTCTCCTGCTTGATCTCGACGCCTTCCTTGGCCTCGATCGCCTGGTGCATGCCCTCGTTGTAGCGGCGGCCGTGCAGGATCCGGCCGGTGAACTCGTCGACGATCAGGACCTCGCCGTCGTTGACGATGTAGTCCTTGTCCCGCTTGTAGAGCTCCTTGGCCTTGATGGCGTTGTTCAGGTAGCCGACCAACGGGGTGTTCACCGACTCGTACAGGTTGTCGATGCCCAGTCGGTCCTCGACCTTGGCGACGCCCCGTTCGGTCACCGCGACGGTGCGCTTGGCGTAGTCGATCTCGTAGTCGCCCTCGCCGTCCTTGCCGACCTGCATCCGCTTGACCACGGCGGCGAACTCGCCGTACCAGCGGGCGGAATGCTCGGCCGGACCGGAGATGATCAGCGGTGTCCGCGCCTCGTCGATCAGGATCGAGTCGACCTCGTCGACGATGGCGAAGTTGTGCCCGCGCTGCACCAGGTCGTCCTTTGACCAGGCCATGTTGTCGCGCAGGTAGTCGAAGCCGAACTCGTTGTTGGTGCCGTAGGTGATGTCCGCCTGGTACGCGGCCCGGTGGTCGGCCGAGGGCCGGTTGGGCAGGATCACGCCGACGGTGAGCCCGAGGAACTCGTGCACCCGGCCCATCCAGGCGGCGTCCCGCTCGGCCAGGTAGTCGTTGACGGTTACGATGTGCACGCCTTTGCCGGACAACGCGTTGAGGTACGCCGGTAGTACCGAGGTGAGCGTCTTGCCCTCACCGGTCTTCATCTCGGCGATGTTGCCGAAGTGCAGCGCCGCGCCGCCCATGATCTGCACGTCGTAGTGCCGCTGGCCGAGCACCCGGGCGGCGGCCTCCCGGGCGGTGGCGAACGCCTCTGGGAGGAGGTCGTCGAGGGACTCGCCGTCGGCGTACCGCTGACGGTACTGGTCGGTCAGCTCCCGCAGCTCCGCGTCGGTGAGGTCGACGTAGTCGTCCTCGATCGAGTTGACGGCCGTGGCGACCGCCTTGAGCCGACGCAACATGCGGCCCTCGCCGGCGCGGAGGACCTTCTCAAGAATCGACACGGATCAACGCTCCCCTAGACGGTGTGCCCCACCATCGTAGGCGCATCAATCGGTACGGCGGCAGTCGCAGCCCGCATCCAGCACCGGATATTCCGACATAACGGACCACGTCGACGTGGTACGCCCGGCATATGCGTTATGCACTGCGCGAAAGCTGCGTCAGGATGGGCCGGTGGAACCCGTCGAACTCACCGAGGGCGGCGTCCGGCTTCGGATGTTTCTGCCCGACGACGCCCCTGCGGTCGCCGAGGCCTGCGGCGATCCGACCACCCAGCGGTTCATCCCCGACCTGCCCCGGCCATACACGGTCGCCGACGCACTGCACTGGATCACCAAGGGGTCCACCGCCGCCTGGGCCGGCGGCGGCGCAGCCTGGGCGATCGCCGACCCGGGCAGCGACGAGCTGCTCGGCTGCGTCGGGCTCAGCCGGGCGGTACCCGAGCGGGCCCAGATCGAGGTCGGCTACTGGATCACGCCCCGGGCCCGGGGCAAAGGAGCGGCCACCGCGGCCGCCATCGCCGCCACCGGCCACGCGGTGCGCTCCGGGTTCGGCCGGGTCGAGTTGCTCACCGACGCGGCCAACGCGGTCAGCCAGCGGGTGGCGCTGGCCGCCGGCTTCAGCTACGAGGGGGTACGCCGAGGCGCCGCCAGCCAGCCCGGCCGACTGCCAACCGTCGACCGGCAGGACCTGATGGTCTGGACCCGACTGGCCGGCGACCCACCGGGACCGACCCCACGCACCCTGCCGGACCTGCCCGGCGACGGGTTGACCGACGGGGTGGTCCGGCTGCGCCCGCTCGGCCCGGCCGACGCCGACTTCGCGTACCACCTGGAGTCGCTGCCCGACGTCGCCGCGACCTCGGTCCCACCGGTGGTGCCGACCCGCGCCCTGATCGAGGCGCAGTGCGCCAAGGCACCGGGGAGGTGGCTGGCCGGCCAGCGAATCGACGTGGTCGTCTGCGACGCGGCCAGCGGTACGCCGGCCGGGCGGATCGGGCTCAGCTATCTGAGTCCGGAACTCGGCGAGGCGATGATCGGCTATTCGCTGCTGCCCCAGTGGCGCGGGCGCGGCTACACCGCTCGGGCGGTACGGCTGCTCGCCCGGTGGATCTTCGCCAACACGGCCGTCGCCCGGTTGGCCGCCGGTGCGCTGCCTAGCAACGTCGCGTCCCAGCGGGTACTGAAGCGGGCCGGCTTTCAGCGCGAAGGGCAGAACCGGGCCCAGTTGCCCGGCGCGGACGCCAGCCGCCACGACAGTGTCCAGTACTCGCTGCTACCGGCCGACCTCGACAAAGCGTGAGCCGCGCAGGCCGGTCGGATACCATCGACGGCCGCCCGTTTGGCGGCGACGGCCAACGGTATCCGACCGGTCGACCACGAATTGTCAAAATGGTGGTCGATTAGGCGGTGACGGTCGGTTCAGCCAGCGCGATGACACCGTAGTCGTAGCCTTTGCGGCGGTAGACCACGCTCGGCCGGCCGGACTCCTTGTCCAGGAAAAGATAGAAGTCGTGCCCGACCAGTTCCATCTGGAACAACGCGTCGTCGACCGTCATCGGATCGCCCGGGTGCTCCTTCTCCCGGACGATGTGCCAGGGCTGGTCGTCGTACTCGTCGGCAACGTCTTCGTACCCATCGTCGGTGAAATCCTGCGCGGTGCGGTCGAGTACCGCGACCGATGTCGCCGGCTCCTCGGTCGGCTGGGACGGCGGCAACGGGGCGAATCCGTTCAGCCCGGCGGTCGGCAGCCCGGAGGTCGCCTCGGCCACCGAGACCGGCGCGTGCCGGCCGCGGTGTACCCGGCGCCGGTCGGCGGCGCGGCGCAGCCGGGTGTCCAACTTACTGATGGCGGCGTCGAGGGCGCTGTAGAAATCCTTGGCGCACGCTTCCGCCCGGATCACCGGCCCGCGCGAGACACAGGTGAGTTCGACCCGCTGGCAGTGGTCCGACTGACGGGGATTGCGCTCGTGAAACAACTCGACGTCGACGCGCATCAGCTTGTGGTCGTACCGTTCGACCTTGGCCAACTTCTCGGCTACATGGGCCCGGTAGTGGTCGGGGACCTCTACGTTACGGCCTTTCACCACGATGTCCACGCGTGACCTCCCTGGAACGATCTCAACGATCGGTGTCGCTGCGAAAGAATTCGGGACCGGTCAGCGAACCAAGAGTGGTCGGCGTCAACCGGCCGGGTAGCGGAATACACCTCCCTCCGGGACACCTCAGGTGGTTATTCAACCACCGGCCATACCCCTGATGTGCCTACGCTAACTCGCCGACGGCGGCGCGTCATCAGTTCGGCAGAGACCGGTGCACGAAGATTCCCAGATTATGAACAAACCCTGACAAAGGACGCTAGACAGTGACTACCGCAGGTAACGGCGTCGCGTCGCTGCGAGCACCACGGCGGCGTACACCGGCAGTCCCTGCGCGACAAGGAGCCGGTGCACAGCGGCCAGCGTCGCACCGGTGGTGACGATGTCGTCCACCACGATCACCCGCAGTCGCGGATCCACCCGCAGCGAGATGTCAAGTCCGAACCGCCGGGGTCGAAACGCCGTCCGGGCGGACGCCAGCCGCGCCGCGCTGTCCAACCCGGCCGAGTCCGGACGGGTCCGGGCCCGCAGCGGCCGCGCCACCGCGACCCGCCGGCCGTCGACCCGCAACCGGGCCGCCGCGTACCGGGTCAGCCGGGCGAGATGATCACCGTGCCGGGCCCGCGCCGCCGCAGCGGTGCTCGGCACCGGGACCAGCAGCACCGGCCGGTCCCCACCGGTGCCGACCGCGGCGGCGACCGCGTCGCCGAGCAGCCGGCCCAGTGGCCGACCCAGCCCGTGCCGGCCCCGCTCCTTGTACGCCAGCAGCAGCTCCCGCAGTACCCCGGCGTACTCGCCCAACGCCACGCAGGGTGGCAGGTCGGGCGGGGCCGGCTCGGGGCGTACCGGCCGGGGGCGCAGCCGCTGCACCTCGTCGGCGCACCGGCCGCACACGCCGAACCGCAGCCGGCCGGCGGTGCGGCGGCAACCGGCGCACTCCGCCGGCAGCACCAGGTCGGCCAGTGCCGACCAGATGTCGCCCACCACCACCGCAGGTCAGTCAGTACAGGAAGAACGGGGCGGTCGGATTGGTAACCGGGTTCTCCGGCTCCTCGGTCTCGCCCGGCTCCACCCCTTCGATCTCCTCCGGCCGGATCTGCTCGCTCGGCTCGAACAGGTCGTACGGCACACCGTTGGCGACGTACATCCGGGCACCGACCGTGCCGCCGCTGACCGGGTTCGCCGGATAGCCGGCCAGGTGGGTCACGCTCGCCCCGCCGAGGTCCCGCAGCGAACTGGTCTCGATCGCGCCGTCCACCGTCACGTCGTACAGGCTGACCCGCCCGTCTGGGTTCGTGCCGGCCGCCACCAGCAGCGTCTCGGCCACCCAGTCGACCTGGGTGAGGTCGGACAGCGAGGTCGGCACCCGACGGGGTGGCAGCACCTCGACCTTGCCGCCCCGGTTCAGCGCGGCCACGTACAGCCGACCGTCGACCACCAGCGCGATCCGGTGACCGTCCGGGGCCGCACCGACCGACTGCACCTCGCCCGTCACCCCGGGCAGCGTGATCTGCTCGACCGCACCGCTGCCGACCCGGAACGAGTACAGCCCGCCGTCCGCGACGACGAGTCCCACGTCACCTGGTGCCTTGAGCCAGACCGGCCGGCCGATGTCGTCGAAGGTCCGGGTGCTGGCGTCGAAGCTGGTGCCCGCCCCGGTCGCCGCGCCGACGATCAGCCGCTCGGCGCCGCCGTCGGCCACCGCGAGGGCCGCGTACGTGCCGCCACCGACCTGGGTGAAGCCGGCGGTGACCACGTTCTGGTTGACCTCCTCGGTGAGCACCGGGATCGGCTCGCCGGAGCGCGCCGAGCTGCGCAATCGGTGCACCCGGCCCTGGTAGACGGTGAACCGTTCGGGCGTCTCGGGCAGCGCCTGAGTGCCGTTCATCGCCAGCAGGTCGGCACCCGGGTACACCTTCGGAGTCTGCCCCTGGATGGTCAACTCCAGGTCGTTGTCGAACTCCGGCCACAGCGACCACATCAGCTGGGCGGCCAATCGGTCGAGTTCGCGGTCGTCGGCGAACGGAGTCGCGTCGGCGATCAACGTGACCTTAAGCCGGTCTCCGGTGTCGGGCACGTTGCCACCCGAGCGGATGCCGCTCGGCAGCGCCTGCACCGCCGAGGCGAGCCAGTTCGACGGCCCGCTGATCAGCATCTCCAGCAGAACGGTGCGCTGACGCTCCAACGGCACCGCCACCGGCAGGTAACGCAGATCCGGCACCAGCGCCCGTTGGCTGGTGTCCCAGAAGTAGATGGTGCGCTGCAGGTAAAACGTGTTCAACGCGTCCACGCTGAGCAGCAGCGCCGCCGGCGGGTTGAGGACGAACTTGCCCGTCTCACCGGCCACCGACCCGACCTGGAAGGTGTACTCGGTGAACTCCGGCTCCTGGGCGGGCAGCGGCTCCAACGCGCCGTTCGGCCGCAGCAGGCCGAGCTGCTGGACGTCGAGCGCCACCTCCTCCACCCCGGCCTCGGCCCGAGTGATCTGCGGACGTTCACGCAGTCGAACCACGGTCAGCGCGACCTCGGGATTGGGGTCGCGAATGTCCGCACGGTCCTGCGGCGCGACGTACTCGCGTACCTGTTCCACTGCCCGTTCCGCCTCCACGGCGGCGGCCTGCAGGAAGTTGACGACGAACGCCTCGGTGTTGTTGCGTTCGTCGAGCCGCGAGGCCGGCGTCTGGGCACCGCTGCCACCGGTCGGCAGGCCGGGTGCCGGACCCTGCCCGTCGACCCGCACCTCAGTGTTCTCCGGAATGCCGCACCCGGCGGCCAGTACCCCGGCGAGCACCGACAGCAGCGCCAGTCGACGCCACCGGCGGATCACGGTGCCGCTCCGGTCGCGGCCACGCCGTCACTGGCCCGGCCGCCGGAGCCGGTGCTCTGCTCCGGGAGGACCACCATCCTGCCGACCGGTTCGGCGGCCGAGGGTGCGGGCTGCGTCGGCGCCCGCCACGGCTCGTCCGGATCGGCACCGCCCGACCCGCCGGGCGGCGGCCGGCGGTCCCCCGGTACCAGCCGCAGCGGTGACGAGGTGAGCCGGTCACCGGCCCGGGCCGGCAGGGTGAGCCGGAACTGGGCACCCTCACCGGGCGCACCCCACGCTTCGAGCCAGCCGCCATGCAGCCGGGCGTCCTCCACGCTGATCGACAGGCCGAGACCGGTCCCACCGGTCTGCCGGGCACGGGACGGATCCGCCCGCCAGAAGCGGTTGAACACCAACTTGTCCTCCCCGGCCCGCAGGCCGACCCCATGATCGCGTACGGTCACCGCGACCGCCGCGTCGTCGACGCCGAGAGTGACCACCACCGGCCGGCCCTCGCCGTGCTCGACGGCGTTGCCGACCAGGTTGCGCAGCACCCGCTCGACCCGCCGGGGATCCACCTCGGCGATAACCGGCGTCGGGGGCAGTCGCAGCTCGATCCGCACGCCGAGCCGTGCGGCCAGCCCGTCGAGCCGGTCGGCGACCCGGCGGACCACCGGCACCAGGTCGGTCGGCTCGGAGTCCAGCACCGCGAACCCGGCGTCGAACCGGCTGATCTCCAGCAGGTCGGTGAGCAGGCTCTCGAACCGGTCCAGCTCGGTCTGCAACAGCTCGGCGCTGCGGGCCGCCGCCGGGTCGAAGCCGTCCCGCTCGGCGAAGAGCAGATCGGCGGCCATCCGTACGGTGGTCAGTGGGGTGCGCAGCTCGTGCGACACGTCGGAGGTGAACCGACGCTGCAGCCGGGACATCTCCTCCAGCCGGGTGATCTGCCGCTGCAGGTTGGTCGCCATCTGGTTGAACGAGGCGGCCAGCATGGCCAGGTCGTCCTCGCCGTCGACCACCATCCGTTGGTCCAGCAGCCCGGCGGAGAGTCGCTGCGCGGTGCGCGCGGCTACCCGTACCGGTGTGACGACCAGCCTGGTGACCAGCGCGGCCAGCAGGCCGAGCAGCATCACCAGGGCCAGTCCGGTGATGAGCACGGTCGCCCGGATCTGGTTGGCGGCCTGATCCTGGGTGGTCAGCGGCACCAGGTAGTAGAGCTCGACCTGACCGAACTTGGTCGGCACCGGGGAGCCGTAGACCAGATACTTGAGCCGCCCCTCGCCGAGGTCACCGGTGCGGATCTGATGCGCCTGGGCACCGGAGCCGACGTGCCGGGCCAGCTCGTCGCTGATCATGCCGGACGCGTCCACCGCCGGCGATGTCGCCGACTGGATCAGTGGATAGCCGCTCGCCGCCATCACCACGACCACCCCACCCACCTGGTCGGGGTCGCCCCCGGCCAGGTTGCTGACGGTCAGCTCGAAGGTCACCCGGACCTGCGGGTCGAAGTACTGCGGATGCACGCTCATCTGCTCGGCGGCGTAGTCCCGCCCGTGGGTCAGCCGCCGCTGCACGTCCTCCCGGGCCCGGTCCAGCAGAATGTTGGTGCTCTGCGACGCCACCATGTACGCGAACCCGCCGACCAGCAGACCGGACGCGACCAGCGTGATGGTCACCACCCGCAGCTGCAGGGACCTGCGCCACATCCGCTGGGCGCCGCTGGTCACCGGCCGGGTCCGGGCCAGCAGCAGCTCCCGTGCCGGGCGCAGTGCGCCACTGACACGGGAAATCAGGTCGGACACGGTGCGGGATCGGCCAGCCACAGTACCGACCAGGCTAGCCGGTGCCCGCCTTGTAGCCCACGCCCCGAACGGTGAGGATGATTTCGGGTCGCTCCGGATCCGGCTCGATCTTGGCGCGCAACCGCTGCACGTGCACGTTCACCAGCCGGGTGTCGGCCGCGTGCCGGTAACCCCAGACCTGCTCCAGTAGCACCTCACGGGTGAACACCTGGCGCGGCTTACGGGCCAGCGCGACCAGCAGGTCGAACTCCAACGGTGTCAGCTTCACCTCCGCACCGTCGCGGCTGACGGTGTGCGCCGGCACGTCGATGGTGATCTGGTTCCCCGGTGGCCCGATGGTGAGCAGTTCGGGCGCGACGTCCTCGCCCCGGCGCAGCCGGGCCCGCATCCGGGCGACCAGCTCCTTGGGCTTGAACGGCTTCACCACGTAGTCGTCGGCGCCGGACTCCAGGCCGAGCACGACGTCGACGGTGTCGCTCTTGGCGGTGAGCATGACGATCGGGATGCCCGATTCGGAGCGGATCGCCCGGCAGACGTCGATCCCGCTCATCCCGGGCAGCATCAGGTCGAGCAGGACGATGTCCGGCCGATTGTCCCGGAAAGCGGCGAGCGCCCGCTCACCGTCGGCAACGAACGACGGCAGGAAGCCCTCGCTGCGCAGCACGATACCCATCATCTCCGCCAGGGCGGGATCGTCATCGACAACCAGCACGCGGGCTCTCATGTGACCAATATTCCATCCCGGTTCCATCGGCGGGGCACCGCCACCGGCCGGACCGGTCACAGCACTGCGGCACGGTCATGACATCCCCGCCCGGTCACGACATTCCGGACATCGCGCCGCCCTACAGCGGCTGACGGCGATCCGCGTGCCACGATGGTAGGCCAGCGTCCCGTCCGAACCATCGGCCACCTCGTCACCAGGAGTCCGCGTGGATCACGCCGGCCTGCCCGACGTGCTGCCGCTGCGCCCGCTCACCACGGGCGAATTGCTGGACGCAGCCGTTGGTCTGCTCCGCGGCCACGCACCCGTCCTGTTGACCGTCGGCGCCGTACTCGCTCTCGGTGAGCAACTGCTGCTGCTCCCACTGCGCGAGGCGGCCGGAACCACCGCCCCCGGATACCTGCCGAGCTGGAACCGGCTCGGCCTCTACTGGCTGCTGCTCGCCGCCGGGGCGGCCCTCGAAGCGACGGCGATCGCCATGCTCGGCGGCCTCACCTCGCGGGCGGCCGGAGGGGCGCTGTCCGGTCGGCACATCACCGGGGCCCGGCTGCTCGACCCGCGCGGCGGCCGGTTCGCCGCGGTCGTGCTGGTCGCCTGGGCGGCCGGGACCATCATGTTCGCCGCCGCGCTCGCCGGACCGGTCTGGTTCATCGGGTACGCGGTCCTCGGGCTGGCGGTCCCGGCCGTGGTGCTGGACCGGGTGCCGGTCTGGCAGTCGCTGGCCCGGTCCGCCGCGCTCACCACCCGCGCCGGGCTGCGCGCCGGGCTGATCCGCGTCCTGGGCTACCTGATCTGGTTCGTCATCCGCGCCGGCCTGGCGATCGGCGCGGTGAACCTGGTCGACCGGGACGCGGCGTGGCTCGCCGTCGCGACCGTCGCCGGCTGGACACTTCTCAACGCGGTCGGCTACCCGGCACTCGCCTGCCTGGACGCCGTCCTGCACGTGGAGACGCGGATGCGCACCGAAGGACTGGACATCCGCCTACGGCGGGCGTCGATCCCGACGGCCGCCTCCCGGGCCGCAGCGTCGGTGAGACCGGACGCCGGTTTACCGGTGGCCGGCAGGTGATCACGACCGTGAGCCGCTGGTGGACCGAGTTCGTCGCCGCCGTCGGCGACGTCGTCCCGCTGCCCCTTGCCACAGTGCTGCTGATGGCCGGCGCCGCGTTGGCCGCCCTCGGATGGTTCCACTGGCCCCGCTGGTGGCCACGGCGCCGGCCCGGTCCATGGGGCTGGCCGGCACCACCCGGCCTGCCCCGCTGGCTGGCCGCGCTCGATCCACGCCGCTGGCGCCGCCGGCGGGCGGCGGCCGCCGACGGCCGCCCCGGTGGTTCGCCGGTGCCGCCGCCCCGGTCGACCGACGTTCCGGCCGCACTCGCCGACCGGTACGCCGACCAGGGCCGGTACGCCGAGGCAATCCGGGAACGGCTGCGCGCGATGGTCGTGGAGATCGCCGACCACGGGGTGCTCACCGACCGCCCCAGCTGGACCGTCACCGAACTCGCCGATGTGGCCGGGCGGGCCGAGCCGGCCGCCCACCCCGTGCTGACCGAGGCCGGCGGCATCTTCAGCGACGTGTGGTACGGCGAACAGCCGGCACTGCCCGGCCACGACCGGCGGATGCGCGAACTCGCCGGCCAGCTGCGTCACGCACTCGACCAGGACCGTCGGCCCGCCGGCCAGCGACCGGGCCGGCGACGGTGACCCGGCCCGGTGCTCGCCGCCAAGGGCTGCCACGGCGGCGGCGGTGGCTGCGGATCGCGATCCCGTTCACGGTGGTCGGCGTCCTGCTCGTCGGCACCGCCGTGGCGTACCAGCTGACCCACCCGGACCCGACCCGGCCCGGCTTCCTCTCCCCGACCAACCACGGCCCGGACGGCGGCAGCGACCTCGCCGCCGCGTTGCGCGACGACGGCATCACCGTCCACTCCGTTGACGGGACCGTCGACGCGATCCGCGCCGCGCTGACCGGACCCACCACGCTGTTCGTTCCCGCACCCACCCTGGTTCATCGGGACTACCTGCAGGCGCTCGGTCGGATGCCGGCCGGGACCCGGGTGCTGCTGGTCGACCCGCCGGCCCGGCTGCTACGTGGCGAGCCGCTGCCGGTCGAGCGCCGCACCCGGCGCTGGGCGGCCCAGGTCGACGATCCGGACCACGACGACCGGCGGTGCGCACTGCCCGAGGTGGCCGACACCGGACCGGCGGCGGCCGTACGGCAGCGTTACGCTGCCCCGCCCGGAATCGACCCGGACCGGTTCGACCTGTGCTTCGATGCCGGCCTGGCCCGGCTCGACTGGGGGCAGGCCGAGCTGGTGGTGGTCGGGGCGAGCGACCCGTTCCGCAACGACCGGTTCGACGAGCACCGCAACGCTCGGTTCGCCGCCCAACTGCTCGGCACCCGTGCGCAGGTGGTCTGGCTCGACCTCGCCCGCCCGGACACCCCACCGGAACCCGGGGAGCCGGTGCAGCAGCCGTCGATCCACCTCGGCGAGGACGACCCCGGCGCCGGCCCGCAGGTCAGCGCCCAGCCGACCGGGCAACCACACGGACCGGTGGCCAGCGAGGTCCGGCCACCGCAGGACACCCTGCTGGACGCTTTTCCGCCGTGGTTCTGGGCGTTGCTCGCCCAGCTGGCCGTCGCCGCCCTGGTACTGGTGCTGTGGCGGGCCCGCCGGTTCGGTCCACCGGTGTCCGAGGCGCTGCCGGTGACGGTTCCGGTTGCCGAGACGATGCTGGGCCGAGGGCAGCTCTACCGGCGGTCCCGGGAACGGGCCCCCACCACGGGTATCCTGCGTACCGCCGCACTGGCCCGGCTTGTCCCGATGCTGGATCTGCCGGATCAACCTCAACCGGCGGACGTCGTGGCGGCGGTCGCCGACCGGACCGGGGCGTCCGCCGAGCAGATCGACGCGTTGCTGTACGGGCCGCCGCCCACCACCGACGGCGACCTGCTGCACCTGGCCCGGCGGCTGGCCGCCCTGCCCACCGAGGTCGCCGATCCGGCCAACCGCATCAACCCGGCAAATGAAGCGGAACGGACACCGTCCGGCGGGCCGGTGGCTCCGGCACCCCGGTCCCCATCCGCGATCGAAGGAGAACCCTGGTGACCCGACCCAGCGTGACCGCCGACATCGACGCCGACCTCGCCGGCCACGACGCCGCCCGCGACGCGCTGCGCCGGCTGCGAGCCGAGGTCGCCAAGGCCGTGGTCGGGCAGGACGCCGTGGTCACCGGTCTGGTCATCGCGCTGCTCTGCCGCGGGCACGTGCTGCTGGAAGGCGTCCCCGGCGTCGCCAAGACCCTGCTGGTACGCGCGTTCGCCGCAGCGCTGGATCTGGACGCCAAGCGGGTGCAGTTCACCCCGGACCTGATGCCGGGCGACGTCACCGGGTCACTCATCTTCGATCCACGAAGTGCCGCGTTCACCTTCCGGGAAGGCCCGGTCTTCACCAACCTGCTACTCGCCGACGAAATCAACCGGACACCACCGAAGACGCAGTCGGCCCTGCTCGAGGTGATGGAGGAGCATCAGGTCTCGGTGGAAGGGGTCCGCCGGCCGCTGCCGGCACCGTTCATCGTGGCCGCCACCCAGAACCCGATCGAGTACGAGGGCACCTACCCGTTGCCGGAGGCACAACTCGACCGATTCCTGCTCAAGTTGTCCGTACCGCTGCCCACCCGGAACGAGGAACTGGGCGTGCTGCGGGCCCACCACGCTGGCTTCGATCCGGCGGACCTGGCCGCCGCCGGGGTGCGCCCGGTCGCCGGGGCGGCCGACCTGGCCGCAGCCCGCCGGGCAATCGGGCAGGTACGGGTCAGCGAAGAGGTGTTCGGCTACATCGTGGACCTGTGCCGGGCCACCCGGACGGCTCCCGCGCTGGCGCTCGGTGCCTCACCGCGGGGCACCACCGCGCTGCTCAACACAGCCAAGGCGTGGGGGTGGCTGGCCGGCCGCGACTACGTCACACCGGACGATGTGAAGGCGGTCACCCGGGCCACCCTGCGGCACCGGATCCGGCTCCGGCCGGAGGCGGAGTTGGAGGGGGTCACCGAGGACGCCGTACTCGAATCGGTGCTCGGCGCCGTCCCGACGCCACGGTGACCGGGCCTGACGGCGCGGTGACCGGGCTGGTGGCGCCGCCGGCCGGGGCCGGACAGCCGCCGTGCTGACCTGGCGGGCGGCGGTGCTGCTCGGGGCCGGCGCGGTGACCCTGCCGTGGTGGCCGCGGCCATGGCTGGGTTTGGTGATCGTCACCGGATCGGTGGCCCTGTTCGCGCTGATCGACCTGGCGTGGGCCGCCCCGCTGAGCGCCCTGGAGCTGCGCCGCGACGGCGACCGGACCAGTTGGTTCGGCACTACGGCGACAGTGACGTTGCGGCTGCGCAACGGCTCCCGACGGCGGCTGCGGGCCGAGGTCCGCGACGCCTGGACCCCGTCGGCCGGCGCCGCCCCCGCCGAGAGCGCCGGCACCGATCCAGCCGATCGCGCCGGCACCGCCACTTACCCCGCCGGCACCGTCGGCGGTGGACCCATCTGGCGGGTACGGCTGGCACCGGGAGCTACCGCCGCACTACCCGCCGCACTCAGCCCGACCCGTCGCGGCGACCGCCGCGCCGTCGAGGTGACCGTCCGGTCCACCGGCCCACTCGGGCTGGCGTTCCGGCAACGACGCCGACGGCCGGCCACCCCGCAGTGGACGCTGCGGGTGCTGCCCCGCTTCGACTCCCGGCGGCTGTTGCCGGAGAAACTGGCCCGGCTGCGGGTGATCGACGGCATGCGGGCGGCCCGGGGACGGGGGCAGGGCACCGAGTTCGACAACCTGCGCGAGTACGTGGTCGGCGACGACGTACGGTCGATCGACTGGCGAGCCAGCGCCCGGCGCTCCGACGTACTGGTCCGGACCTGGCGTCCGGAGCGGGACCGGCGGGTGGTGTTCGTCCTGGACACCGGGCGCACGTCGGCGGTCCGCGTCGGCGACCAGCCCCGGCTGGACGTGGCGATCGACGCCGCGCTGCTGCTGGCCACGCTGGCACACCGGGCCGGCGACCGGTTCGACCTGCTGGCGGTGGACACGAAGGTCCGAGCCCGGATCTGGGGCGCAAGCCGACAGACCCTGCTGCCCCGGTTGGTCGCCGAACTGGCGGTGCTGCAACCGACGCTGGTGGAAACGGACCACGAACTGATGGTCGGTGAGCTGCTCCGCCGGGAGACTCGCCGGTCCCTGGTGGTGCTCTGCACCGCACTGGAGCCGGCGGCGCTCGGCGACGGACTGCTGCCGGTGCTGCCCCGACTCGTCGCCCGGCACCAGGTGGTGGTGGCCGCGGTCGGGGATCCGGCAGTGCCGGCCGTCGTCAACGGGCCGGTGCGCGACGTCGCCGACGCATACCTGGCCGCCTCCGCAGCACAGACCACGGCCGAGCGGGACCGGGTCGGTGGTGCGCTGCGTCGGCACGGCGTCCCGGTGCTGGACGCGGCCGCGCCGGGATTCGCCGGCCGGCTCGCCGACCTCTACCTTCAGCTGAAACTGCTCGGCCGGCTCTGAACCGGGTCGGCGGGGCGCCGGGCCGGATCAGCGGGGTGCCGGGAGCCGAGGATGAGGACGTAGCCGAGGAAAGCGAGCCAGGCGGCGACCCCGATGGCGACCCGCAGCCAGGTCGGCAGCGGTGCCGGGGTGACGAAGGCCTCGATCAGCCCAGCCACCGCGAACAGCAACACCAGCCCGAGCGCCACCAGTACGCCGGAGAGCCCGGCCTCGGCGACCGCCCGGCCCCGGGTCAGGTGCGCCGGCGGCGCGATCCACGCCCCGCCGATCCGCAGCCCCACGCCGGCAGCGATGAAGACGCCGGTCAATTCCAGCAGACCGTGCGGCGTGACCAGCCCGAAGAAGACATCGGCCCGGTCGTACGAGATCATCACCCCACCGGTGACCCCGAGGTTCAGCGCGTTCACCCAGAGTAGGTAGAGCACCGGGGCCACCAGTATGCCGGCGGCCAGGCACTGCGCGGCGAGCCAGGCGTTGTGCGCCCACAACTGGGCGGCGAAGTTCGGTGCCGCGTACCGGGTGTAGTAGCCGGCGAAGCTCGACTCGGCGAGCTCAGCGGCGGCCTGGTCACCGATCAGCAGCCGGGCGCTGTCCGGATTGCCGGCCACCCACCACATCAGAAAGCCGGTGAGCGTGCAGAAGGCGACGGCCACCGCCGCCCACCAGGGCGCCGCCTGGAACACCGCCCGGGGGAACCCGACGCTGAAGAACCGGCCTACCCGGGCCCAGGAGAATCCCCGACCCCGGGTGAGCCGAGCGCGGGCCGCCAGCACCAGCCGGGACAGCCGGGCGACCAGCGCCGGGTCCGGCGAGCGGCTGCGGACCGCCGACAGGTGGGTGGCGGTCCGCTGGTAGAGCGCGACCAGCTCGTCCACCTCGGCGACGGTTAGTCGCCGGGCACGCACGAGCTGTTCCAGTCGTCGCCACTGGGGCTCGTGCTCCGCCACGTACGCGTCGAGGTCCACGGTCACCTCCCGTCCCATAGTGTTCACTGGCAGGGTGGCCATGCAGACAACCGGGGGCGGCAGGCTGGTCAGCGGCGAAGCTGTCGAGGTGGAGGTACGGCTGGCCCGGCTCGGCTCGCGGCTGCTGGCCCTGCTCGTCGACCTCGTCGTGCAGGCGCTGATCGCGGTGGTGCTGGCGGTCCTGGCCGGGCTGCTGCTCGCATCGATGCGCGCGTCCATCGAGGTCGACGAGGCGCTCGGGCAGGCCCTACTCACGGTCGGCGCCGTCGTGGTGCTCGTCGGCTACCCGGTGCTGTGCGAGACGTTGAACGCCGGCCGTACCGTCGGCAAACTGGCGGTCGGCATCCGGGTGGTACGCGACGACGGCAGCCCGCCACGTTTCCGGCACTCGCTGACCCGTGCCCTGGTCGGCGTGGCCGCCGAGTGGCCCGGTCTGCTGCTGCCGCCGCTCACCTGGCTGGCCAGCCTGGTGACCTTGGCAATCAACCGGGACGGCAAACGCCTCGGCGACCTGGCCGCCGGCACGGTCGTGGTGCACGATCGGGCCCCGGCGGCCTGGGGGTGGGTGCCGGACATGCCGCCGGTGCTCGCCGGTTGGGCCCGTACCCTCGATCTGAGCCGTCTCGACGACGACCTCGCGCTGGACGTACGGCATCTGCTCGCCCGGGGGCACGGATTCGCCGAACCAACCCGCTCCGACCTGGTCCGGTTGGTGACCGAACAGGTCGCGGCGGTGGTCACTCCCCCGCCGCCGGCCGGTGTTCCGGACTGGGCCTACCTGGCGGCGGTTCTCGCCGAACGCCGTCGCCGGTCGGCGCAGCGGCTGGCCCGGACCAGGGCGGTGACCGCCGCGCTCTGGCCGGAACTCGCTGCGGTGAGTCCGGCGCGCACAAGCGCCCCGCGTCCGACGGCGCCGGTCCGGGCCGCCGCGCCAGAGTCGGTCGCGCCGACGCAGCGGGATGGACCGGACTGGCCACGCGGCAGCTGGCCGCGGCCACCGTGGCTGGGCCCGACGGCGGAGCAGCCGGACTGGACCGGGGTGCGCCGTCCACCGGTCGCCAGCACGCTGCGCACTGCCGGCGCACGATCCGACCGAGAGCGGCCGCCCGGATCCGCACTGTCGTGAACCGGCTTACGACTGGCCAGGTGTGGCAGCATCGGTGCCGTGAAGGCATTCCTCCCGTGGTTGGTCGTCCTTGCCCTGGTGATCCTGTTGAACGCGGTCGGGTTGCGCCCATTGGCCACTGCGCTGGCCCTCGGTTGGCTGGCGTACTGCATCTGGACCTGGGTCCGACCGGGCAGCCGCTCCCAGGGTTGACCTCGCCGGCACGCCACGAGTCGGTAATTTCCGGATTAGCTTGACAGTCTGACTACTCGCTGCGAGTCTATGGCTACGTCGCGTCACGATGATCGTCACGCTGACGCGCGGGGGAACCAAACCGGGGGGATGCGCGGGGCGGCTGTCGGTGAGCGGAGCGGACGCTCACCCGGCCGCCCCGCGTGCTTGTCCGCCAGCAGCCGGCTAGTCGATCGACGGATCGACCGAGGCGACGAAGGCCGTCCCAGTGCCGGAGACCGCCAATGGCGTCCCGCCGGCCGGCCCCACCGCCGCCTGCCCGGCCCGGACCGACACCGCCGCCACATCGTCGTCGACGGTGACCTCACCGGCGACACAGAGCACCACCCGGGGGCCTTCGACCGGCACCGACACCCGCCGCACGTCAGTGTCGAGCACAACCCGGTGCAGCACGAACTCGGCGACCGGCACCGGCCAGGTGACCACCCCGGAAGCGACCCGCTGGATGCGTACCACCGGGTCGTCGAGCACCTCGAAGCGCAACACCCGCAGCAGCTCCGCGACGTCGACATGCTTGGGGGTCAACCCACCGCGCAGCACGTTGTCACTGGCCGCCATGACCTCCACGCCGGCACCCCGCAGGTACGCGTGCAGGTTGCCGGCCGGCATCCAGATCGCCTCTCCTGGAGCCAGGGTGACCTGGTTGAGCAGCAACGCCACCAGCACCCCGGGGTCGGCCGGATAGTGCCCGGCCAGCCGGCGCAGCAGCGCCGCGTCGGCGGCGTACCGCGTCGGCAGCCGGTCGGCGCCCGCCACCGCCGCCGCGACCAGAGCCGGCCGTTGCGGCCCCGGCCATCGCAGCAACCGCTCCATCGCCTCCGGCAGCCCGCCCGGTCCGACCCGCAACGCCTTGATCACCGGCTCCATCTCGTCGACGCCCAACTCCGCCAGCACCTCGGCGGATTGCTGCGGTGCCCGGAAGCCGCAGAGCGCATCGAACTCGCTGAGCGCCACCAACAGCTCCGGCTTGTGGTGCGGGTCGACGTAGTTGCGCCCCGCCGAGGTGGACGGCAGCTTCGACTGCGCGGCGTACCCGGCGCGGGCCTGCGCCGCGTCCGGATGCGCCTGCAACGACAGCGGTGTCTCGGCGGCCAGCACCTTCATCAGGTACGGCAGCCGCCCGTCGAACCGGGTCGCAGTCGGCGCGCCCAGCCAGCCCACCGGATCCTGGTCGATCAGCTCCGGCAGCCCGACCAGCGCCCCGCCCCGCCGCACCTGGGACGGCGCGCCGGGGTGGGCACCCAGCCAGAGCTCCGCCTCCGGCCCGGGTGCCGGAGCCGGGCGCCCCTGCAGCTGCGCGATGACGGTCCGCGACCCCCAGGCGTAGTCCCGGATCCGGCCGGTCAACAGTTCCACGACGCCCGCCTCAGGTGGTGGAGAGTTCCTTCATCTCGCTCACCGCCGGCACCGCCATCGGGTCCAGATGGTGCGCCAACGCCAGGTAGACGGAGGCGAAGTCGGGGACCGAGATCAACGAGGCGAGCCGTTCCAGCGCCGAACCGCCCTCCGCGGTGATCACGTCGCACCGCACACCGCGCCGGTCCGCCAGGGTCTGCACCGCCTCGGCCCGGCGCTCCTCGACCACGAAGGGTTCGTCGGCGTCGTCCTCCGGGTTCAGCCCACCGTCGCGCAGCAGCACCAGACGCAGCCGGGTCGGCGACTCGGACTGGTCATCGTCGTCGTCCGGGTCGGCAAAAATGTCCCGGGTCGACTCCCCCAGGCCGCCGAAGACCCCGTCGAGCAGCCCTACCCGACCCCGGCCGGCCTCGCCGAGCGCCCCGGTGACCACCGGGTAGCGGGCGTTCGTGGACAGCGTGTCGCCGAACCGGCGGGCGGCGACCGACGCCACCGGCGACGAGCCCCAGACGATCGGCACCGAGCCGGCCAGCCCGAGAGCGAGGGCCTTCGCCGGGTTGACGAACGACTCGGCGGCCGGGCGGCACCGCTCGGCGTCGGCGTCCAGCCGGGCCGCCGTCTCCGCCAGATCCGCCTCGTTGACCTTGACCAGGCCCAACGCCCGCGCGGCCAGCAGCACCGGCACGGTCAACGCCCAGAGGCTGGCCCGGGCCGGAGCGCGCCGTGGCACCGGGACGAACGGGGCGCGTACCCCTTCGGCGACCGACTGCAGCTGCGAGTCGGGCGGCCCGACGGCGACCAGTCGGGCACCGCGCCGGGCCGCGGCCTGAGCCGCACCCAGCGCCTCCGGGCTGCGCCCCGAGGCGCTGACCGCGATGACCACGTCGGCCGCGCCGACCCAGCCGGGCACACCGGCGCTGCGGTGCGGAATCACCGGTACGGGACAGCGCGGGCCGGCCACAGTGGCCAGCACGTCACCGGTCCGCCCGGCGGTACCGATACCGGCGATGACCACCGCCCGGGGCCGCCCCTCGTCGGTGAGCACCCCGAGGTTTGCCTCGGCGGCCAGCGCCGCCGACTCGCGCACCTGGGCACCGGCCGACGCGGTGAACCGCAGCATGCCGCCGGGATCGGTCGAGTTGAGCCCGTCCACGTCGTCGAGCAACGCCTCGTCGGCGACCCGTCGACCCACCACCCCGGACGTGCCGTCGATCGGAACCGCCATCAGCCGGCCTCGCCGGGCCGGCGGGCCTCATCCAGCAGCAGCACCGGAATCCCGTCCCGCACCTCGAAGACCCGCGAGCACTCCGGACAGGTGAGGGTCGACGCGGCAGCGTCGTAGGTCAACGGCGTGTGGTGCGTGTCCGGGCAGGCGAGGATCTCCAGCAGCTGCGAATCCAGGGCCATCGGATGGCTCCTTCCACGTGTCTCGCCGACGGACCCCGTCCCGGGGTGCGCCTTCCGGTGAAGATCCTAGCCGCGAACCAGCGCGAGCACCCCGTCGCGCAGTTCGGCCATCCGCTCGACGGTCGGTGCCTCCACGTTGAGCCGCAGCAACGGCTCGGTGTTCGAGGCACGGATGTTGATCCAGGCACCGTCGTCGAAGCGGACGGTCAGCCCGTCCAGCTCGTCGGTGTCGGCGTCGGCGTACGCCGCCTTGATCTCGGCAAGCTTGGCCTGCTGATCGGTGACCGTCGAGTTGATCTCACCGGAGGCGACGTACCGCTCGAACTCGTGGGCCAGCTCGGACAGCGGCTTGTCCTGCTCGCCGAGCGCAGCCAGCATGTGCATCGCGGCCAGCATTCCGGTGTCGGCGAACCAGAAGTCCCGGAAGTAGTAGTGCGCCGAGTGCTCACCGCCGAAGACCGCGTTGGTCCGGGCCATCTCGGCCTTGATGAACGAGTGGCCGACCCGGGAGCGCACCGGCTCGCCGCCGTTCTCCCGGACGATCTCCGGCACCGCGCTGGAGGTGATCAGGTTGTGGATGACCGTCTCGCCGGGGTGTTTGGCCAGCTCCCGGGTGGCGACCAGGGCGGTGATCGCCGACGGCGAGACCGGCTCGCCACGCTCGTCGACGACGAAGCAGCGGTCGGCGTCGCCGTCGAACGCCAGCCCCAGGTCGGCGTTGTGCTCCCGGACCGCCTTCTGCAGGTCGACGATGTTCTCCGGGTTGAGCGGATTCGCCTCGTGGTTCGGGAACGAGCCGTCCAGCTCGAAGTACATCGGCACGATGTCCAGCGGCAGGGCCGGCAGCACCGTGTCACCGAGCACCGCCGGCACCGTGTAGCCGCCCATCCCGTTACCGGCGTCGACGACCACCTTGAGCGGCCGGATCGCGGACAGGTCGACCAGGGTACGCAGATGCGCGGCGTAGTCGGCGAGCAGTTCACGCCGCTCGACCTGGTCTCCGCCGGACGGCACCTCGCCGCTGTCGATCAACGCCTGGGCCCGGTCCCGGATGTCGGTCAGCCCGGAGTCCTGGCCGATCGGCGCGGCCCCGGCCCGGCACATCTTGATGCCGTTGTACTGGGCCGGGTTGTGGCTGGCGGTGAACATCGCACCGGGCAACTCCAGCGCGCCGGAGGCGTAGTAGAGCAGGTCGGTGGAGGCCAGCCCGGCGTGCAGCACCTCGGCCCCGGCGGCGGTGGCCCCGGCGGCGAACGCGTCGGCCAGCGGCGGCGACGACTCACGCATGTCGTGGGCGATGACGATCCGGTCGGCCTTGTCGCCGCGCTCGGCCAGGACCTGCACGAACGCGGTGCCGATGGCCCGGGCCACGGTCTCGTTCAGCTGGTCTGGAGTGGTGCCACGGACGTCGTAGGCCTTGACGATTTTGGACAAGTCAGACAAGGTCTCGCTCCTCAGCCGTGCCGATGCCAACACGAGTGAGGGTAACGGAGCGGTGCGCAACGCCTTCGGTCAAGGCTGACGGTCCATCCTCCGGCCGTACGATGTTCACCCTCCGGCCGGGTACGCCGCTGCCGCGAGCGCCCAGCCGCTGGTCAGCGCCGGATCCGGGGCAACAGCATGGTCGCCCCACCGTCCCCAGCGCTCCCACCGGGACCACCCGTACCGACGGGGGCCGACCGGGCCGGGCGCAGCCTGCGGATCAGCAGCACCAGCAGGGCGATGCCGACAGCGACCATGCCGACCCCGGCGGCCATCACACCGGTGCCGACATCGGAACCGTCGTCACCGCCCGGCCCACCGGCGGTACCGGCCGCGGCGAGCAGATCCTGGTCCGACAGTACGGCCGGCGCGTCGCTCGGCTCGGCGGTCGCGCCGTCGACCGTCGGTTCCGGGGTCGGTTCCGCACTTGGCGACGGGGTCGGCGACGGGGTCGGCGGACCCGGCTGGTAGGTGCCGGCGAGCCGGCCGCCGACCTGTTTGGCCCCGGCTTCCCGGCCGAGCAGGACCCCACCGGCCGTGTACGCCTCACCGACGATGTGCGCGACTCCGGCGGGCGCACCGGCCCGGAACGCCATCCGGTAGCGGACCGAGCGGCTCTTGCCCTTGCACAGCTCGTCCTCCTCCGGCGCGGTGTGCTCGGTCAGCAACAGCCCGTCGCCGTTGTCCCACAGCGGCACGGTCACCCAGTCGTCGTCGATCCGGGCCTGCAGGCCGACCTGGTCGGGAGTGACACCGGGCAGCCGGATCGCCAGCGCGGTACGCACCGCCACGCACCCGTCGGTGCGTTTGGTCACCTTCACGGTCACCCCACCGGCCTTCTCGCCGACCGCGAACTTGCTCGGCAGATCAATCCGCACCCGCTCGTCCTGACCGTACGCGGGGGCCGCGGCGAGTGCCGCTGTGCCGACGGTCAGTGCGAGCACCGTCGCCAGTCGAGCCGCGCCACGCCGTACCGACATCTCCGCCTCGCCTCCCACGTCGCCGGCACCCGCGCTTCGGACGCCACCGCGCGACAGGCTACCGCGCTCCGGCTACGCGGCCGGACCGCGCAGCGCGCCGCCCCGGACATCGGCGACGAACCGCCCGAAGTCCGTAGCGGTGAAGGCGAGCACCGGGCTGGCCGGGTCCTTGGAGTCCCGTACGCCGACGGTCCCGCCGACGACGGCGACCTCGACGCAGCTGCCGTTGCCGCCGCTGTAGCTGCTCTTGCGCCAGCCCGCCCCGGTGAAATCTGCTGTGGACATGCGGTGCTCCTTGTCAGCGACGCGTCAGATCAGCCCGTCGGCGACCTCGGCGATGAACGCCCGGGAGTCGTCGCAGCCGAGCGCATCCGCCCGCAGGTCGTCGAAGACCAGGTTATACCGGGCGACGCCGGCCGGCTTCTCCACGTAGAGGTCGCCGGCCTCGTTCTCGACGTAGGCCACGTCGGCGTCGGCGGTCTCCGGGAAGGTCAGCACGGTGAACGGCCCGGTGATGCAGGCTGAGGCACCACGTGCGAACGGCAGGACCTGCAGCCGTACGGTCGACAAAGTGGACAGCTCGACCAGGTGACGCAGCTGCCGGCGCATCAACTCCGGCCCACCGACCAACCGGCGCAGCACCGCCTCGTCGAGGACCGCCCAGAGCCGCACCGGGTCGGTGTCGCGGGTCAGCACCCGCTGCCGGGCCATCCGGACGCCGACCTTCTCCTCGATGGTCTCGGCGCTGTGGCCGGGCAGAGTCTTGCGGATGACCGTCCGGGCGTACTCCTCGGTCTGCACCAAGCCGGGCAGCACGGACGGCTCGAACCAGCGCAGCTCGGCGGCGTCGTTCTCCAGCGCGATCAGCGTGGAGTATTCCCAGGTGAGACGTTCGCTGTACTCCTGCCACCAGCCGGTCTCCTGCGCCTGGCGGGCCAGGGCGACCAGCCGCTGCCGCTCGGGGCCCTCGATGCCGTAGACATCGAGCAGCTCGTGGACGGTGCCGGGCGAGATCCTGACCCGGGCCGTCTCGATCCGGCTGATCCGGGCGGTCGAGCAGCGCAACTCGGTGGCGACCTGCTCGGCGAGCAGGCCGGATGTCTCCCGCAGGGCGCGCAGCTCGCGACCGAGCTGCCGGCGTCGCACCGTCGGCGGCGATCCGACGACCATCAGACACCTCCTGAACATTGATGCATGGATGCCAGTCTCGCTTACCGGAAGCACGAAGTCAGCTACCAGTAGTTCAGATAGTGCTACTCGATGCACTTGCATGACTGGTGACCACGGAACACGATGACATCACCACACGTCACTGCGTACCGAATCGAGGACGACTGTGAGCGACCAGACCCGCACGGCAACCACCGCGATCCGTCTGGAGGCGGTCCTGCTCGACCGGGCACCGAAAGTGTTCGCCCTGTGCCGCTTCGACGACGACTACGACGAGTTGCCCGACGCGGACGAAGCGGTCGACACCGGCGGAGCGATCGACGACGTCGTCGGCTGGGCGTTCGCCATGCCGGACGGCAAGGTGCTGATCGTGCACAGCGACGGCAGCCGCGACGGAATGACCTGGTGCAACGACATCGAGTCGGCGAGTCGGTTCTGGGCACCGCTGATCGGTGCCGACCTGCTGGCCGTCGCCTAACCTGCGAGGTGACAGGTCAGAGGTCGAGTCCGGTGAGGACCATCACCCGGGGATCGGTGTAGTCGTCCATCGCGCTGCGGACTCCTTCGCGGCCCACACCGCTGCCCTTGACCCCGCCGTACGGCATCTGGTCGGCCCGGTACGACGGCACGTCACCGACGATCACCCCGCCGACGGCGAGCGTGCGGTGCGCGGTGAACGCGGTCTGCAGGTTGTGGGTGAACACGCCGGCCTGCAGCCCGTACGCCGAGTCATTGACCGCCGCGAACCCGGCGTCGTCGTTCTCCACCCGGTCCACGACGAGCACCGGGCCGAAGACCTCCTCGGTGAGCACCTTCGCGCCGGCCGGCACCCCGGTCAGCACCGTCGGCGGGTACGTCGCGCCGTCGCGCCGGCCGCCGACCTCGATCGTCGCCCCGGCGGCCACCGCCTCGTCCACCCAGGACTCGACGCGTATCGCGGCGTCCTCGTTGATCAGCGGCCCGACGTCGGTCGCCTCGTCGGCCGGGTCACCGGCCCGCAGCGCCTGTACGGCGGCGACGAGCCGGGGCAGGAAGCCGTCGTAGAGCCATTCGTGCACGTACACCCGTTGCACCGCGATGCAGCTCTGCCCGGCCTGGTAGTTGGCGAAGGTGGCGATCCGCTGTGCCGCCCGGGTCAGTTCCTCGTCGCCGGTCCAGTCCTCGCAGATCACCGCGGCGGCGTTGCCGCCCAGTTCCAGGGTGACGTGCTTGTCCGGCACTGAGCGACGGATCAGCGCGCCGACCGGCCCGGAGCCGGTGAACGACACCACCGGCAGGCGTGGGTCGGCGACCAGGTCGCCGGCCCGGTCGTTCGGCACCGGCAGGACCGAGACCATCCCGGCGGGCAAGCCGGTGCCTGATCCACTGCCCGGCGCGGCGGCCGGATCGGCCGGCTCGGTGACCTCGGCGATCAGTTCGCCGAGCAGCAGCGCGGTCAGCGGGGTCGCCGGTGCCGGCTTGACGATGATCGGTGCGCCGACCGCGATCGCCGGGGCGACCTTGTGTGCCACCAGGTTCAGCGGAAAATTGAACGGCGAGATGCCCAGCACCGGCCCGCGCGGCACCCGGCGGACCACCGCCATTCGGCCGGCGGCGGCCGGGTCGGTGTCCAGGCGCTGCAGGTCGCCGGAGAACCGCCGGGCCTCCTCCGCCGCCCAGCGGAACGTGGAGACGGCGCGGGCCACCTCGGCGCGCGCCCACTTGACCGGTTTGCCGTTCTCGGCGGTGATCAGCCGGGCGATCTCGTCGGCCCGCTGCGCGAGCCGGGCACTGATGTGGTCCAGTGCGGCCGCCCGGCGGTACGCGGGCAGCGCGGCGGCCTGCGGTGCGACCCGGTGCGCGGCGGCGACCGCCTGCTCGACCTGGTCGGGCGTGGCGTAGCTGGTTTGCCCGACGAGCCGCCCGTCGTACGGGTGGTGCACGGCCAGTGGCGCGTCACCGTGCGCCGGCTCGCCAGCCAGCCAGAACGGCGTACGCGGGGTCGGGTCGGGGTGATCCATCCGGCCAGCCTAAAGCCAGTGACCGAGGCACTCGATGGCCTTGACAACGTACAACCGATCGGTTGTATATTGGTCCCGTGATCGAGGAGAGTGCGGACCGGACGGACGCCATGTTCCACGCGCTCGCCGACCGCACCCGGCGCGACATCCTGCGCCGGGTGCTGGCCGGGGAGCACTCCGTCTCCACCCTCGCCGCCAAGTACGACATGAGCTTCGCCGCCGTACAGAAACACGTCACCGTGCTGGAGAAGGCTGGTCTGCTGACCAAGCGACGCAGTGGTCGCGAGCAACTGGCCAGCGGCGACGTGCAGGCGGTGCGTTCGGTGGCAGCCATGCTCGCCGAGCTCGAACACATCTGGCGTGGCCGCATCGCACGCATCGACGCGCTGATTGCAGCTGATCCGGATGGGTAGTCAACGATTCCGACGGAAGGACCGAACAATGCCCGTGACCGACGTCCAGCAGGACCTTGACAACCTGACCCTGACCATCACGGCGGACTTCGCCGCTCCGGTGGCGCGGGTCTGGCAGGTCTACGCCGACCCTCGCCAACTGGAGAAGGTGTGGGGACCGCCGACGTACCCGGCGACCGTGGTCGACCACGACCTCACGCCCGGCGGACGCATGACCTACTTCATGACCGGCCCGCAGGGCGACAAGCATGCCGGGTACTGGCTGCTTACCGCCGTGGACGAGCCGACGAGCTTTTCCTTCGACGACGGCTTCGCGGACCTGGACTTCAAGCCACTGTCGGAGTTGCCGGCCTCCCGCAACACCTACACCTTCGCCGAGCACAACGGCGGCACCCGGGCGACCTACGTCAGCAGATATGAGTCCGCCGAGGCGCTGCAACAGGTGCTGGACATGGGCGTGGTGGAGGGCTCCACCTCGGCGATCAACCAGATCGACGAGCTGCTCGCCCCCACTCCTTGATCAAAAGCGCTGCTGCGAGAAGCGCTCCGATTCCAGCATCCACGGCAATCCAACCGGTGGTCTACTTCCACGCTGGACTATCAGTCAGTGTCGTTAGAAGATGGACTTCGTTGAACCCGCTACCACGTCTGGGCATTCGAGGTGATAATCATGAGTGAACTCACGACAGAGCTTCGACGGCTCCGACTGACCCGGCGCATGAACCAGACGCAGCTGGCAAAGGCGCTGCGGGTGTCGAAGTCGAAGTCCCCGATAGCCAGCTTCGAGACCGGTCGGCTGGTGCCGAAGGAGGGCACCGCACAGGCGCTCGACGAGGTGCTGAACTCCGGCGACAAGATCCAGCAACTGGCCTGTGATAACCTGCGTCGATGAGCTCGACATCGGAGCGTGCAGCGTCTGGACTTGGTCACGTTGATCGCGTCGCCGACTACTACGACGACAACACGCGTCGGTTCCTTTTGGTTGCCGAGAGCCCAGGCAGTGACGCAATACACCGTGGGGTATGGACGCCGGATGTCACGAATGCGACTCAGGCTGTGGACACCGTAAACCGCCTAATGATCGAGCGCTTGCGCGGGCAGGCTCCTTCGGCGAACGCAAGGGTGCTTGACCTTGGCTGTGGCGTCGGTGGGACGATGGTGCGCTTGGCCCGCGAGGTGGACGGGATCATTTCCGGCGTGACCATCAGCCGAGTGCAGGCCGAGATCGCAGCGAAACGGTTCGCCCGCGAAGGACTGAGCGACCGCTGTCACGTATTCTGTGCCGATTTTGCCGAACTGCCCGCAGAACCACACTACGACGCCATGGTCGCCGTTGAGGCAGTCGTCCACTCGCCGTCGCTGGAGAGCCTACTCCCGTCCCTGGCTGAGCGGCTGCGCCCTGGAGGTCGCCTTATCTTGTGCGACGACTGGATGACCGACAAGGATCGTGGGCTCGCCGCTCGTGAACTCTGTCTCGACCAGTTCCGCGCCGGGTGGCGTATCGGAAGTTTGCATACTGTGGCGGAGTTGGTAGCCATGTCCGGACGCGCCGGCTTACACCTGGTCGAAGACCTAGATCTTACTGCATATTTGCGTCTCGGGCGGCCACGCGACCGCGTGGTCAAGATGGCTGTCGGCGCCACAGCCGCAGTTCCACGGCTTCGCAACCGTCTTGTTGAGATCCCCTTTTGGGCCAACATGATTGGCGGGTCGGCGCTGCAAGTTGGATTGTCGCGGCGTTGGCTGGAGTACCACTTCATCGTGCTTGAAAAGGCATGAGGCAGACCACATCTTCTTCTCTCGACACCTTGGCCGCTACCTGCGCCTGACAACGGGATTGGGACGCGACTGGCGAGCCACCGCCGCATGACGACCTCCGACCTGCATCGCTTCGATATTGCGACGGTCGACCGACTGAATTCGCCGGCTCCGGAGCCGCCGCTCGATTCCCGTCCTGCGGTATCAGCAGGTCGTCGCCGGTGTCAGGTCGGCGCCGATGACGCCGCAACCCCGGCCGGCAACGGATAGACCCGCTCGGCCGGCAGCAGGGCAGCGGCACCCGCGTCGTCACCAGCGGGCTGGAGGACTACACCCGGCTCAAGCACGTCACGCACGCGATCGAGCACTGACCTGGCCCCGCCGGCGGCTGACCGCACCGCCGAGCACCACCAGCAGCAGCGCCACCGCGAACATCGCCGTGCCGATCACGTTGACCTGCGGCGGGATGCCACGCTGGGCAGCGCCCCAGACGTACATCGGGAAGGTCACCGTGGTGCCGGAGTTGAAGTCCGTCACGATGAAGTCGTCGAACGACAGCGAGAAGGCCAGCAGCGCGGCGGCCACGATGCCGGGCAGCACCAGCGGCAGGGTGACCAGGCGGAACGTCTGCCATTCGGAGGCGTACAGGTCCATCGCCGCCTCCTCCAGGCGGGTGTCCATGCCGGCCAGCCGCGCCTTCACGGTGACCACGACGAAACTCAGGCAGAACATCACGTGGGCGGTCACCACGGTCCAGAAGCCCAGCGGCACCGCCCCGGCCACGAACAGGGTCAGCAGCGACGAACCCATCACCAGCTCCGGCGTGGCCATCGGCAGGAAGATCAGCAGGTTGACTGCGGAGCGGCCGCGGAACCGGTGCCGGACCAGCGCGAACGCCATCAGCGTGCCGAGGACCGTCGCCCCGGCGGTGGCCAGGAACCCGATCTGCACGCTGCGCAGCACCGCGTCGCACATCTCGGCGCTGGCGCACGGCTGCCGCCAGTTGTCCAACGTGAACTCGTTGAAGTCGTAGGACAGCCGGCTGGACGGCCGGTTGAACGACAACCCGGCGACCACCGCGACCGGCAGCAGCAGGTAGCCGAGCACCAGCAGACCCACGCCGAACACCCAGCGGTCGACCAGCCACCGGGCCAGTCGGACGCCGGTCCCCGTCGTACCCGGGCCCGTCACAGCACCTCCTCGGTGCCGGTGCGCCGGACGTAGACCGACACGATGATCAGGATCGCCGCCATCAGCAGGAACGACAGCGCCGCCGCCTGCGGATAGTCCAGCCGCACCAGGAACGCCGAGTCGATCACGTTGCCGATCATGTACTCGTTGGGGGTGCCGAGCAGCCGGGCGTTGATGTAGTCACCGGAGGCCGGGATGAAGGTCAGCAGGGTACCGGCGACCAGGCCGGGCGCCGACAACGGCAGGGTCACCCGCCAGAAGGCCCGCGCCGGGCTCGCGTACAGGTCGCTGGCCGCCTCCAGCAGCCGGGAATCGAGCCGGTCCAGGCTCGCGTACAGCGGCAGCACCATGAACGGCAGGAAGTTGTACGTCAGCCCGAGCACCACCGCGACCGGGGTGAACAGCAGGCGGCCGTCCGGCGCGAGCAGGTGCAGATCCCGCAGTACGCCGACCAGCCAGCCGTTCTCCGACAGGATCGTCTTCCAGGCCAGGGTACGTACCAGGAAACTGGTGAACATCGGGGCGACGACGCAGATCAGCATCAGGTTCTTCCACCGGCCGGCCCGCCGGGCGATCGCGTACGCCAGTGGGTAGCCGAGCAGCACCGCGATCACGGTGGCGATGCCGGCGAAGAGGAAGCCGCGACCGAACTGCGTCCAGTACGCCGACAGCGCGTCCGGGTAGTTGCCGAACGACCAGGTCATCGCGTACCCGGTGGCCAGCGAACCGGTCGGGTCGTACAGGCTGGTCGCGGCGAGCTGCACCGCCGGCACCGCAAAGAACAGGGTCAGCCACGCCCCGCCCGGCAACAGCAGCAGGTACGGCAGCAGCCGGCTGCGCCGCCGGGCGGCCGGCACCGGGGCGGGGGGCTTTCCCGCTCCCCCGCCGACGTGGGCCAGGATGCTCATGACGCAGGTACGGCGTCGTCGAGCAGCGGGGCGGTCTGGCCGCCGGCGCCCGGCTCGCGGGCCAGCAGGAAGGCGTGCGCCGGCTGCCAGTAGGCGACCACGTCGGCACCGACCGGCAGCAGAGCTCCGTCCCCGCTGTTCGGGCTGAACACGCTCAGCTCGGTGCCCCAGCCGGTACGCACCTGGTACTGGGTGCTGACCCCGAGGTACGCCAGCTCGGTGACCACGCCGGTGACCGACTGCGCCCCGGCCGGTACGCCGTCGGCGTCCCGGGTCAGGGCGAGCTTTTCCGGGCGTACCCCCAGATGGACCGGACCGTCGACGGACCGGGACCGGGCCGCGGGCACGGTGAACCGCGAGCCGTACGCGGTGACCAGCACGTCGTCGCCGGATCGGCCGGTGGCCTCGCCGGCCAGCAGGTTCGACTGGCCGAGGAAGTTCGCCACGAACGCGGTCGCCGGGAACTCGTACATCTGCGCGGGTGGGCCGAGCTGCTCGATCCGGCCGGCGTTCATCACCGCGACCGTGTCGGCCATCGTCATGGCCTCCTCCTGGTCGTGGGTGACGTACACGAAGGTGATGCCGACCTCGGTCTGGATGCGTTTCAGCTCGGCCTGCATCTGTCGGCGCAGTTTGAGGTCGAGCGCGCCGAGCGGTTCGTCGAGCAGCAGCACCTGTGGGTGGTTGATCAACGCGCGGGCCAGGGCGACCCGCTGCTGCTGCCCGCCGGAGAGCTGCTGTGGGCGGCGCGGGCCGAAGCCGTCCAGCTGCACCAGGGCGAGCATCTGCTCGACCTGCGGGCGCACGTCGCGGATGCCACGCCGCCGAAGTCCGAACGCGACGTTGTCGGCCACACTGAGATGCGGAAACAGCGCATAGCTCTGGAAGACGGTGTTCACCGGCCGCCGGTACGGCCGCAGCCGGGTGATGTCCCGCCCGCCGAGCAGCAGCCGGCCGCTGGTGGGCTGTTCCAGCCCGGCGACCATCCGCAGCGTGGTGGTCTTGCCGCAACCGGAGGCGCCGAGCAGGGCGAAGAACGCCCCCTGCGGGATGGTCAGGTCGAGTCCGTCCACGGCGGTGAACGGGCCGAACTGCTTGGTCAGGTCGGTCAGCTGCAGGTCACCGGCGGGTGGGTCGGCTGGGCGTGGGCCGCCGCCGGTCGGGTCGGTTGCCATCGGTTGCCGCCTCAGGCCCCGATGACCTGCTGGAACTTCTGCTCGTACGTGCGTTCCTGCTCCTCGGTCAGCGCCATGAACACGGCCGACCGGGCGAGCAGCGCCTCGTCGGGGAAGATCAGCGGGTTGGCGGCCAGCTCCGGGTCGACGGCGGTCATCGCCTCCTGGGCACCGGCAACCGGACAGATGAAGTTGACGTACGCGGCGACCTCGGCGGCGACCGCCGGGTCGTAGTAGTGGTCCATCAGCTTCTCGGCGTTGGTCTTGTGGGTGGCCTGGTTCGGCACCTGCATGTTGTCGGAGAACAGGATCAGCCCGGACTCCGGTGCCTGGAAGACGATGTTCGGGTCCTCGGCGGCCAGCTGGATCACGTCGCCGGACCAGCCGATGCAGGCGGCGACGTCGCCCCGGGCCAGGTCGGCGGCGTAGTCGTTGCCGGTGAACCGGCGGATCTGCCCGTCGGCGACCGCTTGGTGCAGCTTCTCCAGAGCGTCGTCGAACTGGGCGTCGGTGAAGTCGGCCGGGTCGTGCCCGTTCGACTGCAGCAGCAGACCCATGGTGTCGCGCATCTCGGTCAACGCGGTTACCCGGCCCTTGAGGTCGGCCCGGGTGAGCAGCTCGTCGATGGTGCGGACCTCGCTGGTGACGGTGCCGTTGTAGGCGATGCCGGTCAGTCCGGACTGCCACGGTACGGCGTACGAGTCATCCGGGTCGAACGGGCGGGCCCTCAGCGACGGCAGCAGGTTGGCCGTGACGTTGGGCAGGTTCGCCTTGTCGAGGGACTGCACCCAGCCGAGCCGGATCATGCGGGCGGCCAGCCAGTCGGTGAGCACCATGATGTCGCGTCCGGTGGGCTGGCACGCCGACAGCTGGTTCTGCACCTTGCCGAAGAACTCGTTGTTGTCGTTGATGTCCTCGGTGTACGTGACCGTGATGCCGGAGGTCTGCTGGAACGCCTCCAGGGTGGGTCGGCGGCTCTCGTCGTCGGCGTCGACGTCGATGTACTGCGGCCAGTTCGAGAAGTTGATCACCTGTTCGCTGTCGGACAGATCCTCGCTGACGCAGCTCTCCTCGGTCTGCTGGGCGGCCGGGGTGCCACATGCGGCGAGCGCGCCGCCGGCGAGCAGCAGCCCACCGGAGGTGGCGGCGCCGCGTACCAGGGCTCGCCGGGTGAGGGTACGGCGCATGCCGAGGGCCGCGAGCAGTGCGGCGGCCGGCGCGGACGGTGGGGGGCGGAGGCGACTGCGCATGGACGGCTCCTGGAGTGGTGCCGGTCCGAAGGACCGGAAGGGTGCGGGCCGGGGGTACGGCCTGACGCGTCTCAGCACTGCCACCGACATGACCGTGACGGGTACCGGTGCAACATATGTCGATTGTTCACCGAGGTCCACAGGGGTCACAACTTGTTGCTACTGTTCAGCTACCGATGGTAGCTGAACAGAAAGGCACCAGCCGTGCTCAAGTATCTTCGCAGCGCCTTGGCGGGAACACTACTAGCAGTGGCTACCAGCCTCGCGCTGACGGCCACTCCGGCGCAAAGCGCCCCGCCCGACTACCACACCGTCATTTACTACTACTATTCGGACAGCAGCCACGCCACCGAGGTCGGCATCGGCTACCACTTCCGGTGCCCAGATGGCAACTACAAGTATCTGACGGGCGAATCCACCGCGTACTTCACCTCGATCACAGTCCCGTACTGCTTCTAGCCCGCCCAGGACGGCACGGTGCGGCCGCAAGCCGGCCGCACCGGCAGCCGATACCTGGGGTACGGGCCGGGCGAGAAGTACTACGTCTACCCGGCCGGTCAGCGTACCTTCGATTTCACCGGCAGCGAGGGCTCCGAGTCCCCACCGTTCATCGTGGTCTCCAAGGACAACCAGGAGCTGACCGTCTCCGGCGGGTTGACGTTCCACCTGGACACCTCGTGCGAAGACGAGGGCGGGATGCTGCGGGAGTTCCACGAGGAGATCGGGTTGAAGTTCCAGCCGATGGTCGACGGCGACGGACAGATCACTGATCGCTGGCTGGAGATGCTGCGGTTCTACATCGGCCACCCGTTGCAGCGGGCGATGACCACCGAGGCGCAGAAGTACGACTGGCTGGCGCTGTACAACGACCCGGCCACCCGGGCCGCGTTCGAGACCGCAATAACAAGATTCCGCCGCAATCCCCAAGTGGCGCAGGCACGCCGACAGACCGTCGAAGGAACCGTGCGACTGTTGTGTGGATTCAACCCACCAGATGTTGTCGTTTTCAGCCTAGCTCTCCTCAATCAGGTCGGCCGGCGTCACCGCATCGAGCTTTGATTTGATCACGCAGGTCCCGGCCGCACCAGCGCCTACATAGGGTATCCGATGCGTAACACCGGTACACGGGAGTTGACTGGCCGCAAGAACGTCGCAGACCGACGGACCAAAGTTCGACAGTGGACCGACATTGGCACGGATCGACCAAAGCGGAGATCCTGGTCTCGAGGCGTCTTGGAGTGACCCACCTCGTTACAGGGAACTCCGCTTTCCCATGTCCGACCGACACACCATTGACCGCCGCCGCAACGGCTTAACCGAGCGGCGTTGCAGCTAGACGGGGTCCATGCCGAGCGCCACCGCCGTCAGGTGCCGGCGCTGCGGTGGGTCGCCGCCGTCTTTCTGGAGCCGGTGCAGAACGCCGGCGGCTGTTTCCCGCCGCCGCCGGGTTACTTCGAGCGGGTACGTGAGATCTGCGACGCGTACGACGTGCTGCTCGTCTCCGACGAGGTGATCTGCTCGTGGGGCCGGCTCGGCGAGTACTTCGGCACCCAGCGGTACGGCTACCAGCCGGACATCATCACCGCTGCCAAGGCGCTGACCTCCGGCTACTCCCCGCTCGGCGCGATGGTCGCGTCGGACCGGCTGATCGAACCGTTCCTGCACGGCACCGAGTCGTTCGGTCACGGGATCACCTTCGGCGGACATCCGGTCTCCTGCGCGGTGGCGCTGGCCAACCTGGAGATCTCCGCCCGGGAGGAGCTGACCGGGCACGTACGGGCCAACGAAAGCGCTTTCCGGGGCACTCTGGAAAAGCTGTACGACCTGCCGATCGTCGGGGACATCCGGGGCGACGGGTACTTCTACGGCATGTTCCCGGTGCTCGGCGACGGGGTGGGCACCGCCAACCTGGCCGGCCGTACCCTCGCCGACCTGATCCTCGGTCGGCTCGGCGGGGTCGGGGGCGGATCGCCCGAGGTCAGGCCGGCGGGATCACCCGGAGGTGGCCACGGCGGCCGGTCGACGGGTTGATGTCGATGTCGACGGCCTCCGGGTCGCCCGGTCGCGGTGGCGGGGCCGGGCGGGCCGCCTCCCGGACCGCCTCGGCGAGCGCCACCAGATCGTCGGTGGTCGGTGGGGGCGGGTCGAACTCACCCTCGTGCCGGACGACCTGCCAGCCACGGGGCGCGGTCAGGCTACGGGCGTGCTGCTCGCAGAGGTCGTAGGTGTGCGGTTCGGCGAACGCGGCGAGCGGGCCGACCACCGCGGTCGACTCGTTGTAGACATAGGTCAACGTGGCGACGGCCTGGCGGGGGCAGCCGTTACGGGAGCAGCGCCGTGGTGACCTCACGGCGGCACGTTATCTCTAATACCGGCTCGACTACCAGTTTGCCGACGCGACACGCCGGGACTCCTGATCCGCACGCCCGGAAGGGGCCGATCCGGACTACGCTGGGCAGGTGACCGGAGGATCCCAGTGACCATCCCCGTGCCCGGCAGCGCGCAGACACCTCGCCGGGCGCGTCGGGATCGCCGGGACCGGCACGGGCGTGGGCTGCGCGGTCGGCTGGTGCCGGCGACGGTACCGTTGGCCCGGACCAAGGCCGAGGTCTTCGACGAGCTGGTCCTGGACACGGTCGAGACGCTGGAGCGGCGCTTCGCGAAGGAGCTGGCCGGCGTCGAATTCGCCGTCGAGGACGTCCCACCTGATCTGAACGTGTACGACTCCGACGTGCTGGAGGACGGTGAGGTGCCGCTGGCCCGGCTGCTGCCCGGCCGGCCGGGGCGTCAGGAGATGCCGCCGCGGATCGTGCTCTACCGGCGTCCGCTGGAGTTCCGGGCGTTGAACCGGGAGGATCTCGCCGACCTGGTGCACGACGTGATCATCGAGCAGGTGGCGAATCTGCTCGGCGTCGACCCGGACGAGCTGGCCTGAGTTGGCGACTCGTCCGGGTCGACAGCGGCAGGTCAGGCGACCCTGCGCTTGAGCTTGCGTCGTTCCCGCTCGGACAGTCCGCCCCAGATGCCGAACCGCTCGTCGTGACCGAGTGCGTACTCCAGGCACTCGGACTTCACCTCGCAGCGAGAGCAGATCCGCTTGGCCTCGCGGGTGGATCCGCCCTTCTCCGGGAAGAACGCCTCCGGATCGGTCTGCGAGCACAGCGCCCGCTCCTGCCACTCCGGGGCGTTACCGAGCAGGTCCGCGACCTCCAGCCGACCATCCATACGCGTGCCTCCTTTCGCGCGCCGCCCCACCCGGCCGGCGCAACCCCCCACGCGGAAGGCGTGTCCATCTTGCCCGTACGATCCGGTTTTGATGCAGCCCGTCCGAGCGACCCCGTTGAAATTACACGCGTGTAATGCGTGCGTCGTCAAGACGAACCTGGTAAATGGGCTTGCCGTCGCGCACCGGTCACCCGCCCTCCCCGTTGTCATCCGGCCCGCAACCTGCCCTATCGATTCAGACCCCCACCGGGTAACGCGGGACCGGCGAGTCGCACCACCCTGCCCGGCCTGACCGGCGAATCCCAGCGGCGACGACGCTGTCCGCAGACGACATCGAGCCGGTGCCGCTCACGCGGCACCGGCTCGATGTCCGGTCGGACGACCGGTCTACCTCACTTGCCCTACTTTCCTCCCCAGGGTCCGTCACGCCTACGGCCCGGAAGCCGATCGCGCCTAGTGCATCGATCTCGTCACACTGTCGTGCGGGAGTCCCGTCACCCTGCCTTGGGGATCAGCCGCCCAGCGGTGGCGTGCTGCGGCCAGACGAACTCGGTCACCGCCCCGCCGGTGATCGTCACCTGACCGGCGGGCACCTCGTCGAAGCGCCACACGGTGTAGGAACCCGCCGGCAGATCGGTGTAGACGGCGCTGAAAAAGACTCCGTCGCGTACCTGCCGCTCCCGGACCGCCGCATGGGTACGCGGGGCCGGATCCGGCTGGTCCGGACCGGCGGTCGGGCTGATCTCGATCTCCCGGCCGTGGAACTCCTGTCCGGTGTAGATGATCAGGGCACCCATATCGCCGCCGATGTCGAGGACGACGCCGCCGGTCTCCGACGGGGCCAGACTGTGCTCGTGCATGCTCCCCACCTTCTTTGGATCTGCCGGGGCCGGCCCGGACGGGACGGACGGGCCGGTCAGGACGGGTTGTTGAACCCGTCGTACGGCACGCCGAGGTACGGGAACTGGTTCAGGAACGGGGCGGTCACGTCGGCAGCGCTCAGCCCATGAGTCACCGCGCCGGCCGCGTCGTCCGGGGTGAAGTTGTTGTCAATCAGCGGGAACGTCAATCCGGCGATAGCCCGCAGCGAAATGGTGACCACGTCGTCGGTCGTCCGTCGGCCGTTCGGGAAGCCGGCCAGGTCGCCGCCGAGCAGACCGAACCGATTCGGCTGGTCCGCCGGGGGGATCGCGGTGTTCAGCCGCAGCATGTCCGCCTGCAGATCGCCGGTGTTGTTCTGGAAGCCGTCGATCAGCCCGGCCGGAATCCCGGTCAGTAGGATCGCCACCAGATCGGCTCGGGCCACGCCGGACTCGTTGAGCTCGGCCAGGTTGGGGAAGACGTCCGGGTAGAGCACCGGCAGCAGCTGCGCCAGTTCGGGCTTCTCCACCAGGCCTGCGAAGCGCTTGTCCTCCGCCGGGGGCAAGGTGTTCCACAGGTCCTTCTGCGCCATCGGCACAATGACCTCGTTGAACAGCGGATTACCGAGTCGCGACACCTGAACCGTCGGTCCGACGTTGACGTCAGCAGCCTTGGCATTGCCCAGCATCCGTACCTGCTGACGCCCGGCCGAGGTCCAGACCCCGATCACCGAACGCTGGTCGTTCACGCCGTACTGGCCGCCGCCACTGACCAGGTCGGTGATCGGGACCTGCAGCGCGATGCTGGAGACGTTCAGCCGGTCGGTGGCGTTCACCGGCTCGTCCGCCACGTTGAAGATGTCCTTGCCGACCACGTGCAGCTGCTGGAAGGGCCGCAGGTTACCCAGGTCGAAGATGGCACCCAGGTCAACGAAGAACCCCTCGGCCCGCTGCCCGGCGAAGACCCGTTCACCGCTCTTGAGCTGGAACGTGGCGTCATTGGCCAGCCCCACGTAGTCGGGGGTGGACAGCGGACCGATGTTGCACGGCGGGCAGGGCACATTACGGGCCAGCAACTGCGCCTTGCCGTGCGCGTCCACCTTGGTAACACTGTAGAACTGGCGCCGGTTCCAGTTCTCGCTGTCCAGCGCCTCGATCGGTCCGGTGTTGTAGAGAAAAGTGTTCTCGTTGGTGATCTCCGTGTGGAACCGGAACTGGTAGGTGATGTCCGGATGACCGTCGCCGTTGTTGTCCACGTGGATCTCGTAGAGCACGTCATCGCCGAACTCGAAGAAGTTCGGCCCGCCCGACGGCACCTGTAAAGGCAGATAGTTGGCGATGAGAGTCACCGTGTCGGGGCGGTCCGGACTCACGAACGCGTAAAGGTCGGTGCTGTCGGCAACCGGGTCCTTGGATATCTCCGGCGCTTCACGGTGCGAAGACATGGCTAACCTACCTCACATAGCCTGGATGAATCGGTGATCGATGCGGTACGCGTCAGGTGAAACGTGCCCGTATGGCGTAATCAGCCCTGGCTGGCGGCGCGCTGCAACCGGGCGGCAAGACCCTTGTCCCGTACCTCGATCCGCGACGTGCCGACGAAGACGTCCAGCGTGCCGTTGGACGGATCCCGTAGATGGACGACGATCGCCTCGTCCTCCGAGGCAGCTCCGGAGAGCCGGCTGTCCACGGCCGACGACAGGCCGCTGACGCTGACTGCGGCCGCGCCGACACCCGCGCTCGCCGCCACGGTCAGCACCTGGCGGCGGGAGATCTTGAACTTCGGTCGGTTCCGCTGGCGAGTTCTCATGGACAACCCTTCTGGTGGGTCAGGGGGTGACCCACTGTCGCGATGGGACCAGAGCCGGCGCGGCCCATCCGTCACCCGCAGTCGCCGGCACCTATCCATACGGCCGACGACGCCGGTGGGTTCGATCATCCGCGAATCGACTTTTGTCGGGTACGCCACCGCAGTGCGCCGGCCGGCCGTCAGCGCTGGTACGCGGTGGACCGGCGGACCGCTGGACGGCCGGCGGCGGCCGCGATCGACTGCAGCTGCGCTTCGGTACGCGCCGAGCCGTTGGCCGACCCGGCCATCCGCGAGATCGTCTCCTCCATCAGCGTCCCGCCGAGATCGTTGCACCCGCCGCGCAGCATCGCGACGGTGCCCTCGTCGCCGAGCTTCACCCAGGAGCACTGGATGTTGTGTACCCGGCCGTGCAGCAACAGCCGGGCCATGGCGTGCACGGCTCGGTTCTCCCGCCATGTCGGCCCCGGCCGGGCCAGCCCGGCGAGGTAGATCGGCGCGTTAGTGTGCACAAATGGCAACGCGACGAACTCGGTGAAGCCGCCGGTGCGGTCCTGCACCCCGGCCAGCACCCGGAAATGCGCCAGCCACTGACCGGGATGGTCCACGTGCCCGTACATCATCGTCGAGCTGGACCGCAGCCCCAGCTCGTGCGCGGTGGTCACCACCTCGACCCAGGTGGCGGCCGGCAGTTTGCCCTTGGTCAGCACCCACCGCACGTCGTCGTCGAGGATCTCCGCCGCAGTTCCCGGGATGGTGTCCAGTCCCGCCTCGCGCAGCATCAGCAGCCAGTCCCGGACCGGCATGCCCGCCTTCGCGGCGGCGGTGACGATCTCCATCGGGGAGAAGGCGTGCACATGCAGCTGCGGCACCCGTCGTTTGACCGCCCGGACCAACTCGGCGTACGCGGTCACCGGCAGCTTGGGATCGATGCCGCCCTGCATGCAGACCTCGGAGGCACCGGCCCGCCACGCCTCCTCGGCCCGGTCCGCCACCTGCTCGGCGGAGAGCCGGAACGCGTCGGCGTCCCGTTCCCGCTGGGCGAACGCGCAGAATCGGCAGCCGACGTAGCAGACGTTGGAGAAGTTGATGTTGCGGTTGACCACGTAGGTGACGTCGTCGCCGACGGTGTCCCGGCGTACCTCGTCGGCGATCCGGCAGACCTGGTCCAGCGCCGCGCCATCGGCGTTGAACAGGGCGAGCGCCGCGTCGGTGTGCCGTGGTTGCAGCAGCGCCGCCGGATCGTCGGCGGCCAGCCGCAGCCCGGCCCGCAGATTCGCGTCGCCAGCGCCGTCGCCGTTGGTGCCGGCACCGGTCGGTACGCTGATCCGGCCGGCGACCTCGGCCCAGTCGCCGTACACCCGGTCGAAGTCGCCCCGCCGGTTCCCGGTCCGCCCAGTGGTGTCGATCGTGGTGTGCAGATCGGTCCGGCCGACCGGGGCGAACAGCTCCTCCGGCTCCTGCCAGGGGCGGCCGACCGGCATCGCCGACTCGTCGGCCAGACCGGTGCCCGGCTCGGCGAGCGCCGACACGTGCGCGGCCAGCCGCGGGTCCAGCCACGCCTCGCCGCGCCGCACATACTCGGGGTAGACGGTCAGCCGTTCCCGCAGGGTGAACCCGGCGGCGGCAGTACGCCGGGTCAGCTCGTCGATCTGCGGCCAGGGCCGCTCCGGGTTGACGTGGTCCGGAGTCACCGGCGACACCCCGCCCCAGTCGTCGATGCCGGCCCGCAGCAGCAGCGCGTACTCCCCCTCGACCAGGTTCGGCGGGGCCTGGATGCGGGCACCAGGCCCGAGCAGGAGGCGGCCGACGGCCACCGTCGCGGCCAGGTCACGCAGTTCGGCGTCCGGCATGCCACGCATCGCCGTGTCCGGCTTGGCACGGAAGTTCTGCAGGATCACCTCCTGGATGTGACCGTACTCGCGGGCCGCCGACCGGATCGCGAACAGCGACTCGACCCGTTCCCGGGGAGTTTCGCCGATGCCGATCAGCAGGCCGGTGGTGTACGGCACGCCGACCCGACCGGCGTCGGCGATCGCCCGCAGCCGCACCGCCGGTTCCTTGTCCGGCGAGCCGTGGTGCGGGCCGCCCGGCTCGGACCACAGCCGGGTCGCGGTGGTCTCCAGCATCATCCCCATGCTGGGCGCCACCGGCTTGAGCCGTTGCAGCTCGGCCCAGCTCAGCACCCCCGGGTTGAGGTGCGGCAGCAGACCGGTCTCCTCCAGTACGGCGATCGCGCAGGCCCGCAGATAGTCGACGGTAGAGTCGTAGCCCCGCTCGTCCAGCCACCGCCGGGCCGCCGGCCAGCGGTCCTCGGGCCGGTCGCCGAGGGTGAACAACGCCTCCTTGCAGCCCTGCGCGGCACCGGCTCGGGCGATCGCCAGCACCTCGTCGCGGTCCAGGTACGCGGCGGGCAGCCGGCCGGGCACGGTGGCGAAGGTGCAGTAGTGGCAGCGGTCCCGGCAGAGCCGGGTCAACGGGACGAAGACCTTCCGCGAGTACGTGATCACGCCCGGCCGGCCGGCGTCCCGTAGCCCCGCGTCGCGCAGCGAACCGGCGAGGTCGAGCAGTTCGTCGAACTCGTCTTCGGTGGCGGCCAGCAGCGCGACCGCCTCGTCCAAGTCGAGACTGCGGCCGGTCGCGGCACGACGCAGCGCCCGCCGGACACTTGCGGTGGTGGGCTGTCCCGCCGGGGCGGCCCCGGTCACCCGGGCGACGACGGATTCGGTGTGCTCGGCCACCAGTGCAGACTAGGCCCTCGGGCTTGCGCCGGCCGGTGGCGCTCGCCACAGCGGTCACCGGCGACCGGAGCTGAGCCGCCGACGACCGGAGCCACTTAGGAGATTCGCTGGGTCGGCCCGTCCGGTCCCGGCTCCTGCGGAGCGGGCTCGTTCCCAGCCGGCCCTGGCTTGTCCCCGGGCGGAGCCGGCGGCCCGGAAGACGGCGCCGTCGGCACAGGCGGCGCGTACATCGGATGCGGGCCGCTCTGCGGTGGTGGCGGTGGCGGGTACGCCGGTCCGGGCTGACCGGGCTGGTGGTACGGGTGGTACGGGCCCGGCTGGCCGTACTGACCCGGCTGGCCGTATTGACCCGGCTGGCCGTAGCCGGGCGGCGGTGGGCCGTACGGACCGGGCTGGCCGTACTGCCCTGCTGGGCCGTAGCTGGGCGGTGGGCCGTAGCCGTCCGGTGCCGGCGGCTTCGGTGGCACCACCTGGTAGCGCCCCTGCCAGATCCGCCACAGCGCGTACCCGGCGACGCCGAGCACCGCCAGCCACGCCGCCCGGGTCAGCAGCGCCTGAAAGCCGCCGCGGATGGTGTCGTCGACCAGCACGACGAAGCCGACCAGCAGCCCGAACAGACCACCGAACACCGCAGCGACCGCGTACTCGACGAGGGCGACCAGGGTCATCAGCCGAGCCCGGCCCAGCTCCGGGGTGAGGTGCGTGGCGAGCAGCACCGCCAGCAATGGGAAGCTGACCGTGGCCAGGTTGACGAAGCTGCCGAAACTGTCCGCCGAGCGGCGGGCGAACCCCGGCCCGAAGCCGAGCCGGTCCGGCACGAGCAGGTCCAGCAACGCGGTGAACAGGAACACTGCGGTGGCACCGAGCAGGACGGCGGCGGCGAGCTCCCGCAGCGGCATGGTGAGATCTCTGGCTGGCGGCCGGTCGCCGGGCCCAGCCTCTGGTTGGGTGGTCACGCGTTTCTCCCGGTGCTCGCAGGTGGCGGCGGTCGATGCCGGTGAGCGTAGTGCTCCGCCGATGGACGAGGATGGACGGCATGCGGATCGTGGTACTGACCGGCGGGATCGGCGGCGCGAAGTTCCTGGTCGGCGCGCGAGAGTACGCCCGACGCACCGAAGCCGAGCTGACTGCCGTGGTCAACGTCGGTGACGACGTGATCCTGCACGGGTTGCGGATCAGCCCGGACCTGGACAGCGTGATGTACACACTCGGCGGCGGCGCGGATCCGGAGCGTGGCTGGGGCCGGGTCGGCGAGACCTGGGCGGTGAAGAACGAGCTGGCCGCGTACCAGGCGGAACCCACCTGGTTCGGGCTCGGTGACCGGGACGTCGCCACCCATCTGGTCCGCACCACCATGCTCAACGCCGGCTATCCGCTGTCGGCGGTCACCGAGGCGCTCTGCGCCCGCTGGCGGCCGGGGGTGCGGCTGCTGCCGGCCACCGACGACCGGCTGGAGACCCACGTCGTCGTCTCGGACCCGGAGTCGGGGCCGGGCTCGGAGTCGGGGCCGGGGCCCGATGCCGGCGGCGAGCGGGCCATCCATTTCCAGGAATGGTGGGTACGCCATCGGGGCGCGCTGCCCACCCACCGGTTCGTCTTCGTCGGCGCGGCACAGGCCAAGCCGGCTGCCGGCGTACTGGACGCACTGGCCGCCGCCGACGTCGTGCTGATCGCACCGAGCAACCCGGTGGTGAGCATCGCACCGGTACTCGCCGTACCCGGGATCCGCGAGGCACTCGCCGGCAACCCGGCCCCGGTGGTCGGGGTGTCGCCGATCATCGGCGACGCACCGGTACGCGGCATGGCCGACCGGTGTCTCGCGGTGCTGGGCGAACCGTGCACGGCGGCGGGTGTGGCGGCGCTCTACGGTGCCCGGCGCGCCGGTGGGCTGTTGGACGGCTGGCTGGTCGACCCGGTGGACGAGGCCACCCGGGTGGACGGGATCGAGGTGCGGGCCGTACCGCTGTGGATGTCCGACGAGGCGGCGACGGCCGCGATGGTCGGCGCCGCGATCGAACTGGCCGGTCGGCCGACCGGGGTGACCGGATGAGGCTGGAGATCCTGCCGGTCACCGGGATCGGCGAGGTGCTCCCCGGTGACGACCTGGCGGCGCTGATCGGGGACGCCGCGCCGTGGCTGCGCGACGGCGACGTCCTCGTGGTGACCAGCAAGATTGTCTCCAAGGCCGAGGGCCGGCTGGCGGACCTGCCGGCCGACGATCCGGACCGCAGCCGGGTCCGCGACGAGGTACTGGCCGCCGAGACCGTCGAGGTGGTGGCGCGGCGTGGGGCGACCCGAATCGTCCGCACCCGGCACGGGTTCGTGATGGCGGCCGCCGGGATCGACAACTCGAACGTGGCTCCCACCCAGCTGGTGCTGTTACCGGTCGACCCGGACCGGTCGGCCCGACAACTGCGGGCCGGGTTGCACGCCCGGCTGGGGCTCGATCTGGCGGTCGTCGTGTCGGACACCATGGGACGGCCGTGGCGCAACGGCCTGACCGACGTCGCGCTCGGGGCCGCCGGCATCGACCCGGTGCGCGACTACTGCGGCCAGACCGACCGGTACGGCAACGAGCTACGGCTGACCCAGATGGCGGTGGTCGACGAGATGGCCGCTGCCGGGGACCTGGTGAAGGGCAAGTCGGAGCAGGTGCCGGTGGCGGTGGTCCGCGGCTATCCGTGGCGGCCGGCCCCGCCGGCGGGGCCGGCCGGTCCCGACGGGCCGGGCGTGCGCCCACTGATCCGCGAACCAGGTCAGGACCTGTTCACGCTGGGTACGGCGGAGGCCCGGCGGGCCGGGCTGCTCGCGGCGGCAACCCTGCCACCGGCCGGGCCGGTAGCGGCCCCGGCCGGACCGGCGGGTGCTCCGGCCGTCGGAGTCGACGATCGCCGTCCGGTCGACGGCGAGACCGTGGCCCGAGCGGTCCGGCTGGTGTCCGAGGTGGTGGCACCCGGCACCCGCTTCGAACTGGCCGACGCCGACGATCAGCGGACCGCGACCGACGGTCTGCCGGCCGACGCAGCGTACCCGGTGTTGCTGCGCTGCCGGCCGCCCGGCGATACGCCGCCGGACCTGGTGCGCTTCGGCGCCGACCTGCACCGGCTACGGGCGGCGCTGGCGGCCGACGGGGTCGCCAGCGCCGAGCTAGGGACCGTCGCCGGCCCCGACGGTACCGTCGTCGCACTCGGGCTCGTCGCGCCGCCGTGACGGACCCGGTGGCCTACACGTAGCCGTCCTCGCCGCGCTCCTTGAGCGCGTCCACCAGCCGCTTGACGTCCTGCGCCCGATCGCGCGGGCAGACCATTACCGCGTCCGGGGTGTCCACCACGATCAGGTCCCGTACGCCGAGCGCCGCGACCAGCCGGTTGGAGTGCGGCACCACCACCAGGCCGCTGCTGTCCCGCAGCAGCACCCCCGGCTTCTCCTCGGCCGCCGAGGCGCCGAGGACGACGTTGCCGTCCGGATCGGCGGGCAGCACGTCGCCGAGGGTGTGGAAGTCCCCGACGTCGTTCCAGCCGAAGTCGCCGGGGACGGTGCCGACCCGCCCGGCGGCGGCCGCGCCCTCCATCACCGCGTAGTCGACGGAGATGCGGGGCAGTGTCGGCCAGATCTCGCCGAGCACCTCGTCCCGGTCGGGGCTGTCCCACCTGGCCGCGATCCGGGTCAGGCCGGAGTGCAGCTCGGGCTGTTGGCGGGCCAACTCGGTGAGGAACGCGTCGACCCGCCAGACGAACATGCTGGCGTTCCAGAGATGCCGGCCGGAGCGCAGGTACTTCTCGGCAACCGCCAGCCCTGGCTTCTCGGTGAACTGCTCGACCCGGCGGACCGGCCCGGAACCGATGGTGTCGCCGCAGGCCAGGTAGCCGTAGCCGGTCTCCGGCCGGGTGGGGGTGACACCGACGGTCATCAGCAGGCCGGTACGGGCTCCGTCCACCGCCTGACGAATCGTCTCCACGAACCGGTCGGTGTCGCCGATCAGATGGTCGGCCGCGAACGAACCCATCACGCCCTGGGGTTCACGCCGGGCGACGACCGCGGCGGCGAGGGCGATCGCCGCGCAGGAGTCCCGGGGCGACGGCTCGACGAGCACGTTCTCCTCCGGCACCGTCGCCAACTGCCGGGCGACCGCTGCGGCGTGCGCCGCACCGGTCACCACCAGTATCCGTTCCGGATCGGTCAGCGGCGCCAGCCGTGCGACGGTCGCCTGCAGCAGTGAGGCGGTGGTGCCGGTGAGGGGGTGCAGGAATTTAGGGTTACCGGCGCGGGACAGCGGCCACAGTCGGGTGCCGCTGCCACCCGCCGGAATAACGGCGAAGAGCATCAGCACATCATGCCCGGCACGGGCACGCCACCCGACGAGATGGCGGAAACCTACCCGTACCGGTAGGTAGTGGTCGGGTCACCAGGCGACCCGGTTCATGCTGGCGGCCCGGCTCCACGCCGCCACGTGCACCTCGGCGCTGGATGCCCAGGTGAACTCCTTGGCCCGGTCCACCCCGGCCTTGGCCAACGCGTGCCGGCGGGACTCGTCGTCGAGCAACGCCACCAGGTCGGCGGCGATCCGGTCCGGATCCTCGCTGGTGTAGGCGACCGCGTCACCGCCGACCTCGGGCAGCGACAGCCGGGGCGTGGTCAGCACCGGAGTACCGCAGGCCATCGCCTCCAGGATCGGCAGGCCGAAGCCCTCCCCGTAGGACGGGTAGGCGGCGACGAGGGCACCGCCGAGGAAACCGGGCAGGTCGGCGTAGCGCAGGTAGCCGGGACGCAGCAGCCGCAGGTGGGCGGGGACGTCGGTGACGGCACGGTCGATCTCGTCGTCGTGGCCCTGCCCGCCGGCGACCACGAGCGCGGGCGGCTCGGGCCGGTCCTGCACCGCGCGAACCCAACCCCGGATCAGGTTGGGCACGTTCTTACGCGGCTCCTTGGCACCGAGGAACGCGATGTAGTCGGTGCCGGTCAGTCCGAGCCGGGCCCGCACCCGAGCCTTCTCTTCGTCACTGGGCACGTGGAAGGCGCGGCAGTCGACGCCGTGGTACGCCACGTCGATCCGGGCCTGGTCGGCGTTGAGTAGCCGGATCAGCTCGTCACGGCTGGCCTTGCTGGGCACGATCACCCGACTGGCCCGGCGCAGCGAGGTCCTGATCGCGCTACGGAAGAAGGTTCGCCGCGACTTGTCGTAGTGCTCCGGTTCAGTGAAGAACGTCGCATCGTGCACGGTTACCGTTATCGGACATCCAGCCCGCATCGGACAGGTGTAGTACGGCGAGTGCAGCACGTCAGCACCGGTCTGCTGGGCGAGCAGCGGCAACCCGGTCTGCTCCCAGGCCAGCCGGGCCGGGCGATGCGCGACGGCGGCCGGCGCAGCGATCACGTCGGCGGCCGGCAACATCCGGGTGTACCGCTCGACATCTGTACGCAGCGCTACGACGGAGAGCTCGACGCCGCTGCCGATGAGCGCACCGAGGGCCCCCAGCAGGCCGTCAACGTATCGACCGACGCCACCGCGGTCGGTGGGCACGCTCGTGGCGTCGATGAGTACGCGGGGCGGTCGACCGGCGGTCACTGGGCAACTCCTCTAAGGGGGTGGTGGAGGGTTGTGAAGAACGACACGTGTGCCAAGACTACGCCGCCCGACGCCGTCCGCCGTGTCGACGACGCGACCGAAAACGCGGCGCGGCGAACCGCGCCGCCAACGATCAGCGGGGCGAGACCACCCGGTGACAGCGTGTACGTACAGTGACGGCGCTACGCTCAGCCCCGATGACCAACAACCTGGCCGGGCTGCTCGCGGTCGCCGTCGCTGCGGACCCGACACGGCCCCTGCTCACCTGGTACGACGACGCGACCGGCGACCGGGCCGAGCTGTCCGGTGCGACGCTGGCCAACTGGGTGGCCAAGACCGCCAACCTGGTGGTGGACGGGGCCGGCGCGGCCGCCGGCGACCACGCCGACGTCGCGTTGCCGGCCCATTGGCAGACCGCCGGCGTCCTGCTCGGTTGCTGGTCGGCCGCGCTGGTGGTACGGACCGCCCCGGCCGCCGGGCCCGGCACCCCGGCTGCGGAAGTGCTCTTCGCCAGCCCGCCGGCGGTGCCCGAGGTCGATCGGCGGCCCGCCGGCGAGCGCTACCTGCTCAGCCTCGCCCCGATGGCGGCACCCGCCCGGGAACTGCCGCCCGGCTGGACCGACTACATCACCGAGGTACGCGGCCACGGCGACCATTTCACCCCGTACCCGGCGGTCGACCGACAGGACCCGGAGCTGGCTGGCCGGGCCCGCCGGCGCGGCGCGGAGCTGGGCATCGGGGCCGGGGCCCGGGTCCTGGTCGACTGCGACCGGTACCCGGACCCGACCGACTGGCTGCTGGCGCCGCTGGCCGCCGAGGCGACCATGGTGCTCTGCCGCAACCTCGACCGGCAGCGACTCGACGGGCGGGTGGACAGCGAAAAGGTCGATCTGGTCCTGACCTGAGTGGTCGTCGTCGGCACCGCCGGACGATCGGGGCCGGTCAGAGTTCGCGGGGCACCACTTCCCGCAGTTCGCCGTCCGGCGCGCACACGTAGAACCCGGCCCGATCGGCCAGCCACGGCTTGCCCGCCGCCTCACCGTCGCTGAGCAGCTTCTCCTGCACGCCGAGGATGATGTACCGGGACCCGTCCGGATTGCCGTCCCGCCAGCCCGGGCCATACAGCCGGTCGACCAGCATCTCGCGCCGCTGTCGCGGCACCGCGCCGTCCACCACCCAGTCAGTCGGCAGCCGGTACCAGAACGTCCGGGTGATCCCGGCCAACGGGTTGAAGGCGTGCGCCCCCTCGACCCGGACGCCGAGCGTGTCGGTGATCTTCAAACGGAAGTAGACACCCACGCCTGTGAGACGCGCTGCGCTGACGCTGCGTTGCCATCCCGGCGGAATCGGTCAACCCACCGACGCTTCCCGGTCCTGGGCGAACCGGATGAACGGCGCCAACGCCGCCGGATCGGTCAACGCCCCGGCCGCCGCCGCCTGCCCGGCAGGCACGCCGGTGAGGATCTTCTTCACCGGCACCTCCAGCTTCTTGCCGGACAGCGTCCGGGGCACGGCCGCGACCTGATGAATCCCGTCCGGCACGTGCCGCGGTGACAGCGCCGAGCGCAGCTCACGCACGATCCGGGTACGCAGCGCGTCGTCCAGCCCGACCCCGGCCCGCAATGCCACGAACAGCAGCAGCTCCCCCGCCCCGCCCTGCGGATCCTCCAGGTGAACCACCAGCGAGTCGGCGACCTCCGGCAACGCCTCCACCACCGAGTAGAACTCGGCGGTGCCCAACCGCACCCCGCCCCGGTTCAGGGTGGCATCCGAACGGCCGGTGATCGCGCAGCTCCCGTCCTCGGCGACGGTGATCCAGTCACCGTGGCACCAGATCCCCGGGTACCGGTCGAAGTACGCCTGCCGGTAACGGCTGCCGTCCGGGTCGTTCCAGAACCCGACCGGCATGCTCGGCATCGGCTCGGTGATAACCAGCTCGCCCAGCTCGCCGACCACCGTCCGGCCGTCGGCGGCCCGGGCCTCGACCCGCGCGCCCAGACACCGGCAGGCAATCTCCCCGGCCCGCACCGGCAACAGTGGTACGCCGCCCACGAACCCGGTGCACACGTCGGTGCCGCCGGACAGCGACGTCAACTGCAGGTCCTCGCCGACCGACCGGTACACCCAGGTGAAACCCTCGGCCGGCAGCGGCGCCCCGGTCGAGCCGACCCCGCGCAGCCGGGACAGGTCGGCGATCTGGCGGGGCACCAGCTTCTCCTTACGGCAGGCCAGCAGGAACGGCGCCGAGGTGCCGAAGTAGGTGGCGCCGGTCTCGGCGGCCAGTCGCCACAGGGTGCCCAGGTCCGGGCTGGCCGGGCCGCCCGGGGCGGCGCTCACCGCCGGGTTGCCGTCGAACAGCACGATGGCCGCACCCACCGCCGGCCCGGAGGCAAGGTAGTTCCACATCATCCAGCCGGTGGTGGTGTACCAGAAAAACCGGTCCCCCGGCCCCAGATCGTGATGCAACGCCAGCATCTTCAGATGCTCCAGCAGGATGCCGCCGTGCCGGTGCACGATCGGCTTGGGCAGCCCGGTGGTGCCCGACGAGTAGAGCACGTACAGCGGCTGGTCGAACGGCACCGCGTCGAACGCCAACGGCTCGTCGGTCGGCGCGGCGAGCGCCTCCCAGGTCGAGGTGGCCCACGACGGGGCGTCCGACGGCTCAGCCGACAGGTACGAGATGAGCACCCGGTGCCGCGCCGACGGCAACGCGTCCGCGATCGCTGCCACCTCGGCGCGGCGGTCGACCGCCTTGTCGCCGTACCGGTAGCCGTCGACCGCGACCAGCACCGTCGGCTCGATCTGCTGCCAGCGGTCGGTGACGCTGCGAGTGCCGAACTCCGGCGCGCACGACGAGAAGATCCCGCCCAGGCTGGCGGTGGCCAGCATCAGCACATACGTCTCGGGGATGTTCGGCGCGTACGCCGCAACTCGGTCCCCCGGCCCCACCCCGAGCCGCCGCAGCCCGGCCCGCACCCGGCGGACCTCGTCGCGCAGTTGCCCGACGGTGAGGGTGACCGGCGCTCGGGTCTGGCTGTGCGCGATCACCACCGGGGCGTCCTCGGCCAGCCCGGGGGCGCGCAGAACGTGCTCGGCGTAGTTGAGCCGGGCACCGGGGAACCACCGCGCGCCGGGCATCCGCCGGTCGGCGAGCACCTGCTCCGCCGGCTGATGGCCGACCACCTCGAAGTAGTCCCAGATCGACCCCCAGAACCCGGCCAGGTCGTCGACCGACCACTGCCACACCTGCTGGTAGTCGGCGAACCGCAGCCCGCTGGTGCGCTCCAGCCACGCCAGGTATCCGCCGATCCGGGTCCGTTGCCGCACGTCCACCGGTGGGCACCACAGCACCTCGCTCACGACTGACACTCCTCCCCGGGTCACGGCCGCGTCGCCGGACCGCGTGTGGCCGTCCACTTCCATCCTCGCTCACGTCGCGCGCCGCCGGCGGCGGTGCCGCTGATCGATTGTCCTGCCAACCGGGGCGCAACGGAGCGTGCCGTGAACACAAGCTGTCGTCGGCAGGTAGCGCAACGGGCACAGGCTGCGACGGATACCGAAGCGTCCGGAAAAAGTTCGCCGCCCGTTGCGCCCCGGCTCAAGCATCCTCGCCCGAAACGGTACGGTTTGCCCATGCGTCATCTCTGGAGCCTCCTCAGCGGCCTGGCCGTGGCACCGCTGTGCTGGGTGCTGATCGCGGTCGGCCAGACGACATCGGCCCGCACCATCGCCGGCTGGGTGACCGACGGCACTTACCACCCGGCGACCCTGCTGGCACCGGCCGCGTTCGTGTTCGCCGCCGGGCTGCTGCTCGGGCTGCTGGGCACGCTACGGTTCTCCCCGCTCGGTCCACTCACCGCCGGGCTGGCCCTGGCCACCCCGTACGTCGCGATGTTCGTCGACCCGTTCGGTGCCCGCGACCTGATCGGTATCGGTACGCCGTGGCGGCTCCTCGGTGAACCGGTGGTACTGCTGCAGCCGGTGGAGAACGGCACTCTCGCGTTACTCGGGGTGCTGCTCAGCACCGCGGTGCTGAGCCGGCAGCGGTGGCGGTCCCGGCCCGCGGCGAACAGCACCTCCGGCGACAAGGCCGGCTCCGATGCGACGGCGGCGGAGCCGTTGCCGGTCCGGCCGCTCGGCGAGTTCGATCCGTCGCTCTGGTCACTGCCGGGCGGCAGCACCACGACGTCGGACGAATCCGCCGGCGCGCCGACCGGCCCGGACCGGGCCGACGCAGGTTGGCCGGCGTCGTTGACCACGAAGACGAAGTCGACACTGGCCGCGCCGGCCAAAGACGTTCGACCCGACGGCGACGGGCTACGGCCGGCCCGGCGCATCCCCCGGTCCAGTCGGTTGATCCGCTGAGTTGACCCACCGAACATCGTCGGTGACGTTGCGACCGGCGGGTACCGTGCCGGAAGGCACCATCCCCGCGAGGAGGTCAGATGCGGCACCTGGGCTCGCTGATCCTGTCCCTGCTCCTCGCACCGGTGATCTGGTTCCTCGCCGGGCTCGGCCTGAGCGAGTACGCGCTGGCCCGACGGGACGCGTACAGCGAACCACCGCTCGACGTGTTCATCGGGTTGGCCGCGCTCGCGGTCTGCGGGGTGTCGTACGCACTGTTGCTGCTACCCCGTTTGTCCCCGGTCGGGCCGGTGCTGGCCGGGGCGTCGTTCGTCGCAGTGTCGGTGTGGGCCACCGTCGACATCGTGGGGTTCTACGACACGATGCCGCGCCGGCTGCTCGGCACGGACTTCGTCCTCACGGCGCCGGCCGAAGGGCTCGCCGTGGTACTGGCCGTCCCGTTGTTGGCCACCGTGTTCAGCCCGCGTCGTTGGCGGGGTGAGCGGACGGTGGCGCTGTATGCCGGCGGACCACCACCGCAGGACGTGACGCGGACCGCCCCACTGCCCGGCCCCGGCGGGTACGGCGACCCGGGCGGATACGGCGGCGACGCCGGACCGTCGCCGTGGTCGGCCCAGCCGCCGACCGGCGATCCGGCTCGGACCATCGCGTTCCCGGCTGCCGCCAACCCGCCGCTGCGGCCAGCCCGATCGGCGACGGGTGCCGGGACCGACTCGGAGCACGACACGATGCGGCTGACCCCACCGGGGCACCGGCGAGACGATCCGACCGTCGTACTGCCCCAGGCGGCGGCGTTCGCACCGCCCCGTCCGGCGGGGACCGGCACCGACCCGGACGAGACCACCCGAATCAGCCAGCCGACCACCACCGACCCGGACGAGACCACCCAGATCAGCCAGTCGGACCAGACGGAGCGGATCGACCAGGCCGACGAGACCACGACGGTGCTGCCGGCCCGTCCCGGCGATGCCGGGAAGTCCCCGAGCTGAGGCCGGACCCGGAACCTCAGGTCCGGCCTCAGGTCAGGTCAGGGCGTCAGCAGCTGACGCGCCATCACGATCCGCTGCACCTGGTTCGTGCCCTCATAGATCTGAGTGATCTTGGCGTCCCGCATCATCCGCTCGACCGGGTAGTCCCGGGTGTAGCCGTACCCGCCGAGCAGTTGCACCGCGTCGGTGGTGATCTCCATGGCCGCGTCGGAGGCGAAACACTTCGCCGCCGCCCCGAAGAAGGTCAGGTCGGCGTCGGCGCGCTCCGACCGGGCGGCGGCGGCGTAGGTGATCTGCCGGGCCGCCTCCAGCTTCATGCCCATCTCCGCGATCATGAACTGGACGCCCTGGAAGTCGGCGATCGGCTTGCCGAACTGCTGGCGCTCCCGCACGTACCCGCGGGCGAAGTCGAGCGCGCCCTGCGCGATGCCGACGGCCTGGGCGGCGATCGTCACCCGGGTGTGGTCCAGGGTGCGCATCGCGGTGGCAAACCCGGTGCCCGGCTCGCCGATCATCCGGTCCGCCGGAATCCGGACATTGTCCAGGTAGACCTCGCAGGTCGGTGACCCCTTGATGCCGAGTTTCTTCTCCGGTGCGCCGAAACTCACCCCGGGGTCGGACTTCTCCACGACGAACGCGGAGATCCCCCGTGACCGGGCACCCGGCTCGGTGACCGCGAAGACCGTGTAGTACTCCGAGACACCGGCGTTGGTGATCCACCGCTTCACCCCGGTGAGCACCCAGTGGTCGCCGTCGCGCACCGCGCGGGTGGTCATCGACGCCGCGTCGCTGCCCGCCTCCGGCTCGGACAGGCAGTACGAGAACATCGCCGCCCCGGACGCCACCGGCCGCAGATAGCGCTCCTTCAACTGCTCCGAGCCGGCCAGCAACAACGGCATCGTGCCGAGCTTGTTGACCGCCGGGATCAACGATGAGGATGCGCAGGCCCGCGCGACCTCCTCGATGACGATCGCGGTGGCGAGGGCGTCGGCACCCGCCCCGCCGTACTGCTCCGGGACGTGCGGGGCGTGGAAGTCCGCCGCCCGTAACGCGTCGTAGGACGCGGTGGGAAACTGTGCGGTCTCGTCGGCCTCGGCGGCGTTGGGGGCGACCTTCGCGTCGCACACCTCCCGAACCGCTTCCCGGATCGCCGTGTGCTCCTCTGGTAACTGATAGACATCGAACGCCGGCCCGGACGTCATCACGCCCTCCCTCGCCTGGAGTGTTCCCTCGATATCCTGCTCGAGTGCGAGGATACCGGCGAGTAACGCCGACGTCGGTCGCCCCCACCCAGACATACGGACTATCGTCTGCCGGGCAGCCGATCGGCGGCTCCCAGCCGGGTCGGTCCCCACGGAAGCGGTATGCCGCGAACGTCAAAACCACGATGATTGGTGTCGAGCCCCCCGGCACCGGACCACCGAGTGCGACGCGACCACAGCGCCGCCAGCGCGAGCGGAGAATCAAGGCGTGACCATCCCGTACCCGAACATCCAGCCCGTCCCGGCCATCGCGGCGGTGACCCCGCCGTCCGGCGCCCCCCGCCCGCGCCTGACCTTCCTCGGCACCGGCTACCTCGGCGCGACCTACGCCATCTGCTTCGCCGAACTCGGCTACGAGGTGATCGGCTACGACGTCGACGCCGACAAGATTGCCAAGCTGTCCGCAGGTGAGGTGCCCTTCCACGAGCCGGGTCTGGACGAGTTGCTCAAGCGGAGCCTGGCCGCCGGGCGGTTGCGGTTCACCACGGACATGGCCGCCGCCGCCGATTTCGGCGACGTGCACTTCATCTGTGTGGGCACCCCGCAGCGGGCCGGCGCGATGGGCGCGGACCTGTCCTACGTCGAGGCGGCGGTCACCGGCCTGGCCCAACACCTGACCCGTAAGGCGTTGATCGTCGGCAAGTCCACCGTGCCGGTCGGCACCGCCGAGTGGATCGAGCAACTGGTCGGCAAGCACGCCTCGGCCGACCTGAGCGTCGAGGTGGCGTGGAGTCCGGAGTTCCTGCAGGAGGGCTTTGCCGTCGAGGACGTGCTGCGGCCGAACCGGATCGTGGTCGGGGTACGCAGCGAGTGGGCCAACGGCATGCTGTACGCCGCACACAAAGGGGTGTTCGACCTGGCCGCCACCGAGGACCGGGAGGTGCCGTTGGTAGTGACCGACTTCGCCACCGCCGAGCTGGTGAAGGTCGCGGCGAACGCGTTTCTGGCCACGAAGATCTCGTTCATCAACGCGATGGCCGAGGTGTGTGAGGTGGCCGGCGGCGACGTCACCCAGTTGGCCCGGGCGATCGGCTACGACCCGCGGATCGGCAACCGGTTCCTGCAAGCCGGGGTCGGGTTCGGTGGTGGCTGTCTGCCGAAGGACATCCGGGCGTTCCAGGCGCGGGCGCAGGAGCTCGGCGCGGGTGAGGCGTTGCGGTTCCTGCACGAGGTGGATCTGATCAACCAGCGGCGACGGTCCCGGGTGGTGCAGCTGGCGGCCGAGCTGCTGGGCCGCTGGTCCGGGCCGGCCGGGCCGGATCTGTCCGGCACGACGGTGGCGGTGCTCGGGGCGACCTTCAAACCCAACTCCGACGACGTCCGCGACGCGCCGTCGCTCGCGGTGGCTGCGATGCTGGCCAAGACCGGCGCGCAGGTGCGGGTCTTCGACCCCGAAGGCACGGAGAACGCCCGGCGGGCCCAGCCGGACCTGACCTACGTACCGTCGATGGTCGACGCGGTCCGCGACGCCGACCTGGTCTGCGTCCTGACCGAGTGGGCCGACTTCCGTAACGCCGACCCGGTGGCGTTGGGTGAGCTGGTCGCCGGCCGACGGGTGATCGACGGCCGGAACTGCCTCGATTCGACGTTGTGGACCGGCGCCGGCTGGCAGTACCGCGGTATGGGCCGCCCCTGAGCCCGGCACCGCCCGCGCCGAACCGGCCGGTTGTGGGGCCGTGACGGACCCACGACCGGTTTTTCTCCGATCTCCACGCCGCCTGGGGCTGTTCAACAGTTGCTTGGTTTAGGCATGCTTCGTAGGAAGTGGTCCACAGTGTGGTCCGGGCGTGGAGGAGGGTGCCATGAGTACGCCGTACCGCTGCGCCTCGTGCGGGCGAACCGTGCCGGCGGCGGCGACCTGCCCGCGGTGCGGTGCCGAGCAGCCGCAGTTCGCTGAGGACCTGGCCCGCATCGAGCGGTCCATCGCCGAGATGAAGGCCCGCGAACTCGCGCTGGCCAAAGAGCAGAAGCAGATGGCCAGCGATCTGCAGGCGGCGATCTTCCAGCGGGACATCCTGTCCACCGGCGGTGCCGCCGGTCGGCGTGGCCCGGGGCCCCGGGTCTCGGTCCGCCGCCGGGCCGGGCGCCGACCGCCGACCGCCGACCAGGGTACCGCCCCGCCGAAGTTCCCCCGGCAGAGTCCCAACCTAGCCGCCGACGACGACGCGCCACCGACCGGGCCACCACCGGGCTCTGAGCGTCCCGCCTCCAGCCCGCCCGGCTACCCGCCGGCCGCCGGTGACGACGATCCAACCCAGGTCCTGTCGTCGGACGGCACCCGACCGGAGGCGTCCGCCCAGTCGATCCAGAACGTCCTGCTCGGCCTCGGCGCGTTGATGGCGGTGGTGGTGTTCGCCGCCGTCGCCAACAGCGCGTTGCCCGACGTCACCCGGCTGAGCGTGCTGTTCGCCGGCACGCTACTGCTGCTCGCGGCCCCGCCCGCGGTCGCCGCCCGCGGGCTCACCTCCACCGCGGAGACGATCGCCGCCGTGGCGCTGGTCCTAGTCCCGATCGACGGCTACGCGATCTGGGCGACCGACGCCGTCCGGGCCGGCCCGGTCAGCCCGTCGGCGTTCGCCGGCCTCACCTTCGCCGTCACCGCGCTGGTCGCCGCCGGATACGCCGCCACGACCGGGCTGCGGCTGCCCCGGTACGGCATGGTGCTCGCGATCCAGCCGGTCGTGCCGCTGCTCGGTCAGGACCTGATCCGAGGGCCGGCCGGGTGGGCGTCGGCGCTCGCCGCGGTCGCCGTGCTCGACCTGCTGCTGGTCCGGCTGCTGAGCGGCTCCGGAAAGCTCGGCGCCAGCTGGCGGTCCGGGCCGCCAACGGTGGCACGACCCCGGCCGGACGCGCCGGCCGGACCGGACGGCGGCAACCGGCCCGGCGACCGGGCCAGCGGGCCGGCACCGTCCGGCACCGGCTCCGACCGGCCGGAGAGCGCGCCGGAGGAGGCCGACGCCGTCGTCGAGGGCGAGCCTCCCGGTGGCGGCGACGGTGGCCGACAGCCGGGCTGGCTGCCGCCGGCACCCACGGCGGCCGTCCTCTGGCTACGCGACCTGATCTGGACCATGCACGGGCTGGCCGTCACCGCCGCGCTGCTGTTCGCTGTGGTGGCGGTGCTGCGCGCCGACACGGTGCCCGCCACGCTGGTCGCGGCGGCGGTGCTGCTGATCGCCGCCGGGGTCGGGCTCGTCGGCGGCTTCACCCTGGGCCACCCGCCGTTGCCGGACCTGGCCGCCGGCGTGTTCGCCCTGGCAGTCATCGGCGCGGCCAGCCGGGTCGCGGCGGTCGCCCTGCCGGGCCCGGCGCTGTTGTTGATCGCTGCCGTGGTCGCCGTCGCCGGGATCGGCGTACGGGCCCTGCCGGAGCAGGTCCGCCGTGGCCCGCAGCTCGCGGCGGCGGCCGCGTTGACCGTGCTCGGCGTACTCGTCGCCGGTGGTGCGCTGCGGGCGGCGCTGGCACCGGTCCGCGCCGCGTTACCCGCCTGGCAGGCCGACCTGGCCGGGTACCAGCAGAGCCTGGTGGACTACGCCGGGCCCGCCGACTGGCAGCTCGCCCTGGCCGCGCTGCTGATCACCATCGCGGCGGCGGTCGCCATGCCCGTCGACTGGCGTCGCGAGGCGACCGTCGTCGGCGTGACGCTGACCGCGCTGGCCGTACCGGCGTCCTTCGCCCTGCCCTGGTACGCCGCGCCGTGGCTGCCGGTGCTCGCCGCCGTCGCGGTGGCCGGCACCGGTTTCCTCACCGACACCACCCGGGCCGCCCGGGTGCACGTGATCTGCGCGGCGGTGCTCGGCACCGCCGGTGCGGGCGCTGCGCTGGCCCGACCCGGCTCCACCGCTGCCGCCCTGCTGGTGCTGGCCGCCGCCGGCGTACTGATCGCCGTAGCCGGGACGCTGCCGGAGGTACGCCGCCGGCCCGCCGGGGACGCGGTCGGGGGTTGGGCCGCCGGCGGGGCCGCGTTCGCCCTGCCCGGTGGGGTGGCGGCGTTCGTCACCGCTCTGGTGCCGCCGCCGGGGCCGACCGCACTGGCCGTCCAGGAGACGACCGCCCCGATCCTGGCCGCCGGTTTCCTCGCGGTCTGCGGCACGCTCGGCTACTCGACGCTGGCGCAGGTGGCGGAACGGCAGATCCCCCGACCGTTGACCATCGGCACCGGGCTGGGGGCGCTCGCGGTCACCGCCGCGGCGTTCGGCTCGCCCGGGGCGGCCATCGCCGACGTGTGGGTCGCCGTCGGACTGCTGGTCGCCGCGGGGCTGCTGCTCATGGCGCCTTCGATCGACGCCGGCCGGCGGGCGGACCGGCTGCTCGACGGCCCCGACTACGCCGCGGCGGCGGCCACCGCCGCGCTGGTCGGCACGCTGGCCAGGGTCAGCGCGATCGTGGTACCCGGCACCGAACTGGTGGCCAGCGCGGCGCTGACCCTGCTGGTGGCGGTCGCCGTACGCGCCCTGCCCGAACACTGGCGACGCGGACCGGTCCTGGGCACCGCGGTCAGCGGTGGGGTCATCGCCGTCCTCGCCGGCTACACGGCGGTCGCCGGCGGCGTCCAGGCACTGGCCACTCCGGGCCAGCTCTGGCAGGCGGACCTGACCGCCTGGTCCACCGAGGTCGCCGCCAACTCTTGGCAGGTGCCGCTGGCCCTGGTGCTGCTCGCGCTGGCCGCCGCCGTCGCGCTGCCCCGACCCTGGTCGTTCCACGCCGCCGGCGTGCTGGTCGCGCTCGCCACCGTCGGCACCCCGGCGGCGCTCGGCCTGCCCTGGTGGTCGCCGATCGTGGTCGGCTGCCTGGTCGCGATCGGGTACGGGATCGTCTCGGTGGCCGCCAACGATCCACAGGCCGCCACCGCCCGGGCCGGCGTCGCCGTGGCGGTCGCCCTGTACGCCATCGGTGCCAGCCTGGTCCGTCCGTGGACCACCGCCGCCGCGCTCGGTGTCGTGGTACTGACGTGCGTGGTGGTGGCGGTACTCGCCCGGGTCGTCGCCACCGTGACGCTGGCCGATCGATCTGCTCAGGCCGACCAGGCCGACCAGGCAGGTACCGGGCCGCCCGTCCCCGACCGGGAGTCGATGCCGGCGCACCTGGCGAAGATCGGTGGCGCGGCGACCGGGGCCGCGCTGCTGGCACTGCCCGGAGGGGTCGCCGCGCTGGCCGCCGCGCTCGGCTGGACCACGGAGATCGTGCTGACCGGGGCGTTGGCCGCCTCGGCGCTCGGCGTCGCCGTGCTGGCCATGGTCCGCCGCCGGGTCCCGCACTACCTGCCGTACGCCACCGTCGGGTTGGCCGCCGGCGCGACGGTCACCGCCCTCGCCTCGCTCCCGACCAGCCTGCCGACCGGCATGTACGCCGCCGGAGCCGCACTGCTCGGCATACTCGCCGAACTGCTCCGGGCCGCCACCCCACCGCCGGTGGACCTGTCCCGGCCGAGTCGTCGATGGTCCGGACTCGGCGGCCGGTGGAGCCAGCCGGGGCCGCTGGAGATCGGCCAGGAGTGGGCGATCAGCCCGGTCAAGGGAGCGTTGGCGGCCGCCGCGCTGCCCACCGCGCTGGCCGTCGCGGCGGTGGCGCCGACGCTGGCCGCCGCACTGGTCGAGCCGTACCGCACCCTGACCGCAATCTGGCAGGGGCCACCGGCCAGGCTGCTCGACCCGCCGGCCGCCGCCGTGGATCCGACGAACGTGCTCGCGGCGCTGCTGCTCACCGTCGCGGCGGCGCTGGCCGCGACCGGGTTCAACACCGGCCAGCCGGGCCAGGCGGTTCCGGTGGTACTGCCCGGCGTGGCGATCACCCTGCTGATCACCCCGATGTCGTTCGGCGTCGGCTGGCCGGCGGGCACCATGGCGGCGCTACTGGTCTTCGCGGTCGCCATGGTCGGACTGGCGTTGACCGAACCGCCGCCGGACACCGAGCGGCACCGGCCGCTGCGCATCGCCCGCCGGCTGCTGTTCCTGATCGGCCTCGCCGCCGGTGGCGCCGGACTCGCCGGGGCGCTGGCCAACGATCAACTGACCGTCTTCACGCTGGGCAGCTCGGTGTGCGTCGGAGCGGTGTCCGCGTACGCCGGACGCAGCCAGCCGGCCCGGATCCTCGGCTGGCTGTTCGCCTCGGTGATGGCGCAGATGTTCGTGCTGACCATGGGCCTCGTCGCCGGTTTCCCGCCGAGCTGGTCGGCGTTCGGCGTACTCGCCGTCGGCGCCGGCCTGCTGTTGTCCGCGACCCGACTGCCCCGGCTCAGCCACCCCGAGGCGGTACGCGAGGCGGCGGTGGTCGAGTGGAGCAGCTACGCGGCCGCGCTGCTCGCGCTGGCCCTGGCGTACAACTCGGCCGCGCATCTGGCCGGGCTGCTGGCCGCCTGGGGTGCGGTGCTCGGGGTGACGGCCACCCGGCCTGGCCGCCGTGCGATGGAGCGCCGGGTGCTGTTCTGGCTGGCGGTCGGCTGCGAGATCACCGCCTGGTGGATGCTGATGCGGATCACCGACGTGGCGCTCACCGAGGCGTACACCTTGCCGTTCGCCGTCCTCGCCCTGCTGGTCGGGGTCCTCGAGCTGCGGCACCGGCCGGACCTCAGCAGTTGGACGGCGTACGGGCCGGCACTGGCCGCGGCGTTCCTGCCCACCCTGGTACTGGTGATCAGCTCGGGGGAGAACAGTTTCCGGCAGGTCCTGTTGCTGCTCGGTGCGGTCGGCACCCTGCTGGTCGGGGCGATGAGTCAGCAGCAGGCCCCGGTGGTGGTCGGTACGGTGGTCAGCGCGGTGACCGCGTTGCACGCGTTGACCTTCTTCGGTCCGTGGCTGGTGCTGATCCCGGTCGGGCTGGTGCTGCTGGCGCTCGGGGCCAGCAGCGAGTGGCGCCGGCAGACCCAGGAGCGGGTGCGGGGCGCCCTGCGCGGCATGCGCTGAGGCCGGCCGCCGAGACCCGGCCGGGCCGACTCGGCTGGGGCTAGGTGGTGCCGCCGCGTTGCGCCTGCAGCGCGGCGTCCTTCGCGGCGACCAGCTCGACCAGCTCCTGCTGGTAGGCGAGCATCCGGGCGCGCAGCCCCGGGTCGGTGGCGGCGAGGATCCGTACCGCCAGCAGACCGGCGTTGCGGGCGCCACCGATCGACACCGTGGCCACCGGCACGCCCGCCGGCATCTGCACGATCGACAGCAGCGAGTCCATCCCGTCCAGGTGCTTCAACGGCACCGGCACCCCGATCACCGGCAGCGGGGTCGCCGAGGCGACCATGCCCGGCAGGTGCGCCGCGCCGCCCGCCCCGGCGATGATCACCTGGAGGCCACGGTCGGCGGCGGCGCCGGCATAGTCGAGCATGCCGTGCGGGGTACGGTGCGCCGAAATCACCCGCACCTCGTGCTCGACGTCGAACTCGGCGAGGGCCTCGGCGGCGGCTCGCATCGTCGGCCAGTCCGAGTCGCTGCCCATGATGACGCCGATCATCGGCCCTCCTGTAACCAGCGGGCGGCCCGGGCGGCCCGGATCCGGACGTCGGTGAGGTCCTCGCCGAGCGCCGTCACGTGGCCGATCTTGCGGCCCGGCCGGACCTGTTTGCCGTACAGGTGGACCTTGGCGCCGGGGTCGGTCGCGAACAGGTGGTGCAGCCGCTCGTCGATGCCCATCCCGCCATCCGCGCCGCCAAGCACGTTGGCCATCACCACCGCCGGGGCGGTCAGCCCGGTGTCACCCATCGGATAGTCCAGGACCGCCCGCAGATGCTGCTCGAACTGGGAGGTACGGGCCCCCTCGATGGTCCAGTGCCCGGAATTGTGCGGCCGCATCGCCAGCTCGTTGACCACCAGGCCACCGGGCACCTCGAACAGCTCCACCGCCAGCAGCCCGACCACGCCGAGCGCGCTGGCCAGGTCGATAGCCAGCTGCTGGGCGGCCAGAGCGCGCGACTGCGGCAGGGCCGGAGCGGGCGCCAGCACCTCGACACAGATGCCGTCCCGTTGCACGGTCTCCGCCACCGGGTAGACCGCCAGCTGACCGAACGGCGAGCGGGCCACCTGTACCGCCAGCTCGCGGACCAGCTTCACCCGCTCCTCGGCGATCAGCTCCACTGCCGGGTCGGCCGACGGGCCGGCCGGGTCGAGCCCGGCGGCGACCAGCTCGTCCGGCGTGTCCAGCAACCACACCCCGCGGCCGTCGTAGCCGCCGCGCGCGGTCTTGACCACCACCGGCCAGCCGACCTCGGTGCCGAACTCGGCCAGCTCGTCGACCGAGCCGATCCGCCGCCAGCGCGGCACCGGGGCACCCAGCTCGGTCAGCCGCTGCCGCATCACCGCCTTGTCCTGGGCACACCGCAGCGCGTCGGCCCCCGGGTGGATCCGCACCCCGTCGGCGGCCAGCGCCCGGATGTGCTCACCCGGCACGTGCTCGTGGTCGAAGGTGACGACGTCGCAGCCCTTGGCGAAGGTACGCAGCGCGGCGAGGTCGGTGTGCTCGCCGTACTGCACGTCGGCGGCGACCAGGGCGGCGCCGTCCTCCGGCGTACGGGCCAGCACACGCAGCGACTGGCCGAGCGCGATCGCGGCCTGATGGGTCATCCGGGCGAGCTGCCCACCACCCACCATGCCGACGACGGGCAGTCCGGTACGGGTATCCATGGCGGCGACAGCCTAACCCAGCTGCGCGACCAGGTCCGCGACGGAGGTGACCGGCCGGTCGCAGACGAAGCCCCGGCAGACGTACGCGGTCGACGCCCCGCCGATCATCGGCCGGTCCGCCAGCAGCGGTACGCCGGCCTGGTCGGGACGGCCGGCCACCACCACCGCACCGGGCGGCGCGTGCCGCCGCGCCGCCCGTAGCAGCGGGTCACCGGTCGGGTCCTCGGTGACCACGGCGATCTCGTACGGACCGGAGAGCAACGCCTCGCCGACGGCGGCGGCGTAGCCGGTGAACCGGGCATGCCGGGCGACCACCGGCGCGACGGTGGCCAGCGCGGCCTCGGCGGCGGCCCGGTACTGCGGGGCGCCGCGCAGCGCCGCGTACCCGGTGAGCGCGGCGGCGGTGGCCGACAGCCCGGACGCGGTGGCGTTGTCGGTCGGGTCCGCCGGCCGGGCGACCAGTTGTTCGGCGTCGTCGGCGGTGTCGTAGAAGCCGCCGTTGTCGGCGGCGAACCGGGCCAACGCGACGTCCAGCAGCTCGCCGGCGAGATCCAGCCATCGGCGTTCCCCGGTGAGCTGGTGCAGCGCGCAGAACGCCTCGGCGAGGCAGCCGTAGTCCTCCAGCACCCCGTCTGGCGCGCCGACCAGACCGTCCCGGGAGACCCGGCGCAGCCGCCCGCCGACCAGGTGGGTACGGGCCAGATACGCCCCGGTCGCGACCGCCAGCTCGGCCGCCAGCTCAACGTCGCCGTCGGTACCGGCTGCGGCACCAGCCGGGGCGTCGGCACCAGTCAGGGCGTCGGTGGCGGTGGCGAACTCGACCAGTGCGGTGACGGCCAGGCCGTTCCAGGCGGTCACCGCCTTGTCGTCGCGGGCCGGCTGCGGCCGGCCCGACCGGGCCCGCCGCAGCGCCGCCCGGACCCGGTCCAGCTGCTCCGGCGGCGTGTCGTCGACGTCGCGGGCCAACCGAAGCACGCTGGTGCCGTGTTCGAAGGTGCCGTCGCCAGTCACCCCGTACAGGTCTGCCGCCCACCGGCCGTCGGCCTCGCCGAGGACCTCGATCAGCTGCTGCGGCGTCCACACGTAGCTGGCGCCTTCGACCCCGCCGGTGTCGGCGTCCAACGCGGAGGCGAACCCGCCACCGGGTACGGCGAGCGCCTCGGCGAGGAAGCGGACCGTCTCCCGGGCGATCCGACCGGCCATCCGGTCGCCGGTGAGCCGCCACAGCAGCGTGTAGACCCGCAGCAGCAGCGCGTTGTCGTAGAGCATCTTCTCGAAGTGCGGCACCGTCCAGGTGCCATCCACCGCGTACCGGGCGAAGCCCCCGGCGAGTTGGTCGTAGATGCCGCCCCGGGCCATCGCCTCGCAGGTGTGCTGGACGATCTCCAGGCTGTCGGCGGCGCCGGTGCGTTGATGATGCCGCAGCAGGAAGAGCAGGCTGAGATGCGGGGGGAACTTCGGTGCCCCGCCGAACCCGCCGTGCGTCGGGTCGTACTCCTTGCCCAGCGTCGCCGCGGCGGTGTCGAGCAGGTCGGCGGTCAACGGCGTGGTCGCCCCGCCGACCGCCTGCGCGCCGCCGACCGCCTCGGCTACCGCGGCCCCCTGGCGCAGCACGGCGTCGCGCTGGTCGCGCCAGGCGGCACCGACCGAGTGGAGCAGCCGGACGAAGTTCGCCTGCGGGACGTAGGTCCCGCAGAAGAACGGGGTGCCGTCGGCGGTGGCGAACACGGTCATCGGCCAGCCGCCCTGACCGGTCATCGCCTGGGTCGCGGCCAGATAGACCGCGTCCACGTCGGGGCGTTCCTCCCGGTCCACTTTGATCGCGACGAAGTTGTCGTTGATCAACTGCCCGACCGCGTCGTCCTCGAACGACTCGTGCGCCATCACGTGGCACCAGTGGCAGGCCGCGTACCCGACCGAGATCAGCACCGGCACGTCCCGGCGGCGGGCCTCGTCGAACGCCTCCGGGCACCACGGCCACCAGTCGACCGGGTTGTCGGCATGCTGCTGCAGGTACGGGCTGGTTGCCTCACCGAGCCGGTTCACGCTGGGTCGCTCCTCGGGGTCGTGGCACGACTCCGACGGTGGGGGTCGCACGTTCCGACCATAGCCAGTCGGTGGGCGGCTCACCGCCGGGTCGGCACCGGAACGTCCGGGTATCGCAGCGCGGTGAGGCCCGCCTCGGCGGCGGCCTGGACGTTCTCCGGGCGGTCGTCGACGAAGGTGACCCGGTCGGCGGGCGCGCCGAGCCGGTGCAGCAGCGCCGCGAAGATCGCCGGATCGGGTTTGGTCAACGCCAGCCGGCAGCTGAACAGCCGGTGGTGGAACACCGCCGCCCAGTCGGCCGAGTCGATCGCCGTGGCGATGGACTCGGGGGCGTTGGACAGCAGCGCCAGGCCGTGTCCGTCGGCGGCAAGGCCGGTGACGAGTTCGACGGTACGCGGATTCAGCTGCGACCAGCTGGCGATGTCGGCCCGGTCCAGTTCGGCCACGAGCGGATCGTCGGCGGATAGCGGCCGACCGACCACGTGGCTCCAGTAGCGGTCGGCCGGCCAGCCGGCGTCGTAGGCGTCCCGGTGCCGCCAGTACCCCTCGTCGAAGGTGGCCTGCGGTAAACCGGCCAGCTGGGCCATGGCGGCCACTGCGGCCGACGGCTGCGGCAGCGAGATGACCTGACCGTAGTCAAAGACCAGCCAGTCCCGGACGGCACCGCTGGGCCCGCCGGTCACGATGCACCGTCCGCGCGCAGCGGGTAGATCTGGGCCTGCGCGGAGTCCGCCAGGGACCGGAGCACCGCGAGTACCTTGTCGGCGGGCATCGGCTTGAAGAAGTGGTAGCCCTGGGCGGCGGCGCAGCCGAGGGCGGCCAGGGTGGCCCGCTGGTCGGCGGTCTCCACCCCCTCGGCGACCACCCGCAGGCCCATCTCCCGGCCCAGCCGGACGGTGTGTCGCACGATGGCGGCGTCGCGTGGCGAGTCGGCCATCCGGACCACGAAGGACCGGTCGACCTTCAACTCGTCGACGGTGACCCGGGTCAGGAAGGCCAGTGAGGAGAACCCCGTGCCGAAGTCGTCAACGGCGAGCTGGACGCCCACCTCCCGGAGGCTGGCCAGCACCTCGTCAATGATCTCCAGCTCGCTCATCACCACCGTCTCGGTGATCTCCAGCACCAACCGGTGGGCCGGGACCTGGTGGCGGCGCAGCAGCTCGCCGATCTCGGCCGGCAACTGCGGGTCGAGCAGGCTCCGGGCCGAGATGTTGACCGAGATCGGTACGTCGATGCCGTGCGCCGCCCACTCGGCGGCGGCCGACAACGCCCGGTCGACGACGTACCGGGTGAACGGGGCGAGCAGTTCACTGCCCTCGACCGCTCTGACGAAGTGGACCGGGGTGAGCCGGCCGCGTCGCGGATGCCGCCACCGGATCAGCGCCTCCACCCCGGTCGGCCCGCCGGTGGCGAGGTCGACCGCCGGTTGCAGGGCCAGCTCGAGCTGGTCGTCGACGTCCAGCGCGGCGCGCAGTTCGGCCAGCAGTGCCAACTGGTCGGTGTTGGCGGCGTCCTTCGCGCTGTCGTAGCCGGCGACGCTACCGCCGATCGTCTTCGCCTGGCTCATCGCGATGTTCGCCCGGCGGAGCAGTTCGTTGATGTCGGCGGTGCCGGCACCGGCGACCACCACGCCGAGTGCGCCTTCGACCGACATCCGCACGCCGGCGACCTCGGTCGGCTCGGCCAGCATCGCGATTAACTCGCGGGCCCGGCGCATCGCCACCCCGGTCGGCGAGGTCCGCTCGACGCAACCGGCCGCTGCCGGGCTCAGCGAGGTCAGGAGCAGGGCGAACTCGTCGTTGCCGAGCCGGCCGAGGAGCTCGCCGGGGCGGAGTCGGTTGCTGAGCCGCCGGGCGGCGGACTGCAGCAGCTCGTCACCGGCGGCGTTGCCCAGGGTGTCGTTGACCTCTTTGAAGCCCTTGATGTCGAGCAGCAGCAGAGCGACCGGATGATCGTGCTCCAGCCGGTGCAGAGCGGCGTCCCCCTTGGTGAGCAGCGCTGCCCGATTGAGCAGCTCGGTCACCGGATCGTGCATCGACCGGTGCATGGTCCGGTCGGTGAGGTGGCGCAGTGCCCGCTCGGTCGCCGCGTCGTGCAGGGCTGCGGCGAGCGCGTCACCGAAGGCGGAGAGCGCGGCGCGGTCCCGGGACCTCGGCATGGTGCTGGCCGGCAGGTGGATCCGCAGTTCACCGACGCCGGTCCGGCCGACCGTGAGCGGGTGGACGAGCATCTGGTCGGTTGCGTCGTCCGCGACGTCCTCTGCCGCCGCGACGGGGTCGACGGGATCGGCCGGTGGCTCCGACCGGCGCAGCCCGCCGGCGGCGTCGCCGACGTAGCGCCACAGCCTGCCGTCGACCTGCCGGACGTCGATCTCGACCCGCTCGGCACCGAACAGGGCCAGCCCGCCGGCGACTCCGGCGCCGACGACGGCCGGCTCGTCGAGCTGGTTGAGCGCCCGGGTCGCCCGGGCGAACTCCTGCCAGGCCCGACGCTCGTCCTCGATCCGCAACCGGTGGCCGTAGGTCTGCTGTAGCAGCCACAGCACCGGGGGCAGCAGCAGCAGCCAGCGCGGATCGTGACCGAGCATCCCGACCGTGACCAGCCCGACCAGGACGTTGCCGACGAACATCAGCAGCTTGTTGCGCAGCGCGTGCAGCAGGGTGGCACCGAACGGCCGACCGTGCCGCAGTGACAGGGCGACCGTGGCGAGGACCGCGGTGATCAGCAGATAGACCAGCCCGCCGAGGAGCATGGCGGCGGCGAGCAGTGGGGTGAGCTGCTGGGCGTACGGGTCGGCGACCGCCCGGGCGGCGACGCCGGCCGCCGCGACGGCGACGGTCAACGACGCGGTGACCCGGAGGATCTCCGGCACGGTACGGGGCTCGGAGAAGATCGACAGCAGGGTCCAGGCGATGCCAACGCCGACTGCGGCGGCGGCCGGCAGCCAGCCGGCCGGGAGGACGTAGAGCCCGACGATGAGGGCGGCCTCGCCCCAGGTGAAGCTGACCGTGCCGGTCCCGATGCGGAACCGCAGTCGGGCGAGTTGCGCGACGCCGAGCAGCGCCGCGACGATCGCGAATCCGGCCGGGGGCGGGAGCGCCGACGTCTGCGGGGCCGACCCGGCGAGCAGCCCGATGGCGATGGTGGCGACGGCGGCCACCAGAACGGCGACGGTGAAGACGGGCAGCCGCCACCGGCCCCCGCCGTCCAGGGTTTCGATCGTCGCCTGGTGCGCGGTCGCAGCCGGTTCCGTCCGCGCCGGCGTCACGGATCACTCCCGGTGACCGCCGGGCCGTGGACCGACGCCCGGCGCGGACGACCGACCATGATGAGCATCCCTCGCGTCCGTTCCGTACGACCAGGGACGACAGTTGTGCGATCCATGGTCGCCCCTTTCCGCGCGCGGTCGGAGGAACTGAAGGTCCCCGGCGGAAGGCTAAGCCAAAGCCGATTCCGGCAACAGGGGCCACTGGGCCGGTTTACCGGCGGAGGCCCGCTGGAGGGGAGAAAAGTCCCTGGTGAGAGCGCACGTAAGCGCTTACAAAGGGGATCCGGGACGCGAGTCGCCTTCTGTCGGATCAAGGACATTGCGTTCCGCCGCCGCCGACCCGCTGCCCGGCGCCGCGTCGTCGAACCGCTCGGGCAGCCGACGCAGCCGGGAGTTCATGTTCCTGATCAGAAACACCGTCGCGGCGGCGAGCACCAGGAGCAGGAACAGCCCCATCGGCCCGGCCAGACCACCACTGCGGGTGTCCCCGAAGTTGTTCACCGCCAGGACATGGACAGCACTCAGCACGATCGGACCCCTCTGCGTCGCTGACGTCGACTACACGTTACGCCCGGCGGATCAGGAGTGGCCGAGCCCCTCGCGAATCCCGGCAAACAGGTCGGATTCCGGCTTTGGGCTATCGACGAACGACCGGACCAACTCGAAATCCTCGGTCGGCCAGGCCTGCCGCTGCACCTCCATCGGCACCTGGAACCAGAAGCCGTCCGGATCGACCTGGGTGGCGTGCGCGCGCAACGCGTCATCGCGAACCGGGAAGTAGTCGGCGCAGTCGACCCGGGTGGTGATCCGGTCGCCCTTGTCCGGGCGCCCCTCCCACCGGTCCATCCACTCCTGGTACGGCGACTCCCGACCGATCGCGAGCATCCCCTCGTGCAGCGCGAGAATCCGCGCCCTGGTGAAGCTCATGCAGTAGTACAGCTTCAACGGCTGCCACGGCTCACCACCGACACCCGGGTATCGCGCCGGGTCACCGGCCGCCTCGAACGCGGCGACGCTCACCCGGTTGCACATGATGTGGTCCGGGTGCGGATAACCGCCGTCCTCGTCGTAGGTGGTCACCACGTGCGGACGGAACTCCCGCATCAACCGCACCAACGGCCCGGCTGCCTCCTCCATCGGCTCCAGGGCGAAACACCCGTCCGGCAGCGGCGGCAGCGGATCACCCTCGGGCAGACCCGAGTCGACGAAGCCCAGCCAGGCCTGCTCGACACCGAGGATCGCCCGGGCGGCGTCCATCTCGGCCCGGCGGATCTCGGCGATGTTCTCCCACACGTCCGGCCGGTCGAGTTTCGGGTTCAGCACACTGCCCCGCTCCCCGCCGGTGCAGGTGACCACCAGCACCTGGGCACCCTCCGCGACGTACCGGGCCATCGTCGCGGCACCCTTGCTGGACTCGTCGTCAGGATGGGCGTGCACCGCCATCAGACGCAGTTGCTCAGCCAACGAAAACGCTCCCTCATCCCATGCCTGACATCCCCTGCCGGCGGCGTCCGGGCCCGGCTGCGACAATGGGGCCCGTCAACCATTCTCGCCGACCCCACCGACACGTCCGCCAAGGAGTTCCGTCCCGGGTGACCGACACGTCCGCCACAACCGCCCCGACCGCCGTCATGTTCCCACCCGGGCGGTACGGACGGCGACGCGCGCCCCGAGCGCGCCGGCCGTGGCTCGTCGCGCTGCTCACGGCGGTGGCGGTGCTGGTCGGGACGGCGATCGCCGGCCGGCTCTACACGCTCTACGGCGATCCGCTGCACCAGCCCGAGGTGATCACCTACACCGAGGCCACCGAGGACGGGATCACCATCGACTTCGCCGTCACGGTGCCCCCCGGCGGTGCGACGACGTGCCTGGTCAGGGCCCGGTCGCGGGACGGGGCGGAGGTGGGCCGGTCCGAGGTGACCGTCCGGGCCGAACCGGGCGAACGACAAGTCCGCACCACGTACCGGCTGGCCACCGAACGAGTCGCGTTCCTGGGCGAGGTGCCACGTTGCCGACCCGCCGACTGACCAGCCGACCGTGACCCTCGCCACACCCGCCGATGCGGGTGGCGATCCGGCGGCCGGCACACCCGAGCCGTTGCAACCCCGGCACCTCGGTGCGGAACGCTGGTACGTTGGTAGTTCGACCTCGACCGCCCGCAAGCCCACAAGGAGATCGTCTGTGTCCACGACCGACCGCGAGGCGCCCACCACCTGGCTGTCCCAGGACGCTTACGACCGGCTCCAGGCCGAGCTCAACGAGCTGATCGCCGGACGGACGGCGATGGCCGCCGAGATCAATGCCCGTCGGGAGGAAGGCGACCTGCGGGAGAACGGCGGCTATCATGCCGCCCGCGAGGAGCAGGGCAAGCAGGAGGCCCGGATCCGCTACCTGCAGGAGCTGCTGCGTACCGCCAAGGTCGGCGAGGCACCGGACGCGGACAGCGTCGCGCCCGGCACGGTCGTCACGATCCACTTTGACGACGACCCCGCCGACACCGAGACCTTCCTGCTCGGCTCCCGGGAGATCTCCTCGACGACCGAGCTGACCGTCTACAGCCCGGAGTCCGCGCTCGGCCAGGCCATCCTGGGCAGTCGACAGGGTCAGACGGTGACCTACACCGCGCCGAGCGGCGCGGACATCAAGGTCACTGTCGACAAGTTCGAGCCCTTCGCCGGCTGAGTTTGCGGCCGCTACAGCGGCGGTGGGTCAGTCAGCGGCGGCGAACGTTACCTGGTAGCCGCGATCACGGAGCACCTCGACCAGCTCGGTCGAGTGCTCCGGGCCGCGGGTCTCCACCGACAGGCCGACCTGGACCTCACCCAACCGCAGATGCGGGTTGCGCCGCTGATGATCGACGTCTACCACGTTCGCCCGCTGCTCGGCGATCAGCGCCAGCAGCGCGGCCAGCTCACCGGGCCGATCGCCGCACCGTACGGTGAACCGCAGGTACCGGCCGGCGGCGGCCAGGCCGTACTCGATCACCCGCAACAGCAGCAACGGATCGATGTTGCCGCCGGAGAGCACCGCGACCGTCGGGGTGGCCGGCCGCACCGCGCCGGACAACAGCGCTGCCACCGCGGCCGAGCCGGCCGGTTCAACCACCTGCTTGCCCCGCTCCAGCAGCATCAGCAGCGCCCGCGACAGGTCCTCCTCGGAGACCGTCACGATCTCGTCGACCAACTTGCTGACATGCGCGAACGTCAGGTCACCGGGGCGTCCCACGGCGATGCCGTCGGCGATCGTACGGTAGTCGGCCAACCGCACCGGGGCACCGGCGGCCAGCGACGGTGGGTACGCGGCCGCGCTGTCCGCCTGCACACCGATCACCCGTACGTCCGGGCGCAGTGCCTTGACCACCACCGCGATCCCGGAGATCAACCCGCCGCCACCCACCGAAGTGACGATGGTGGTGACCTCCGGGCACTGCTCCAGGATCTCCAGCGCGACGGTGCCCTGGCCGGCGACGACGTCCGGATGGTCGAACGGGTGGATCAGCACCGCACCGGTCCGGTCGGCGAACTCCCGGGCCGCCTCCAGCGCCTCGTCCACGGTGGTGCCGGCGAACTCGACCTCGGCACCGTACCCTCTGGTCGCGGTGACCTTCGGCAACGGAGCGCCGGTCGGCATGAACACCGTCGCGCCGATGTCCAGCAGCCCGGCGGCGAGCGCCACGCCCTGGGCGTGGTTGCCGGCGCTGGCCGCGACCACCCCGCGCCGACGCTGCCGCTCGGTCAGCCGGGAGATCCGCAGGTACGCGCCGCGTACCTTGTAGGAGCCAGCCCGCTGCAGGTTCTCGCACTTCAACCAGACCGGCCCGCCGAGCAGGGCGGTCAACGGGCGGGACGGCTCCAGCGGAGTCACCCGTACCACGTCCGACAAAACGTCCCGGGCGGCGAGGACGTCCGGCAGTCCGACCAGTTCCGTCATACCGGGCTGTCCACTCTCGGCCACGACGGGGCGTGCCGGGGCCACGACGCCATCATCTCCAGCTGGCCGGCCACCGCTAGCAGCAGCAGCTCCGAGCCGGGCGGCCCGACCAGCTGGACCCCGACCGGCAAGCCGTCCGGGCGCAGCCCGGCCGGCGCCACCAACGCGGGCAGTCCGGCCATGTTCCACGGCGCGGCGTACGGGGCGTACCGAACACAGCTCCACATGTTCGCCGTCCAGGACCGGCGCGCCCAGCTGGTCGCGGCCGGCGGGGTACTGGCCAGCGCCGGCGTCAGCAGCACGTCGGCGCGCTGGTCGGTGAAGAACCCGGTCATCCGGTCCCGCCAGGCGGTGCGGTCGGCTTCCCGGACGCACCCGCGCCGTTGTGCCCACCGGCCGAGCGCGACGTGCCGACGGGTCCGTGGTTGCAGTTCCCGGCCGCCGGCCCGGCCGGCGGCGGCGTCCTCGGCCGCGGCGGCGAACCAGGTGGCCAGTCCCCGCAGCCCCAGCGAGGCCGGATAGTGCAGCGCGGTGCCGACCACGTCGTGCCCGGCCTCGGTGAGCCGGCGCGACGTCGCCGCCACCGCGTCCCGGTTGGCCGCATCTGCCCGCAGCCCGGCCACCGGCGAGGTGAGCGAGACCGCCACCCGCAGCCGGCCCGGCTGGACAAGCTTCTCCGGTCGCCGGCCAGCGAGCACCGCGAAGCCGGTCGCGGCGTCCGCCACACAGGTCGTCAGGATGCCGTGCTCGGTGAGGCCGAACCAGTCCTCGGTGCCGAGCTGTCGCGGAACCACGTCGCGGCCCGGTTTGAGCCCGAGCAGACCGCAGCAGGCAGCCGGGATCCGGATCGAGCCGAATCCGTCGTTGCCGTGTGCGATCGGCACCATGCCGCTGGCCACCGCGGCCGCCGCGCCACCGGAGGAACCGCCCGGGGTACGCGACAGCTGCCAGGGGTTGCGGCTAATTGCCGTGGCGTCGTCGGTGGTCGCCCAGAGCCCGAGCTCCGGCATCCGGGTGACCCCGACGACGACCGCGCCGGCACCGCGCATCCGGCGGACGATCTCGTGGTCGTGTTCGGCGACCGGGGTCCGCGCGGCGGCCGATCCGCGCCAGGTCGGCAGCCCGGCGACCGGGGTGTTCTCCTTGATGGCCACCGGCACCCCGGCCAGCGGCAGGTTCGCCAGGTCCTCCTGTTCATCGACCTTCTCCGCTTCGACGATGGCCTCGCCGCCACGGACCGCTCGGAAGGCGGACAGCTCCGGGTCGGCCCGGGCGATGTAATCGAGATGGTCGGCAACGACCCGGGTCGCCGAGGTGTCACCCCGGCGAACGGCCCGGGCGATCTGCCGGGCGGTGGTCCCGACCCAGGTCGGTACGATGTCGTGCACGGCACCTCCAGGCAGCCGGTACGCGGTTCGCGTCGCTGTGCGGACCCGTCGCCGGACCCGCCCGGGTGTCGGGCCGGCCCGGAGTGGGCCCGCCCGTCGGATCTCGCCGACGGATCCTCAGCCGAGCGCCTGATCCAGGTCGGCCAGCAGGTCGTCCACGGTTTCGATTCCGACAGACAGTCGCACGAGATCGCCGGGGACTTCAAGAGGCGAGCCGGCGGCGCTAGCGTGGGTCATCCGTCCAGGATGTTCGATCAACGATTCGACCCCGCCGAGCGATTCGGCGAGTACGAACAGTCGGGCCCGGTTGCAGATTCGCACCGCTTCCGCCTCACCACCGGCCGCCCGGAACGAGACCATCCCACCGAACCGGCGCATCTGCTTGGCCGCCGTCTCGTGACCGGGGTGGTCGCGTTGTCCGGGGTAGAGCACCTGGCGTACCGCCGGGTGGTGGTCGAGGAATTCGACGATCCGCTCGGCGTTGTCGCAGTGCCGTTCCATCCGTACGCCCAGGGTCTTGATTCCGCGCAGGGTAAGCCAGGCGTCGAAGGGTCCGTTGACCGCGCCCATGGCGTTCTGGTGGAAGGCCAGCTCGGCGGCGAGTTCCGGATCGTCGGTGACCAACGCGCCGCCGACCACGTCGGAGTGTCCACCGAGATACTTGGTGGTGGAGTGGACCACCACGTCGGCGCCGAGCGCCAGCGGCTGCTGCAGGTATGGCGAGGCGAAGGTGTTGTCCACCACGAGCCGCGCCGCGACGTCACGGGCCAGGGCGGCCAGCCCGGCGATATCGGCGATGCCGAGCAGCGGATTCGTCGGGGTCTCCGCCCAGATCATCCGGGTACGGCCGGGTTGTACCGCTGCCCGGACCGCGTCGACGTCGGAGATCCGCGCGGCGGTCCAGGTCAGTCCCCAACGCTCGGCGACCTTGGCGAACAGCCGGAACGTGCCGCCGTACGCGTCATCCGGGATGATCGCGTGATCGCCGGGCCGGCAGACGGTGCGCAGCAGCGTGTCCTCAGCCGCCAGACCGCTGGCGAAGGCGAGCCCGACCCGGCCACCCTCGATCGCGGCCAGGCATTCCTGCAGCGCGTCCCGGGTCGGGTTGGCCGACCGGCTGTACTCGTACCCGGCCCGGGGCGCGCCCACCTCGTCCTGAGCGTACGTGCTGGTCTGGTAGATCGGCGGCACGACCGCTCCGGTCCGGGCCTCCGGCTCCTGCCCGGCGTGGATGGCGACCGTGTCGAACCCGTATGTCATGGCACGAGGCTAGGCCATCGGTCCGAGCGCCACCGCCGGTGGGACGGATGCCCGCCTGACCTGCGGGTACCCCGACGGGAACGAGCCGGCCCCCGCCGGTGTTGTCCGAGAGGCCACGAACGAGAGGAGTCGCACGGTGTTCCTGCGACCGATGAAAGCGAATCTGCCTGAACCTGGGCAGGCCCTGCCCGGCCGGGACCGGCCGATACCGGTGGCGGACCGGCACGCCGTGCTCGGTACGCCGCTGACCGGCCCGTGGCCGGCCGGTACCCGGGTGGCGGTCTTCGGGATGGGCTGCTTCTGGGGGGCCGAACGGCTGTTCTGGCGACTGCCCGGGGTCGTGTCGACCTCGGTCGGGTACGCCGGCGGCGAGACGCCGAATCCCACGTACGAGGAGGTGTGCTCCGGCGGGACGGGGCACGCCGAGGTCGTTCAGGTGGTTTACGACCCGGCCCGGATCGGCTACGCCGACCTGCTGAAGGTGTTCTGGGAGAACCACGACCCGACGCAGGGCATGCGCCAGGGCAACGACGTCGGTACGCAGTACCGGTCGACGATCTACACCACCGACGCCGAGCAGGCGACCGAGGCCGCCGATTCCCGGACGGCGTTCGCTCCGGTGGTGGCCGCGGCCGGCCGGGACGGGATCACCACCGAGATTCGGCCGCTGGGCGAGTACTACTACGCCGAGGATCACCACCAGCAGTACCTGCACAAGAATCCCGGCGGCTACTGCAACCACGGGCCGAACGGGATGACCTGCCCGGTGGGCGTCGCCCGGAGCGCCGACTGACAAGCCGACCGTCGCCGATACTGAACCGGAGCCGGCCGTCGCCGATCAGGCGGCGGCCCGCTCCACCTCCCGCAGCATCAACCGCAGCGACTGGCTGTGCTTGGCCGGTGGCAGACTCGCCAGTGCCGATCGGGCGTGCCGCAGCCCTTCGACGCGGTCGCCCGACTTGACCAGCATCAGCCCACGGTGCAGCTCGATGTGGGTGGCGAACCGGGCCAGGCTGGTCGGCCGGGTCCGGTCCGCCCACTCCTGGGCGTCGACCGCGGCCGAGTCGCCGAGGCGGGAGAGCAGCATGCTGGTGAAGATCGCCATCCGCCACTCGGGCACGGCGAAGTCGGAGATCTGCTCGGCGGAACCGGTCAGGTCGAAGACCCGGCGGGCCTCGTCCAGGTGCGTCAATGCGCTGATCCGGTCGCCACGGACGCCGGCGACGTGCGCCTTGGCCATCAACGCGTTGAGCCGCCCGAGCGATGGTCGGTCGGTCAACGCGAGGGCCTGATCGGCCAGGTCCTGCGCGGCCGTGAGGGCAGCGCCCTCGTAGCCGAGGGCCAGCGCGGCGCGGCCCCGGACCCAGACTTGCACGGTCCGGTCGCCGCTGCGATCCGCGCTGACCGCAGCAAGTCGGTACCACCGGACTGCTTCCTGCGCCATCCCGGTGGTCTTGCCGTAGACGCTGAGGAAACGGGCGGCCAGCCCCCACATCACCGGAGTGCCGAGCTGCTGTTGCAGCACGACGAGGTCACTGGCGATCCGGTCCTGCAGCTCACCGGCGCCTACCGACATGTAGTCCCGGCCGAGATTGGCGGCCCGTTCCTGCCATTGGTCCTCGGCCGCCGGGTCACCGAGCGCAGCCGTGAAGCCGCAGTGGATGAGTTCGGAGACGGCTGCCGGTGCCACCACTGCGGCGGCGAGTCCGGTGATCAGACCCCGACGTTGCATATGGTCCCCCAAGACCTGTTCGTAGGCGGTCACCACATCGGCCGTCGCTGTCCGCCGCCCAGCCTCGACGTTCGACAGATGACCCTTGCTGAAGTGGCTCAGCGCGGCCATTTTCGCCAGGCTGACACCAGCGGATTCCCGGGCCTTCCTCAGGGTCTCACCCATGTCACTCATATTCCGCCTGCCCACCTGTATTGAAGACCTGCTGAAAACTCAGCCGCGCTTTTCCTGACCTTCGACTGCCCCTGACGCTCTTGACCAGAGGCCGCGGGGATGGCGCGTGGACGCGTTGGACCGAACCTACCCCGATTCGGCGTAACAACCCGCCGACCTCGCGGCCCATCGACCAGCATGCCAGCGACGGACCACCATGTACACCAACGTTCTAGGGGTAGGTACACCACCTGGAAAAGACGATGGCAGATGTCGGCCGCGCTGGACAAGTCCGAGCAGACTTCATCCGATCTCCAGTGGCGCGATACCCGAGGCCGGACAAAACTAAGACCATAATCAATCATTATCATCAACCACTCAAAGTAATGGCAAGGTAACCATTTGTCACCTTCGGGTGGTGGGCCAGCCGGGTGCGACCGACCGCCGGTTCCACCGACTGGACTGGCCCGCGAGCCGCGCCGCCGGGGCGACGCCGCAGCCCCGGCCGGGCGGGTCCACGCCGTCGCCCCGGCGGCGGAAAAATCGTTGCCGGCGGCTGTAGCGGCCGGCTAGCGTGGCCGTACACGGGAAAGGAGGTGGTCCAGCGTTGTATAGCTATAGGACTCGTGAGGTGGCTGCCCGCTAGCCGCTGTCCTTGACAGCTCCGATCGTCGAGACCGTGTGGCAGCGGTGCGGCGAATCCACGACAGCCACCCGACCCCCGGGGTGCCGGCCCAGTCCAGCCGGCCCGCGTCAAAGACGCGGAAGCCCCGGGGGTCGTTTCATGCCGGTAGGCTCGGTCGGGTGGCGGTCACCCTGCGCACGGCCATCCTCGACGACATCGCCCCGGTCGGTCACCTGCACCACCGGTCCCGGCTCAGTGCGTACCAGGGCATCGTGCCGGACGCCGCGCTGGAGACCTACGGCGCTGACGTCACGGCGCGGTGGTGGATCGAGCGGTGGAGCCACGAACGTGACACGCACCGCCTGACCGTCGCCGAACACCAGGGGCTGCTGATCGGGTTCACCTACGTCGGCCCGCACGAGGACGGCGAGCCGGCCACCGGTGAGCTGTACGCGATCCACGTCGATCCCGGGCACCAGGGCCGCGGCGTCGGCCGGGCGTTGATCCGCGACGCGCTCGACAAGATGCGCGAACGCCGGTGTCGTCGCGCGGTGCTCTGGGTGTACGCAGCCAACCACCGGGCCCGAGACTTCTACGAAGCGGGTGGCTGGCGCCCGGACGGGGTCGGCCGGGACGGCTGGCTCGGGCCGGTGCCGACTCCGCAGCTGCGCTACGCGCGCGACCTCACGGTCGCCGCAGCTCGGCCGACGACACCGGCCGCTGCACCGGGCTGACCGCCGCGCCGCACACCGGGCTGACGGCCGGGCGAGAGTACGGGACCGCTGCTGCGGGGGTTCCGTCCAGCCCCGCACTCTCGCCCGGCACTGCCCGCCCTAACCGGGGGAAAACGCCTGGCCGAAGGCGCTCAACCGGCGGAGGCGTGCCGGTTGATCGGCGTGGGCGGGCAACAGTGCGGGACCCCGGGATGCTGGCGGGCGCCCAGGGTCACCGCGGTGGTGAAGCACCATGGTCGCCTGCCTCGGTGGCGAACCGTGCCGGGGCAGCGCTTCCATGACCCTAGTCAACCCCAGCTACCAGCGATCAACCGGACACACTGTGCGACTATCGACCGGACTTTCCCAGATGTGCCAGCAGGTCCTGACGGGTAATCACCCCACGCGGTTTGCCGTCGACCAGCACCAGGGCGGCGTCGGTGCCGGCCAGCAGCGCCACCGCCTCGCGTACCGGCTGGCCACCGCCCACCATGGGCAGCGGCTGCGCCATGTGCCGCTCGATCATGTCGTGCAGCTGCGCCTTGCCGCTGAACAGCGCGTCCAGCAGATCCCGTTCGGCGATCGACCCGGCCACCTCGCCGGTCACCACCGGCGGCTCCGCCTTGAGCACCGGCAGCTGTGAGATGCCGTACTCGCGCATGTAGTCGACCGCGTCGCGGATCGTCTCGGTCGGGTGCACGTGCACCAGCTCCGGCAGGCCGCCCGGCTTCGCCGTCAGCACATCACCGACGGTCGGTTCAGCCGCCTCGACCCCCAGGAACCCGTACCTGGCCATCCACTCGTCGTTGAAGATCTTCGACAGGTAGCCACGTCCGCCGTCCGGCAGCAGCACCACCACCACGTCGTCCGGCCCGGCCCGGCGGGCCACCCGCAGCGCCGCCGCGACGGCCATCCCGCACGAGCCACCGACCAGCAACCCTTCCTCCCGGGCAAGCCGGCGGGTCAACTCGAACGACTCCTGGTCGGAGACCTCCACGATTTCGTCACAGATCGACCGGTCGTAGGTCTGCGGCCAGAAGTCCTCCCCCACCCCTTCGACCAGGTACGGCCGCCCTGATCCGCCGGAGTAGACCGAGCCTTCCGGGTCGGCGCCGACCACCCGCACCGCGCCGCCGGACACCTCCTTCAGGTAGCGGCCCACCCCGGAGATCGTCCCTCCGGTGCCCACCCCAGCGACGAAATGGGTGATCCGCCCCTCGGTCTGTGTCCACAGCTCCGGCCCGGTGCCCTCGTAGTGCGACTGCGGATTCGCCGGATTCGCGTACTGATCCGGCTTCCACGCGCCGGGGATCTCCGCCGCCAGTCGGTCGGACACCTGGTAGTACGAGCGGGGGTCCTCCGGCGCGACCGCCGTCGGGCAGACGACCACCTCGGCACCGTACGCCCGGAGCACGTTCTGCTTGTCCTCGCTGACCTTGTCGGGGCAGACGAAGACACACGAATAGCCGCGCAGCTGCGCGACCAGCGCCAGACCGACGCCGGTGTTTCCACTGGTCGGCTCGACGATCGTGCCACCGGGCCGGAGCAGCCCGGCCTGTTCGGCGGCCTCGACCATCCGCAGCGCGATCCGGTCCTTCACCGAGCCGCCCGGGTTGAAGTACTCGACCTTGGCCAGCACCGTCGCGGAGATCCCCGCACTGACGTTGCGCAGCCGCACCAGCGGGGTGTCGCCGATGAGATCGACAACGCTGTCGTGGTAACGCACCTCGTTGTGCCCTTCTACTGACGCCGGCGAGGCGCCATCGTCGGGTTGAGGTCGTCAGCCGACAACAGCCCGCTGCCGGCGGTGGAGTATGTCGGGGTCAGCCTACTGGTGCACGGCCGGTCAGCCGACCACCTGACCGGGCACCACCGACTCGCGCCGGGCCTCCCAGTCCAGGAACCGTTCGGTCTCGGCAAGCACGCTGCCAGCGAGCCAGGTCACCACGAGCGCGTCGTCGACGATGCCGAGCATCAGCAGCATCGCCTCCGGCACCAGGTCGAACGGGGACGCGACGTAGGCCACGGCAGCGGTCATCAACGCCAGCCGCAGGCCGCCGTCGTAGTCGCCGCGCATCGTGGCCCGGATCATCCGGGGCAGCGCCGCCAACCGCCGCCCCAGTGAGGGACCACCGCGGGCGCCTGCGGTCAGTGCCCGCCCCAGCGCCGCGAACGCCGCCGCCCGCTTGAGTGTCCTGGCCATCGCGGCCACCTCCTCGTCACCGGGCCTGCCGGATGTGTGTGTGCCCACCGGCCGCCGACCGTACCCCGGCCGTCGATCCGTGGCGCCCTGCCCTCCATGATGCCCGGGATCGGCAACTGTCGCCGGACACGCGTCCCCAGGCCGGTGGACCCCGGCCAGAATCGGGCTGAGCCCGAAACCGCGGGCCGAGATAATCTCGAAGGACCGAGCACGACGGCAGCAGCGAGTCGCAGTCGGGGGGCGCGATGGGCACGGGTGGCGCGGGGAAACGCCCGACCGACTGGACCGTGGCGACGCGGGCCCTCCGGCTGGTGGCGTTCGGAGCCGGTGCCGCCGCGGCGGCCGCGGTGGCCACCGCCGGCACCCTCTACGGGCAGGCAAAGCAGGCCCGGCGGATCATCCCGCTGGCCGAGGCACCGCCGCCGCGCGGCGACGGGATGTACGGTTCCCGGCTGCCCGGGCCGCCGCTGACCCTGGTGGTGCTCGGCGACTCGTCGGCCGCCGGCTACGGCGTGCACCGCCCCCGGGAGACCCCCGGCGCGCTGCTGGCCACCGGCATCTCCCGCCGGCAGCGGCGACCGGTCCGGCTGCACCGGCTGGCGGTGGTGGGCGCCCGGTCGGTCGGCCTGGTCCCGCAGGTGGAGGCGGCGCTGGAGCTACGGCCGGACCTCGCGGTCATCCTGATCGGCGGCAACGACGTCACCCACCGCACCCCGCCGGAGGTCGCGGTCGGGCACCTCGTCGACGCGGTACGGCAACTGCGCGCGGCCGGGGCCGAGGTGGTCGTCGGCACCTGCCCGGATCTGGGCGCGATCAAGCCGATCAAACCGCCACTGCGCTGGCTGGCCCGTCGGTGGAGCCGACAACTCGCCGCAGCGCAGACCGTCGCGGTGGTCGAGGCGGGCGGCTGGACGGTCTCCCTCGGCGACCTGCTCGGTCCACGGTTCGCCGCCGAACCGGGCCGGCTCTACTCCTGGGACCGGTTCCACCCCTCGGCCGAGGGGTACGCCATGGCCGCCGCCGTCCTGCTGCCGGCGGCACTCGGCGCGCTCGGTGCCAGCACCGCCTCGCGTGGTGGCGTCGCCGGCCGGGAGAAGGTGCGGACGCTGCCCCAGGCCGCGCACGAGGCCGTCCGCCACGCCGGCACCGAGGTCCGCGGCACCCGGGTGGCCGGCCGGGAACGCGGTCCGGCCGGCCGCTGGGCCCGGCTGCGGCGTAGGCCGAGATTCGCCGGCCGATCCTGGCAGACCGCCGCGCTCAACTGGTTGTTCGGTCCGCCGGGCGGCGATCGGGACGGCGACCACCGCAAGTCGGCCGTATCCTCCGATCAGCGGGTGGGCCTGTCCACCGCCGGACCGCAGGACTGATCCGTGCGCGACCGCAACCGTACCGACGGAAGGTGACCGCCGTGACGTCGAGAAATATCGCTGTACGGATGGGCCAGGTCACCGCCGCCGCGCTCGTCGCCGGTGCGGTGGGCAGCGCCACGCTGCTGGTCGGGGAGGCGGTGCTGGCCCGTCACCGCCGGTACGCCCAGCCGGAGCTGGGCCTGGTCGTCCGGGTGGCGCTCGGTCCGGCCGGCGGGGCGCCGTTGCGGCTGGTGCTGCTCGGCGACTCGGTGACCCTCGGAGTGGGGGTGGACCGGGTGGCCGACACGGTCGGTGGCCAGCTGGCCCGGCTGCTCGCCGAGCACGAGGGCGGATCGGCGGTCGCCAGACGCCGGGTCCTGCTGTCCAGCGTCGGGGTGGCCGGCTCCCGCTCACGGGACCTGGCCACCCAGGTCGCCCGGGCGCTGCTGGGCGAACGGCCGGACGTCGCGGTCGTTCTGATCGGCACCAATGACGCGGCCGCGCTGCGTCGGCCCGGCGAGTCGGCGGTTCATCTCGCCGCAGCGGTACGCCGGCTACGTAGCGCCGGTACGGAGGTGGTGGTCGGCACCTGCCCGGATCTCGGCGCAGCCCGGGCGATCGCGCCGCCGCTGCGTCAGCTCGCCGGGCTGCTCGGGCGGCGGACCGCCCAGGCCCAGGCCCGCGCCGGCCGGGACGCCGGCGCCAGGGTGGTCGACCTGGCCGGCGAAACCGGGGCGGTGTTCCGGGCCGACCCCAACACCTACTGCCACGACGGCTACCACCCGTCGGCCGACGGCTACCGGATCTGGGCGCACGCGCTACTTCCGGCGGTACTCGCGGCGGCGAACACCGCCCCGCACCGCTGACCCACCGCGGACCACTGCCGTGCCGGCCTGGGTCAGGCGTCGGTCGACGGGCCGTTGCCGGTGGCGGGTCAGAGCGTTTCGAGCCGGCCGCGCAGCCGCTGCGCCGCAGCCGCCGCCGATTCGAGCACCGCGAGGTCAGGTGCCGCCCGCATCAGGTCGGCGGCGACCACCCGCAGCTGGTCGGGCAGCGCGGTGTCCCGGCTCAGCCGGGGTACCTGCCGGCCGGGCCGCCCTTCGGCAGCCGCGCCCAGGTCGGCAAGGTACTGCACCAGGTCGTGGAACTCGTCCGCTCGGTGGCCGTCACCCGCCGCCCATCGGGGCTGTTCCCAGTGGGCCACCTGCCGGACCAGGAGGTCGACCAGGCGGGTCAGATGCGCTGCGGCCACCGCCACAGTCTAGTGCCCGCGACGACGGCCGCGCCGCGCCGACAGTGCGGCGCGGCGCGGCGCGGACGGACGGTCAGTCGTCGCCCTGCAAGAAGCTGAGCAGGCGCAGGATCTCGATGTAGAGCCAGATCAGGCTGACCAGAATGCCGAACGCCGCGGTCCAGGAGTAGCGCTGCGGCAGGCCGAGCCGGACGCCCTCCTCGACCTCGTGGAAGCTCAACACGAAGCTCAGCGAGGCGACCACGATGCAGATGAGGCTGAAGATGATGGCGACCGGACCGCCGCTACGCAGCCCGGTGTCGACGCCGAAGAGCGACAACACCAGATTGATCATCATGACCGCGAAGACACCGACCATCGCGGCGATCAGGCCACGGGTGAACTTCGGGGTGGCCCGGATGACCTTCATCTTGTAGAGGGCGGCCATCAGGAAGAAGACGCCGAAGGTGGCTACCACCGCCTGCAGGACGATGCCCTGGTAGCCGGCAACCACCTCGAAGAACTTGCTGACCAGGCCGACGAAGACACCCTCGACGACGGCGTAGGTGACCACCAGCGCCGGGTTCGCGACCCGGGAGAACGAGATGACCAGCCCCAGCACCAGACCGACGATCGCGGCGCCGATCCAGGCGCCGAACAGCAGCGAGTCGGGGACCAGGATCCAGGCCGCCGCCGCCGACAGCCCGGTGATGCCGAGCAGGGTGACGGTCTTGACGACGACGTCGTCGACCGTCATCGGCGCGACGGTCGGCGGCGCGGCCGGGTAGCCGGCCTGCGTCGGATATGGCTGCCCGGTGCCGGGCTGCCCGTAGGGACCGGCAGGGGCGTACCCGGTGGCCCGCTCCCGCTCGGCCGCCTGGCCGAGCCGGGCCAGGACCGGGTTGGATGTCTTCACTGTCCAGCCTCCCTCAGGGGGTTGTCACACGATGGTGTGAGGTCAAGGGTAGACGGCTCGATCGACGCTGTGCAGGACCGCCGGTCACAGGCGGACTCCGGCCGCTGGCACTGGGCCCCGAACGGCGCCAGGGGACACCGAGGTACCCGGGGCGGGAATCGAACCCGCACGCTTTTCAGCAGCCGCTTTTAAGGCAGCCGTGTCTGCCATTCCACCACCCGGGCCGGCGGGTCGGCCGGGCTGCGCCCGGTCGGACCGATCGCCGACACGCCACGCGTTGGTACGCGACGGCAGATGTCACGGTAGCGGGTCGTGCCCAGCCGGACGCAGCCCGGCCGGCCCACGGCACTAGGGTGCGAACCGTGAGCCGCTCAGCAACCGCAGCGCAGGACACCGGCCCCGTTCCGCCCCGGCCCGGCCGACCATCGACGGTTGGCTCCCGGTGGTCCCGGATCGCCGCGGCGGCTCGCGGACACCGGGTGGACGCCGTGGTGTGCCTGTTCTTCGTCCTGTTCGCCGGCGTGCTGACCCACCGGCTCTGGCCCGCGCCCGGTGCCCACCTGCTGGCCTTCAACCCGGAGGACCAGACCCTGTACGAGTGGTTCCTGGCCAGCGACGCGCGGGTCCTGTTCGGCGACTTCGGTCTGCTCAGCGACCGGTTGAACGCCCCGGACGGGGTGAATCTGATGGCCAACACGACGGTCATCGCGCTCGGCTTCCTGATGGCCCCGGTCACCGTGCTCTTCGGCGCACCGGTGAGCTTCGCGCTGCTGGTCGCCGGCAACCTGGCCGCCAGCGCGATCGCGTTCTACTTCCTGTTCTCCCGGCCCCTCGGCGCTCGCCGGCTGGCCGCCGCTACCGGCGGCGCGTTCTGCGGGTTCGCCCCCGGGATGGTCTCGCAGAGCAACAGCCACCTGCACATGACCGCGCTGTGGCTGATCCCGGTCATGATGTGGCTGCTCATCCGGATCATGCGGGCCGCCGATCCGACCGGCTCGACACCCGACGGGCGGATCCTCGGGCCGGCCGGCCGGCCCGACCGCCGCCGGATCGTCACCTCCGGCGGCTGGCTCGGGGTGGTCGTCGCGGTCCAGGTGTTCGTCGGCGAGGAGGTACTCTTCCTCACCGCGGTCACGCTGATCATCATGGCGGCGGCGTTCGCCGCGACCGCACCCCGGTACGTGTGGCGGATCCTGCCGAACTTCGTCGCCGGGATGCTGGTCGCCGTGGCCGTCGGCGTGGTGCTGCTCGGGTACCCGCTGTGGTTCCAGTTCGCCGGGCCGCAGAGCGTCTCCGACGGCGTGTTCGACCCGGCGTACTTCTCGGCCGATCTGGCCAGCTGGCCGGCGGTGTCCGAGCTGTCGGTGGCCGGTTCGGCGGCCGCCGCCGAGCTGACCACCGGACCGGCCGAGTACAACACCTTCCTCGGCTGGCCGCTGCTGCTGGTCACGGCCGCCGCCACCGCCTGGTTGATCCGGCGGCCGGTGGTCGTCGCCTGCGCCGCCGGGACGCTGCTGATGGCGGGGCTCTCACTCGGTCCACGGATCGTCGTCGACGGCGCCAAGACCGGCGTACCGGGGCCGTACGCCCTGCTCGACGGGATGCCGGTGGTGGACGGCGCGCTGCCGATGCGGTTCGCCCTCGCGGTGATCCCATTGATCGCCGTCATCCTGACCCTCGCCGTCGACCGGGCGTTGCGGCTCGGCTGGCGACCGGCCCGGCTGGCCGTCCCAGCCGTCGTCGCGGTGGCGCTGCTCCCGGTCGTGCCGGCCCCGCTGCCGGCGATGGACCGCGACCCGTTGCCGGAGTTCATCGTCGGCGGCCACTGGCGGAGCTGCGTACCGTCCGGCGGCGTGCTGGTGCCGGTGCCGCCCGCCACCCCGCCGCAGCCGTGGCCGATGGCCTGGGCCACCGCGACGACGATCGACTTCGGCATGCCGGAAGGGTTCTTCATCGGCCCGTACGCCCCGGGTGGCGACGCCTCGATGGGCACGTTCAAGCTGCCGACGTCGAAGATCCTCGCCGAGGTGGCCCGGACCGGCGAGGTGCCGGAAATCACCGACGAGGAACGTGCCCGGTCCCGTCGTGACCTGACCCGTTGGGGTGCCGACTGCGTGGTGCTGATGGACGGCACCACGCACGCCGCCGAGCTGCGGCAGACCACCGAGGACCTGCTCGGGCCGGGCCAGCGGGTGGCCGACGCCTGGACCTGGCCGGTCAGCTGACCCGGGCCGGCGCGGCACCTGGCTGGTTGAGCTGCGGGGTCGCCCCGAGGAACTCCTCACGCGGGTCGTGCAGTTGCCCGAGCGCCACCACCTCACGCTTGAGCACCAGCGCGAGTGTCCAGTCAACGATCACCCGCACCTTACGGTTCAGCGACGGGATCCGGCTCATGTGGTACGTACGGTGCATGAACCAGGCCGGCAGCCCGGTCATCTTGATCCCGTACACCTGGGCGACGCCCTTGTGCAGGCCGAGACTGGCCACGCTGCCGGCGTGCTTGTGCCGGTACTCGACCGGCTGCCGCCCACGGACCACCGCCAGGATGTTGTCGGCCATCGTCCGGGCCTGGCGCACCGCGTGCTGGGCGCTCGGCGAGCAGTACGCCCCGGGCGGACCGGTCAGGTCCGGCACCGCGGCGCAGTCACCGGCGCTCCACGCCCCGTTGACCGTCCGGTCGCCGTCGACGACCTGCAGCGTCGGCCGGCAGCTGATCCGCCGCCGCTCGTCGCGGGGCAGATCGGTGGCGTCGAGCATCGGAGACGGCTTCACCCCGGCCGTCCAGACGATCGTGTCGGCCGGGAAGCTGTCGCCGTCGGAGAGCCGCACCAGCCCGTCGACGCAGGACTCCAGCCGGGTGTCCAACCGGATGTCCATCCCCCGCTTGACCAGCTGCTGCACCGTGTAGGCGCCCATGTCCCGGTCGACCTCGGGCAGCACCCGCTGGGTCGCCTCGACCAGCACCCAGCGCATGTCCGTCGGCTTCAGCTCGGGGTAGTAGCGCAGCGCGTCCCGGGCCATGTCCTCCATCTCGGCAAGCGCCTCGATGCCGGCGTAGCCGCCGCCGACGAAGACGAACGTCAACGCGGTCCGGCGGACCTGTTCGTCGGCGGTGGCCGCCGCCACGTCGAGCCGTTCCAGGACGTGGTTGCGCAGGTAGATCGCCTCGCCGATGGTCTTGAACCCGATGCCGTGCTCCCGCAGGCCGGGGATCGGCAGGGTACGGGACACCGAACCGGGGGCGACGATCACATGGTCGTAGCCGATCTCCCGGGGCGGACCGACGATGGGTTGCACCTCGGCGACCTTACGGGCGTGTTCGATCCTGGTCACCGCCCCGGCGATCACGTGGCAGCGGCGCAGTTCCCGGCGCAGCGGCACGACGGAATGTCGGGGTGAGATGTTGCCGGCCGCCGCCTCCGGCAGGAACGGCTGGTAGGTCATGTGCGGCTGCGGGTCGACCACGATCACCTCGACCTCGCCCCGGCGCATCTTGCGGGACAGGCGCAGGGCGGCGTAAAGACCGACATGCCCGGCACCGACGACAAGAATCCGTTGCCTGTTCACATAGCCCATCTTCCTCCCGGTTGCCTCTTGACGCCGCCTCGAAAGCCAGATATGTGACCGAGCACGCCCGTGTGAGCCGCCGCACGCCAGCCGGCTGGGCCGCCGCCGGACGTCAGCGGCGCCGGCCCAGGGTGGCGAGCAGGGCGACCGCGCCGACCGCCACCACCAAGCCGGCCAGCACCGCGAGCAGGAAAGGCTGGCCGGCGGTCCGGCCGGCTGCGGTGATCAGCAGCACCACCAGCACCGCCGAGGCGAGCAGCACCGCCGCCACCCGGGTGGACCAGCGCACCACGACCTCGGGGGCCAGCACCACGTCGTACGGCACGGCGGCGGCCAGCGCGGCGAGACTGTGGGTCAGGTACAGCAGCGCGCCGACCGCTGACAGCCGCCACAGCTGCACCGGGGTCCCGTACCAGGTGGTGGCGAGCACCCAGCCGCCGATCCCGACCAGGATCGTCACCGTCGGCGCGTGCCCGCGCGGCGCCAACGCCGGCAGCAGCGCAACGGCGAGCAGCACCGGCCCGGCCCGGCCGAGGAAGACTTCGGCCGGGTACGCGAGCCCGAATGCGAGCAGCGCGGTGACCGCCACCACGCCCCGCAGCAGTACCGGCGCGAGGGTGACCCGGGTGAATCCGGTGCGCACCGCCGCCACCCGGTCCCGGGTCGCGGTGATCATCGCAGCACCGCCTTCGGCGCCGACGCCAGCCGGGCCACGTCCCGTAGCACCTGGTCGAGGCTTCCAGCCCCGGCCCAGTTCACCACCGGTACGCCGTGTTCGCGCAGCTGCCCGACGGTGTTTTCCCGGTCCAGCCGCCACAGCCGGTACGCCACCTCGGTCCACTGACCCTGCCGGGGCGGCGGCGCCACCGTGGTGGGCAGCGTGTCGACGGCGACGACGATCCGGCCCGACCGGGCCATCCGGGCCAGCATCTCCGCCGAACGCGGGTCCACCAGGGGGGTCAGCACCACGACCAGCGCGTCAGAGGAGAGCAGCTGCGGGCCGAAGACCTGGTCGTACGGTTCGTACGGGGTGGGCCGCACCTCGACGTCGAGCAGCCACTCCAGAACCGTCAGGTACTGCCGGCGGCCGGTGGCCGGGCGGAGCCGGCGGGCCGTCGGCCCATACTCCAGCATCGAGACCCGGTCACCGCGGTGCAGGTAGTGTTCCGCGATCGCGGCCGCCGCCCGGACCGTGGTGTCCAGCACCGACGCACCGCCGGACACCCCACCGGAGCGGCCGACCTCGGTGAGGACGTCGAGCAGCAGCACCACCTCGGCGTCACGGTCGGACAGGGTCGCGGCGACGTGCAGCTGTCGGGCCCGCAGCGACACCCGCCAGTCGATGCGGCGCAGCCGGTCGCCGGGGCCGAAGATGCGCACCCCGGCCAGTTCACCGCCCTCCCCCGGCCGGCGGGACCGGTGCCCGCCGACCAGCCCGGCGGCGCGGGGCATCGCCTCGTCGGCGTTGAACGGGTCGATCACCGGGTAGACCGGCACCCGGACCGGTTCGGCGACCACCGGCCGGCAGGACAGTAGCCCGTCGCAGGCGATCGCCCGCGCGGCGACCGGCCCGACCGGCTGCCGGCCCCAGCGCAGCGCCACCCCGGACAGTTCGAAACCGGCCGCCGAGCCGGTCGGCACCGCCAGGCCGAACGGGCGGTCCGGCACCCCACCGCTGGGCCGGGGTCGGGCCGCCGCCAACCGTTCGAGCACCAGCAGCTGGCCGCCGCCGGGTGACGGGTCGATCGAGATCGGCGCCAGCACCCCGACCTCGTCGATGCGCAGCCACGGCGACACCAACGCGCGTACCACCACCAGGTCGTAGTCGGCGTCGGCCGGGTTGGCGGTGGCGGCCCGGGCACCGACCTGACCGCCCTCGACGAGGTTGGCGTCGACCGCCCCGAGGTCCAGCACCGGCGCGGCGACCGGCCGGCGGCGCAGCGCGTACGCGGTGCCCAGCGCGAACGGGGTGGCCAGGGCGACCAGATCGACCCGACCGAGGATCACCCCGGTGATCAGCAGCAGCCCGGTGATCAGCACCGCCCGGCCCAGCGCCCGGGTCGGCTGCCATCGCGTGGCGGTCATCAGGTGCCGCCGGTCACGGTGCCCCGCGGCGGCCGGCCGCCGCGTTGCCCGGTGGGCCGAACCCGCCGCCGTAGCTGGGCAGCGCGCCGCTGGCCGGGGCCGGGGTCTGCGCCAGTACCTCGCCGACCACGAACGACGGATCCACCCGGCGCAGCCACATCTCCGGCCGCAGGGTGATCCGGTGTGCCAGTACGGGGGCGGCGACCTCCTTGACGTCCTCCGGCACGACGAAGTCCCGGCCGGCGAGCACCGCCCTGGCCCGGGCCAGCAGCAGCAGCGCCAGCGAACCCCGGGGCGACGCTCCGACCAGGACCGACGGGTGGTCCCGGGTGGCTGCGGTGAGGGCCACGATGTACCGGCCGATGGAGTCCTCGACCACCACGTTCTCCAGCGCCGCCTGCATGGCCCGCAGCCCGGCCGCGTCGACCACGGCGGCCAGTTCGGTCTCCTCCTGGCGGCGGGAGATACGCCGACGCAGCACCTCCCACTCCTCCTCGTGGGTGGGGTAGCCGAACGACACCCGCAGCAGGAACCGGTCCAGCTGCGCCTCGGGCAGCGGGTAGGTCCCCTCGTACTCGATCGGGTTGGCAGTGGCCAGCACGTGGAACGGCGCCTCCAGCCGGTAGGTCACCCCCTCGACCGACACCTGCTTCTCCTGCATCGCCTCCAGCAGCGCCGACTGGGTCTTCGGCGGTGTCCGGTTGATCTCGTCGGCGAGCAGCAAATTGGTGAACAGTGGACCGGCCCGGAAAGTGAAGTCGGCGCTGCGCTGGTCGTAGAGGAACGAACCGGTGACGTCGGCCGGCAGCAGGTCGGGGGTGAACTGCAGCCGACGGAAGTCCAGCCCCAACGCCTGGGCGAACGACCGGGCGGTCAACGTCTTACCCAGCCCGGGGAGGTCCTCCAGCAGCACGTGCCCACCGGCGAGGATGCCGGCGAGGACCAACTCCAGCGCGTCCCGCTTGCCGACCAGCACGGTGCCGACCGAGTCCAGTACGGCGTGCGCGAGCCGGCTGACCTCGGTGGTCGGGGCTGCCACCACGTCGTTCATATCTTCTCCAATTTGCTGACGAACACCGCGCAGTCCTTGGCCGACGACTTACGCCGAGCCGGGGTGTTCAGGAAGTTCCACAGTTCGTCCCCGCAGATCTCCCGGGCCCGTTGTGGGTCGGTGGCCCGGGTCAGCCCGTACCGGTGCCGTAGCCGCTCGTCGACCAGCTCGCCGAGCACCGGCAAGGTCACCTCGGCGAACCGGCCCGCGTCGCCCTGACCGGCCCGCAGCCGGCGCTCCCACCGGCCGACCGCCTCCCGCAGGCCGTCCTCGCCACCGAAGACGTAGCTGCCGTCCTCCGGGTCGGAGCCGACCCGGCGCAGCTTGACCGGGGGCGGGGCGGCGACCGACCGTACGGTGCGGCGCAGCACCACCAGCGCGAGGCAGCCAGCGAAGACCGCCTCGATCGGCACCGTCAGGCCGAACAGCCGCAGCCCGAGCAGGATGGCAGCGGTGCCGGCGGCGGCCAGCGCCAGCGCCGTCAGCCAGGACCGGACCCGGCCGGGGGCGCGACGCTCGCGGGGCGGCGCCTCCTCGTCGTGGTAGAGCAGGTCGTCGATGCTGGTCTGCGGGTCACTCACCGGCCGGCCCGCCTTCGCCGGGGCCGACCGCGGCGGTCAGCTCGGTACGCAACCGACGCAGCGCCCACCGCGCCTGCTCCCGGGTCCGTTCGTCGACGTCGTGCCGGGCGTAGCGGGCCTCGCGGTAGACGCCCGCGAACGCCGACAGCACCTCGGCGCTGATCTCGTGCCCGGCGAGCAGCCGGGTGACCAGGTCGGTCGACGTGTCGCCGATCTGGCGGGGGGTGCCGGCTGCGGCGGCGGCCTGCTCCAGCCGTACCCAGCAGGCGATCACCGCCCGGCGCGGGTCGGCGTCGGCGGCGGAGAGCTCGACCAGGCCGGCGTCGACAGCGGCGACCACCTCGGCGGTGCTGGCCGGGCCGGGCCCTGTGGTGCTCCGCCGGCGGATACCGACCGGGTTCGGCCGGGGCCGGCGCCGCACCACGTCACGCAGCAGGGTCCACAGCAGCAGGCCGGCGACAACCAGCACGGTGAGGCCGCACAGCGCCCCGGCGAGCAGCGGAACCCAGGACGGAAGCTGCTGCTGGTCGGCGGCGGCGAAGTCGTCCGGCGGCGGCTGGTACGTCGGCGCCGTCTGCGGCTGCTGGTAGTCCGGCAGCGCGGGGATGTCCCGTTCGACGGTGGCGTCGGTGCGGCCGACCGGCAGGGTGGAGTTCGCCGCCGCGACCGCGGTCAGCGCGAGAAGTACGGCGACGGCGGCGAGTGGCCACAGCCTGCGGATAGCCGCGGAATCCATTGCCGGCGGGTGCCCCCTCGGGTCCTCCAGTGGTCGTCTCGGCCCGGTCAAATCCGCCCCGCCAGGCGATTCACCTCGGTGAACACCTCGTCGAGCATGGCAGGAGTGAGCCGTCCGGTGAACGTGTTCTGCTGGCTGACGTGGTAGCAGCCCAGCACGTCGGGCACCGCCCCGCCGCCCGACCAGTGTGCCCCATGGCCGAACACCGGCCGGGGTGTGGGCGGTCGTCGCCCGTACACCCGGGTCATCGCCGGCCACCAGGCGGCCCAGGCGAACGCGCCGAGCGCGACCACCACCCGCAGCGTCGGTCTCAGCAGGGCGATCTCCCGGTGCAGCCAGGGCGCACAGGTGTCCCGTTCGGCCGGGGTGGGCCGGTTCGCTGGCGGGGCGCAGCGGACGGCGGCCACCACCCGGGTGTCCGACAGCCGCAGACCGTCATCGACAGCGACGCTGGTCGGCTGGTTGGCCAGCCCGGCGCGGTGCAGGGCGGCGAACAGCACGTCGCCGGAGCGGTCGCCGGTGAAGACCCGGCCGGTGCGGTTGCCGCCGTGCGCCGCCGGTGCCAGCCCGAGGATCGCGATCCGGGCGTCCGGCGGCCCGAAGCCGGGCACCGGACGGCCCCAGTAGGTCTGGTCACGAAACGCCGCGCGCTTTGTCGCGGCGACCTCTTCCCGCCAGGCGACCAGGTTCGGGCAGGCCCGGCAGCCGGCAATCGTGTGGTCCAGCGTCGGCAGGTCCGGCACCCGCGCCGCCGCGCTGGTCACGTGGGCCGCGCTGGTCACGTGGGCTGCGGTACCGGTCACCACGGCTCCTTCCGACGTCGGTCGGCCAGCAGACGGCGCACCGCGAGACCGAGACCGAGACCGGCCGGCCGGCCGTGACGTCAGCCGAGTCGGGTCCGGAACATCTCCAAGGTCCGCGCCCAGGCACGCTTCGACGCGTCGTCGTCGTACGACTCCGGCCGGTCGTCATTGAAGAACGCGTGCCGGGTGCCAGGGTAGTCGTAGATTACGCAGCCGCCGCCGGCCGCCTCAATGTAGCCCTTGGCCTGCTGGATCCCGTCGGCGGCGGAGGTGCCGTCCTGCTCCGAGCAGTGGATCATCGCCGACTTGCCGGCGTAGCCCGCCCAGTCGGGACGCATCCGCTCCCACGGCAACGCCGGGTAGAACCCGGCGGTGGCGACGATCCGCCCGGTGAGCGTGGCCGACCAGAGCGCCAGGCTACCGCCAGCGCAGAAGCCGACCGTACCGACGGTGTCGCCCGCCGACTCGGCCCGGCCGGCGAGGTACTCGGCGGCGCCGGCGATGTCCTTGGCCGCCTGGTCCATCGCCAGGCCCATCAGCAGCCGGCGGGCGTCGTCCGGCTCGGTCGCCTGTACGCCGTGGTAGAGGTCGGGAGCGAGGGCCACGAACCCCGCCTCGGCTAGCCGGTCGGCGACCGCGGTGATGTGCGGCACCAGCCCCCACCATTCCTGGATCACGATGACCGCAGGTGCGGCGCCCGCCGCGCCGCCCTCCCCGGGTGCCGGTGGCAGGGCCAGGTATCCCTCGCTGGTCCCGCCGTTGCTGCGGTAGCTCACCATCTCGCCCATGGGGGTCCTCCTGTCGGTCAGTCATCGTTGGCTGGCGCGCAGTGGGGCACGTGTCCGGTAGCCTGACACGCGCCGTGGGGCCGGGGAAGGCGCGCGGAGGGTGGCGTACGCCTCTTGGTGAGCTGCGGTACGTCTGCCGGTCACCGCAAGCTCAGGCAGATCCCGTCCAGGATGTCGTGCTCACTGGCCACCACCGACGACACGTCGGCGCGTTCCATGACGATCCGCAGCACCAGGGCGCCGGCGGCGATCACGTCGGCCCGGCCCGGGTGCATCACCGGGATCCGCAGCCGCTGCCCGACCGGCATGGCCAGCAGGTCGGCGGTCACCTCGGCCACCTGGTCGTAGCTGATCCTGGCGTGGTGCAGCCGGTCCGCCCGGTAGCTGTCCAGCCGCAGCGCGATCCCGGCCACCGTGGTCACCGACCCGGCGAGCCCGACCAGCGTCGGCGGCGGGCCGGACCGGTCCGGCCCGAGCACCACCGACAGCGCCCGGTCGACCGCCGCCGCGATGTCGCGTCCGGCGGCGGCGATCTGGGCGGCGGTCGGCGGATCGGCACGCAGGTGCCGCTCGGTCATCCGTACGCAGCCGACGTCCACCGACACCGCCCGGTGCACCGTGTCGGTGCCGACGACGAACTCGCTCGACCCGCCGCCGATGTCCACCACCAGGTACGGTGCCGGCGCGGTGGCGGCCAGCCCACCGACCGCCCCGGCGAAGGTGAGCCGGGCCTCCTCGTCGCCGGTCACCACCTCCGGGGTCACTCCGAGGGTGGCCTGCACCATCGCCACGAACTCGGCGGCGTTGTCGGCGTCGCGGCTGGCCGAGGTGGCGCACATCCGCACCCGCTCGACGCCGTGCGCGGCCAGCTCGGCGGCGTACCCGGTGAGGGCCTGCCGGGTCCGTTCGATGGCCGCCGGGGCGAGCCGGCGGGTCCGGTCGACGCCTTCCCCGAGCCGGACGATCTCCATCCGACGAACCACGTCGGTCAGCGGCGCGGCGACCGACCCGGCCGGCGAACCGGCTCCCGTGACCGGGCCGGGCCGGGATTCTGCCGGCTGCCACGGGTCCGGCAGGTCCGCGATCAGCAACCGGACCGCGTTGGTGCCACAGTCGATGCCCGCCACCCGCGTCGCCACACCGGACACCGTACCGGGTGCGTAGCCGCTGCCGGGCCGGCGGCCGACGCCGTCGGGCGCGGGTGCGGTGCACGTCAGCGCAGGTGCAGCAGCATCCGGGTGTTGCCGAGAGTGTTCGGCTTGACCCGCTCCAACCCGAGGAACTCGGCGACGCCCTCGTCGTACGAACGCAGCAGTTGCTCGTAGACCTGGGCCGGCACCGGGGCCCCGTCGATCTCGACGAACCCGAAGCTGGCGAAGAACCTGGTCTCGAAGGTGAGCACGAACACCCGGGCCACGCCCAGCTGACGGGCGACGGCGAGCAGCTCCGTCACGATCCGGTGCCCGATCCGCCGGCCCCGGCACTGCGGGTCGACCGCGACGGTACGGATCTCCGCCAGGTCCTCCCACATCACGTGCAGCGCGCCGCAGCCGACGATCACCCCGTCCGCCGGCTGCTCGGCGACCCAGAACTCCTGGACGTCCTCGAACAGCGTGACCGTAGCCTTGCTGAGCAGCCGACGGTCCGGGCTGTACAGGTCAATCAGCCGGCGGATGCCTCGTACGTCGCGGGTCCGGGCCCGCCGGACGACCAGGCCGGCCTCGGATCCGGGATCCGTCACGCCGGTCACCTAGTCCGACTCCGACGGCGGTACGCAGGGGCCGCCGGCCCACCAGGGGCCGATCAGCTCCCGCACCCGGTCGCCGACCGGGTTGACGCCGGGGCCGACGGCGAGCGCGTGACCCAGGTGGACGTGCAGGCACTTGACTCGGCCCGGCATGCCGCCGGCCGACACTCCGGCGATCTCCGGGACGTGGCCGATCGCCTCCCGCCGGGCGAGGTAGTCCTCGTGCGCCGCCCGGTAGTCGGCGGCGAACTCGGGATCCTCGGCCAGCTCGGCGGCGTACTTACGCATCAGTCCGGCCGATTCAAGCCGACTGCAGGCCGATGTCGCCCGGGGGCAGGTGAGATAGAACAGGGTCGGGAACGGCGTGCCGTCGGCGAGCCGGGGCACCGTCTCGACCACGTCGGGCAGTTGACACGGACAGCGGTGGGCGACCGCCCGGGTGCCGCGCGGCGGCCGGCCGAGCTGCGCGGCGACCGCCGCGAGATCACGTTCGTCGGCTGCTTCACTCACCGATTCGTTCACCGGTTCGCTCACCGAGAGATGCCCTCCGCGTCGGCGGCCTGCACGCTCGACCAGAGCGTGTCGTACCACGGGCCGGCCGGGCCGTCGCGCTCACCGGCCGGCTCGACCGGCTCGCCTGAGTAGCGGGCGGCACCGTCCGGATCGTGCAGCACCAGCAGCGGGACCTCACCCGGGTAGACCATGTAGAACCGCCGCTTCGCCTCGATCCGGATGAAGTCCGGGTCCTGCCAGCGCTCGGCCTGCGCGTTGAGCTCGGCGATCCGCTCGCGCTGGGCCTGCTGGGCCTGCTCGATGCGGGCGATGTCGGACTGCTGGGCCAGGTAGACCCGCACCGGATAGGTGTACGCCAGCGCCAGAGCGACCAGCACCACCAGCAGCACGGTCGCCCGGCCGGTGAACCGGTTGGGCTGCGGCGCGGTGGTCCGCTTGACCGGGCCGCCGGGCACCCGGCGGCCGGCGGCCGGCCGCCGGCTGGCCGGGCGACCCGGGTCACCGGAGCGGCCCGCAGCGGAGCGGGGCGCTACGACCCGGTCGGCACCCGCCGACCGGGTCGCTCTGCCGCGCTGGTCGGCCCGGGAGCCGCTGTCGCGGCCGGCGAGCCGCAGTGGCCCGCGCGAGCCGGACCGGCCGGGCTGTCCCGGCCGGCGGGCCGGGCCCTGACCACTCGGTGTGCGCCGTTGCGGCACCGTCGTCACACCCCTCCCAGGCGGTTGGCTGTACGGGACCGGTCGGGTGCGCCGACGGCTGGTCGAACCGTCGGCGCGCCGGGACCGGTCGGACCGGACCCGGTCACCAGGACCGGGCCGGTCGAACCGGCGGGACGCTACTAGGCGGAACGGTACCTCGGGAACGCACCGGCCCCGGCGTAGCGCGCCGCGTCGGCCAGCTCCTCCTCGATCCGCAGCAGCTGGTTGTACTTGGCCACCCGCTCGGAGCGGGCCGGTGCGCCGGTTTTGATCTGACCGCAGCCGGTGGCTACCGCCAGGTCAGCGATCGTGGTGTCCTCGGTCTCACCGGACCGGTGGCTCATCATGCAGCGGAAGTTGCTGCGGTGGGCCAGCTCGACCGCGTCGAACGTCTCGGTCAGCGAGCCGATCTGATTGACCTTGACCAGAACGGCGTTCGCCGCCTGCTCGGCGATGCCCCGGGCGATCCGCTCCGGGTTGGTGACGAACAGGTCGTCGCCGACGATCTGAATCCGGTCGCCGAGCGCGGCGGTCATCGCCGACCAGCCAGCCCAGTCGTCCTCGCCCAACGGGTCCTCGATGGACACGATCGGGTACTCGCCGACCAGCTTGGTGTAGTAGGCGACCATCTCGTCGGAGGTCTTGCCGGCGCCTTCGAAGACGTACGCGCCGTCGCGGTAGAACTCGGTGGCGGCGACGTCGAGCGCCAGCACGATGTCGGTGCCGAGCTGGTAGCCGGCGGCGCCGACCGCCTCGGCGATCAGGTCCAGCGCGGCGGCGTTGGTGGGCAGGTCCGGGGCGAAGCCACCCTCGTCACCGAGGCCGGTGGCCAGGCCCTTCTTCTTCAGCACCGACTTGAGCTTGTGGTAGACCTCGGCACCGCAGCGCAACGCCTCCCGGAAGGTCGGCGCGCCGATCGGGGCGATCATGAACTCCTGCACGTCGACGTTGGAGTCGGCGTGTGCACCGCCGTTGAGGATGTTCATCATCGGCACCGGCAGCAGGTGGGCGTTCGGCCCACCGAGGTACCGGAAGAGGCTCAGCTCGGCGCTGTTCGCGGCGGCCTTCGCGACCGCCAGGGAAACGCCGAGAATGGCGTTCGCGCCCAGCCCGGACTTGTCCGCGGTGCCGTCCAGATCCAGCATCTTCTGGTCGATCAGCCGCTGCTCGCTCGCCTCGAAACCGACCAGCTGGTCGACGATGCGCTCCTCGATGTTGGCCACCGCCTGCTCGACGCCCTTGCCGGAGTAACGGTCCGCGTCGCCGTCACGCAGCTCGATCGCCTCGAAGGCCCCGGTGGACGCGCCGGACGGCACCGCAGCGCGGGCGATGGTGCCGTCGTCAAGCCCGATTTCGACCTCGACGGTCGGATTGCCGCGCGAATCGAGAATCTCCCTGGCGACGATTCCCTCGATGGTAGCCACTGTGTCGCTCCTCGTGATCAAGTCCCGCAAGGCCGCGACGGTGCGGCCGACCGTTCCGGTGGCAGCGTATCGGGCGACGGTGACGTTGCGGGCGCTGGCTTCCGAAACGCGGGATGTACGCGTCGGGAACCACCCGGATCTGGCATCGATCTCATTTACTGACATTGATGTCAATCGGTTTGCGGTAGGTGGACAGGATCGGTCACCCTGTCACCATGCGTGCAACGGAGAACCGGTTCCGCCGCGCCGCAGCGGCCACCGCCGCCGGCACGCTGCTGCTGGTCGCCGGCTGCCAGACCATCGCCGACGCCGGCCAGACCATCGAGCCGGCCGACCTGGTCAACGAGCTGGCCGCCCGACTCGACGGGGCCAGGGCGTTGACCTACTCGGCCGAGTACCAGCTGGTCGGCGGGGCCAGTGCCAGCATTGTGCAGGCGCAGACCCCACAACGTACGGCGTACGTCTACCCGGGCGGCAAGCTGATCGTCACCGACGAGACCACCACCGAGTGTGACACCGACGACTCCCCGCCGGTCTGCACCCTGACCAGCGGGCCGTCCCCGTCCGCCCAACCAGATCCGGAGCTGTTCACCGACGCCAACGCCGGAGGCCTGGTCACCCCACCGGTGGTGATCACGCTACTCAACGCCACCGCGCTGGATCCGGCGGCCGTGGTGAGCCAGAACGACACCACGATCGCCGGCCGACACGCCACCTGTGTGCAGGTCAGCCAGGTGCAGGGGGCGGCGGCGTCCCGATTCGACGTGTGTGTCACCACCGAAGGCGCGCTGGGCAGTTTCAGCGGGGTGGTCGATGGACAGACCGTCGAATTCGCGATAAGCCGGTACAGTGACACTGCCGACGAGACCGCCTTCACGCTCCCCCACGGAGCGCGGTCCGTCGACCGTCGACCCGGCCCCGCGTAACGGGCCGCCCGTGGCCGATCCAACCCCGCCCAGCGATCCAACCCCGCCCAGCAGATTCGTTCCCGATGCCCGGGTGGGCCGGGGCGCCGACCCGGCCGATCCGTGCCTGGTGGTGGCCGGCCGCCGACTGCTGGTCGGCGCCAACGGCGGACTACCGTCGGTGGCCGATCTACCGGCCAGCACCGAGTGGGTGCCGCTGGGCAGCCTGGACGGCGCCCGGGTGTGGGCAGCCGGCCTGCCCGCCGTCGACGATCAGCTCGGCGGCTGGCGGAGCTGGCCGGCGATGGCCGGTGAGCTGGGTGAGCCACTCGCCGCGCTCGCCGGACGCGCTCTGCAGGTGATCACCTGGCGGCGTACCCACCGGTTCTGCGGCGGTTGCGCCACCGAACTGGCCGACGTTCCCGGCGAGCATGCCCGCCGCTGTCCCGGCTGCAATCTGTACGTACCGATGCAGCTCTCCCCCGCCGTCCTGGCTGCGATCACCCGCACCACCCACGTCGGCGCAGCCGAGCTGCTGCTGGTCCGGCACGCCTACGGCGCCACCGCGATCTGGGCGCTGGTGGCCGGCTTCGTCGAGGCCGGCGAAACCCTGGAGGAGGCGGTGCATCGGGAGGTCGACGAGGAGGTCGGGCTGGCTGTGCACGACATCGCCTACTTCGGCAGCCAGCCGTGGGCGATGTCCGGCCCCGGCGTGGTGCTCGCCGGTTTCACCGCCCGCGCCGGGCCGGACGCCGAACCGGTCGTCGACGGCCGGGAGATCGCCGAGGCCCGGTGGTTCGCTCTGAACGACCTGCCGGCCGAGCTGCCGGCAACGTACTCGATCTCCCGCTGGCTGATCGAACACCAGCGGGGCGGCGGCCGGTCAGATCGGCATTGAGAGCCTTGCCGCCCTAAACGGCGGCCTTCGTGCCGTCCGGCATGACCGCGAAGTGCGTCAGCCCCAGCGGACCGTGCGGCCGCCGATCTTCGGCGGCCGCAGACGACCGTTGTCCAGCACCGTGAACCGGGAATCACGGGTGAAGAAGTTGCGGTACGCGGTGTTCAGGTCCGCGAGGGCCTGCCACGACACCACCGCCGACACCTCGCCCAGCCACGCCCCGCTCCGGAGTCGCCCTGGCCCACGTGATGACCCACTACGACAACTCGGCGTCCCGACACGTACGGCAGGCCCTGCCCACGGGCGGCCCGCCGGACGCGCAGCCCGTCGTTGAACACCACCCGCGCGCATCCGAACACCTTCGCCAGCGCGACCCGCTGGCCGGGCGCCGGACAGCCCCGGAACCGCTACCGGAGCCGCACGAAACACACGACACCAAGTTGGCCTATGCCACAACTCGACGGTATCCGCACCTCCCGACCTGGTGCGCCACTACCACCGGGCCAACAAGCTCTGGTCGGGCTCGTACGTTGCCGGCTCCGTCGGCCGCCGCCACCGGGCATCGTGAAGCAGTACATTGAGCAGCAAAACCGGCCAGGTCAGAGCACTACTCGGGCCCTGGCGGGCCGCCCAGCGCGGGCCTTCACCCCCGGCCTGAAGGCCGGAGCACCGGCCCGCATTCCTGTAGCGCCGGCAGATGCCGCGGCGGCGGGGAGCCGTGCGCCAGCATCGCGTCGTGCCACTGCCGGGCCGGTACGCCGGCTGGCCGCGCCGCCGCCACCTGCGCCACCTCGGCGTAGCCCACGAAGTACGTGGACAGCTGGGTGGAGGTCAGCAACGCTCGACGCCACTTGCCGGCCGCTTCGCCCTCCTCCTGGAAGCCCCGACCGGTCATCAGCGCCATCGCCTCGGCCTGCGGCAGCTCCGCGCAGTGCGTCAGCTGGTCCAGGATCGCGTTGATGGTCATCCGCAGCTGCATCTTCAACTGCTGCAGCCGTACCGGCAGGCCACCGAACCCGGCGTCGACCATCATCTCCTCGGCGTACACCGCCCAGCCCTCGACGAACGGCCCGGACCGGCCGACCGCCCGCACCCGGGTGGTGCCGAGAAACCGGCGGGCGTGCGCCAACTGCAGGAAGTGCCCCGGCATCGCCTCGTGCACGGTCAGGTTACGCACCATGTGGTCGTTGTACTCGCGGTAGAACGACTCGACCCGCTCAGCGGGCCAATCCGTCGGCGTCGGCGCGATGCAGTAGAACGTCGGCACGTCGGCTCGCTCCAGCGCCCCAGGCGGGTCGCAGTAGGCCACCGCGACGCCCCGGGCGAACTCCGGCATCTCCTGGATCACGCACCGGTCGTCCACCATCGACACCAGATCGTGGGCGGCGACGAACTCGGTGGTCTCCCGCATCGCGGTCTGCGCCAGCGACACAATGGACGAGTCGTCCGGATGCTCGGCGGCCAGCCGGGCCAACGCGGCGCGTACCGTGTCGTCGGTGGCCGGCCCACCGGTCAGTTCCGCCGCCGCCGCCCGGATCTCGCCGGTCACCCGCTCCAGATTCGCCCAGGCCCGGTCCAGCACGTCGGCGGCGGTCAGCTCGGTGTCCAGGGTGTGCCACAGCTGGGCCTCCCACAGCCGCCGGCCCAGCCGTGGGTCCCGCCGGTCGACGTCGCGGTCCAGGCTGTCGCGCAGCCAGCCGGCAAACTCGTCCAACGCGAACGCCGCCTCGGCCGCCAGCGGCTCGACCTTGTCCCGCAGCCCCGGCTCCTCGGCCAGCAGCCCCGGCACCTGGTCTCGGACCAGCGCGGCGGTGCCGGCGAACTGGCCGGCGGCGGTCTCCGCGTGGATCGCCGGCACGCCGCGCAGCGTCTCGCGCGCGGTGGCCAGCACGTCCGGTACGGCGCCGAGCCGTCCGGCCAGGCTGGTCAGCCGCTGCGCGGCCGGCGCGAACGGGCGGGCGATCAGCCCGTGCAGCAGCGGCCCCGGATTGTAGACCAGCGGATTCCACTCCCGGGCACGCACCTCGGTCAGCTCGAACAGCCGCCGGTCGACGATCGACGACAGGATCGCGTGATCCACCCGCTCCTGGGCGGACAGTGTGTCCGCGTCCACCTCGGCGAGCGCGTTGGTAGCGTCCAGCAGCATCGTCGCGGTGGCGGCGACGCCATTGACGGACAGGTCCGGCAACCGGTCGTCGTAGCGGTGGTCACCGGCCGACGACGCCAGGACCGGATCGCTGGCCAGCAGCGCGTCGATGATGCGTTCAGCCAGAGGTACGAACGACGCCATGCCACCGACCCTAGGCCATCCCACCGACGCTATGCGCCGATCAACCCGGCGAGTGTCCGGACCGGCGACTCCAGTTCGCCCGGTGAATGCGCGGCATAGCCGAGCACCGGTCCGGGCCGAGCCGCGGCCACGGCCAGCGCCGCGTCGTCGACCCCGGCCGGCAGCTCCAGCACCAGGGCCATATTGACCGAGCCGATGTACGCCACCTGGTCCGGTGCCACCCCTTGCCGGCAACCGACCGGCTCCCGGTCGTAGCGGAACTCGGCGTCGTAGCCGTCCTCGATGATCAACCCGCCGGTACGCCGGGCCCAATCGAGCAGCTCGTGACGGCGGTGCGGGGCCAGCACCACTCCGCCGATCCTCGATGCCGACCGTCGTCGCGCCGCGCTCCCGCAGTGCGGTGGCGAGCAAATCGAATGCCTGCACGGCGCCGGTGGTGACGAACAGCCGGGCCGGGTCGGTCCGGGCGGCCCTGACCCGGCTCAGGTAACCGGCCAGGCCGGTACGCAGCCGCAGCACCGCCACCCGGTCCCCGGTCCCCGCCGGTCCGTGCAGTGGTCCTCGCGGCGGGTCCGGTGGGGTGTGCTGAGCCGCCGAGGGCTGGTTGCTGGCCCGACGGGGTGCCGGCACCCCGTCGGGCCAGCAACCAGC
>NZ_JBHMIP010000025.1:0-122705 GCF_048060245.1 Micromonospora sp. LOL_014
TTCGGTCGCAGACGATTCCCGTCGCAACGCGCCTGCGCCTCGACCGCACGGTAATCCCACGCCCATCGTCCACCGGTAACGCCGACGGCTGGCTAGGCCCATCGGGTCGGCGTGGGTGGCGCCGAAGAACGGCTCGGCGGCGGGGGAGCGCCAGTCGAGCAGCAGTTGGCGGCCGGCGTCGTCGGTCAGCCCCTGCCGTCCGACGTACACCGGGTCTGAACGGTCGTCGGTGCCGCCACCGGCGTCGGGGACCATCCGGCCGAGGCACAGGTCGAGGCCGAACCGGCGCAGCGCCCCCAGCCGTACGGTGAGCCGGCGGACCTCCTGGTCGCGGTCCACCGCCCGCCGGCCCCCGCCGGCCGGTGCCTTACGGGCCGCGTCTAGCCGCTCCGAAAGGTCGGTGGCCAGTTGGTCGAGGCGGTGCGCGACGGCCGAGAAATGCCGCTCGTCGTCGGCGATCAGTTTCGGGTCGGCCTTGGCGTGCAGCCGGTCGGGGAGATCGAAAGCGCTGGTGGTCAGCGGGCGCACCTCGATCAGCTCCATTCTCGGGTCGGCGGAAGAAACGCAGCGTCCAGCGGCCGGTAAATGCCGGAGAACTGGCGTAGGAACGCGATTGTGCGCGACGACCCGGGTCTTGCCGCAAGACCCCCTGTGCGCTATATGTTTATAGTGGCGGGAGACGAGGGCACCGGTCACTGTCCTGCCGCCGAGGGAACCCACATGGTTGTCCCAGGGCCGATGTGACGACAGTGACGGTTCCCTCGAGCTGATCCCGTCGCTGGCCGGCAGCGACGGTCGAACGGTTCATGGTCGGGGACGACCGCCGTCACGGTTTCGATGTCGTCCTGGTCAGGTTCGGGCCGGCGACCAGGCAGGAGATACCGCCCAGCACGGCCACCCCGGCCAGCAGCAGCATCGCCGCGCGGGCCGCCCCGACGGTGACGACCTCGCCGATCTGACTGTGCAGCAGGGTGCCGACGGCTGCGGCACCCAGCATCGAACCGATCTGCAACGAGGTGATCAGCACCCCGGACGCGGCGCCGGCCTGCTGCTGTTCGACGTCGGACAACGCGACCACCGCCAGCGGGGTGAACAGGAACGCGTTGCCGACACCGATGACGCACATCGGGGCGACGAACGCCGTCCACGTCGCACCGTCGCGCATCTCGATCGCCGCCCACGCCATGCCGGCGACAGTGGCCGCCGCCCCGACCAGCAGCAGGTAGCGGCCCTGGACCCGGTCGGCGAGTTTGCCGGCCACCGGGTCGAGCAGGGTGGAGAACAGTGACGCCGGCACGATCATCAGCCCGGCGGCCCACGCGTCGAGGCCGAGCACCTGCTGGAAGTACAGCGACAGCACCAGCACCAGGCCGATGACGGTGCCGGAGGTGGTCAGCGAGAAGCCGTTCATCAGCGGGAAGTTGCGCCGCCGGAACAGCGCGAACGGCACCAGCGGCTCCCGGTCCTGGCGGCGGCGCTGCTGGGCGAGGAAGGCCACCACGAACAGCCCGGACACGCCGAGCGTCGTCCAGATGCCGGCGTTCCAGCCGTACCGTTCGCCCTGGCTGATGCCGAACGCCAGGCAGAACAACGCCGCCGAGGCCAGCACCACCCCGGGCACGTCGAGCCGGCGGCGGACGCGTTGCGCGACCTCGGGCAGCACGAGCCGGCCGACCACGAGCATCAGCAACCCGAGCGGCAGATTCAGCCAGAAGATCCACCGCCAGTCGAGGGTGCTGACCAGCACCCCGCCGGCGGCCGGTCCGCTGATCGCGGCGATCCCGCCGACCGCCCCCCGGATGCCGAACGCCGTGCCCCGGCGGTCCGGGGGAAACGCCTCCATCAGCAGGGCGAGGGTCTGCGGGGTGAGTAGCGCCGCGCCGAGGCCCTGCACCGCACGGGCAGCGATCAGCTGGCCGGGCTCCTGGGCCAGGCCCGCCGCGACACTGGCGACGGTGAAGACGGCGACCCCGAGCAGGAAGATCCGCCGCCGACCGTAGAGGTCACCGAGCCGGCCGGCGGTGATCAGGGCCATCGCCAGCAGGAAGATGTAGGCGCTCAGCGACCACACCACCTGGTCGGCCGACGCGTCGAGATCGGCCATGATGCTCGGCACCGCGACGGCGAGCACCGCCACGTCGAGCTGGGTGAGGAAGTACGCCAACGACAGGACGGCCAGCACCGCCCACGGGTTGCCGCGCAGTCTGGCCAGCAGCTTTGGCTCGCTCACGGTCGTCATCCGGTCGGCTCCAGCCAGATCATCGGGGGGATCTTGTTGGTGCGGTCCACCCGGCGCAGCCGCGGCACCTGCTCGACAGCGACCGCTGTGGGATGGTGCCGGGCGACGACGCCCAGATCGTAGAACTGGTGCAGCAGCCGGGTGCGTACCGCCGCCGGGTCGGCGTCTCCGGTGTAGTGCACGGTCACCGCGCTGACCGAGTGGCGCTCGCCGACGGCCCGCCGCAGCAGCAGCTGTGCGTCGCGTACCCCTGGTGCGGCGCGGACGATGTCCAGCACCGTACCGATGCCGACCAGCGCGCCGTGCAGCTTGATGGCGTCGTCGGCGCGGCCCAGCACCCGCAGCGCGTCCGGCCGGCCGCAGCCGCAGGCCGCCGCCGCGACCCGGTCGCCGAGCCGGTACCGCACGGTCGGCACCGTCCAGCCGCCACCCACTCTGGACAGCAGGGCGCCGGCGTCGTCGAGCTCGAGCACCTGGTCGGGCATCAGGTGCAGCACCGAGGGGTCGCAGGCCGGGGTGTTCGTGGCGATGACGTACGTTTCGACCGAGCCGTAGTTGCCCCATAGCTGGACCTGCGGGAACGCCTTCCGCACGATGGTCGCCTTCTCCTCGGTCCACGGCTCGGCCATCCAGATGATTTTTGCGATCGGGGTGGCCGCGCCCGCGTCGAGTACGCCCCGGGCCAGGTCGGCCAGGGCCGTCGGGGTGCCGGCGACCGCGTTGACGCCGAGCCGACGCAGGGTCGGCAGCCAGCCGTCGACCTCCTCGGGGGTGATCGGACCGAACGGTGCCACGTCGGCGCCGCACCGTCCGGCCAGCTCCTGCATGTAGTAGTGCGACGCCCACAGCCGGCCGGGGGTGAACAGGTTGAGCAGGAGGTCACCGCCGACCAGCGGTCGCCACTGCTGCAGCAGCCGGTCGATGGCCTGGTGGTACGCCACGTAGGTGAGCTTGGGCTGCCCGGTGGTGCCGCCGCTGGACAGCAGTAGCGCACCGGTCCGCCGGGTCACCGCGTGCGAGACGGCGAAGATCTCGTCCGGTCCGGTGACCGGTAGGTCGGCGAGTCCGGCGGCGGTGTCCGGCACGGCCGGGGCACCGGCGGCGGCGTTACGTCGGGCCTGGTCGCGCAGCGCGTCCCAGGGCACCGCGCCGATCATCCCGGCCGCCGACGCGGCTGGTCGTCACCAGCGGCGTGCCACCGGGCGAATCCGGCCAGGTACGCCTCGAACCGGGCCCGCACGATCGCCCGGGCGGCGGCGTCCTGCTCGGGAATGCCGTTGAACGCGACCGCGCCGTCGAGTTCGATCTCCGACACCCAGTGCCGCTCGCCGTCGAAGAGGAAGTCCAGAGTGAAGTACGGCGTGGGTAGCCGTCCGGCGACGTAGGCGACGGTGCCGGCGAGCTCCGGCGGCAGAGCCGAGTAGCCGCGTTCGTGCCGGCCGCCGCTGGCCTTGGTGACTGCCAGGCAGTAGCCGTCCTTGTAGCCGTACAGCACGGTGTGTGCCTGCCCGTCGACGACATACACCCGCTGTTCGCGTACCACCTTGAGGTAGGGCTGGGCGACCAACGCGGTGTCCGAGCCACCGGCGAGTCCGATAAGACCTTTCAGGTCGTTCATGTTGTGTACCACCGAGATGCCCAGGCCCATGCCCCAGTAGGCGGGTTTGACGATCAACGGGAACGGCAGCGCGGCGAGCGCGGCGTCGCTGCGGCCGACCATCGCCTCTCGACCACTGCCCACCCGGATCGTCGGCAGCAGCGGGATCGGACTGCCGGCCAGGTGCACCACGCTGGCCAGCTTGTCCTCGCCGATGTAGGACAGTGCTGGTGGGATCGGCAGGTAGAAGCCGAGCCGTTCCAGGATGGTGAACAGGAACACCTGGTTGCACACGTCCTGGGTCTGGTGCGGCAGGGAGTAAAGCGAGGTGACGAAGATGGTGTTGGCCGGGGTGACCGGCTCACCGTTGAGCCAGACTCTGGGCTGGCCCGGGTCGGTCGCGTCGACCGCGACCTCCTCGGGCTTGTTCACCGTGAACTCCAGGCCCAGGTCGGCGGCGATTTCCTGGTACGGCCCCCAGACCGCGTCCTGCTCGGCCTGCCGTAGCCAGGCGGTGCCCCGGTCGGGGTAGATCCAGCTGAGGCGCCGCGCCGTACTGGGCGCGGCCGTGCGATCGGTCAATGCCCTCTCCCTTGCGGTGTGGTGCGGGTCCTCGGCCGGTGGGTCCGCGTCGGCTGGGTCCCGGGCGGATGGCTCAGGTGGCCACCGGGTGGTCGACGAAGGTCGACACGAGTTCCGCGAACCGGTCAGGTTCCTCGACGAACGGCAGATGGCCGCTGCCGGTGAACACCTCCAGCCGGGACGCCGGTATCGCCGAGCGCAGCCACCCGCCGACGTCGCCGGGGTAGACCTGGCTGTGCGCTCCGTGGACGAGCAGCGTCGGTACGCTGATCCGGCGCAGCCGGTCACGCCAGTCCACGGTGAGTGCCTCGGCGAGCAGCGCCCGTACGGCGTCCGGGCCGCACCGGCGGGTCTCGTCGATGAGGCCGGCCAGCGTCGTCGGGTCGGGGTCGGTGCCGGCGGCGAACGAGCCGCGGACCAGCCCGGCTGCGAAGGCGGGGTAGTCGTCGGTCACGCTGGCCAGGACGGCGTCGGCCCCGGCGGCGTCGAGGTTGCCGAAGGCGGCGTACGGCCAGTCATGGTCGCGCAGCAGCCGTGGGGTCTGCTCGACCGACACCAGGGCCCGGATCCGGGCAGCCCCGAACTGCTCCAGGTAGCCGTAGGCCACGGTCGCGCCGAGCGACCAGCCCAGCAGGGTGACCTCGGTCAGGTCAAGCTCTTCGATGGTGGTGTGCAGGTCCTCGGCGGCGCGGGTGAGGCTGGCCGGCCGGTCGGCTGTGGCGTTGTCGCCGTGTCCGGGCAGTTCGACGACCACCACCCGGTGCCGGGTGGCGAGCCGGGCCACCGCGGCGGAGAAGAACTCGGCGGTGGCGGCCAGCCCGGGCACAATGACCAGGGCCGGTCCGTGACCGCGCGTGACCAGGGCCGGTCCGTGACCGCGGTCCAGGTGCCGGGTCATCGGCTGCCCCCGGCCAACCCGAGTCGCGTGCGGAGCAACGGTTTGTCGATCTTGCCGACCGGGGTACGGGGCATCGCGGCGACGAGGTGCACTGAACCGGTCAGCCCGTACCGGGCGAGCAGTTCCTCGACGGCCTTGACGGCCTCGTCGTCGGAGTGCCCGTCTGCCGGGGCGACGGCCACGGCGACCGCGTCGCGGTAGTCGCCGGGGTGCACGGCCAGACTGACGGCCTGTGCCACTGCCTCGGCCGCGCCGAGTTCGGTGTCGAGCACTGGCGCCGGCAGCGGCCCGGCGGGGGTGGCCAGCGTCTCGGACACCCGGCCCAGGATCCGGTAGCCGCCCTGTGGGTTGCGTTCGGCAACGTCCCCGGTCCAGAACTCGGGCCGGCGGAAGGTACGGGCGTTGGCTTGCGGTGCGTCGACGTACCCCTCGCTGGTGCAGTCCGAGTAGAGGACCAGTTCCCCGACGTCGGGGTGGCCGGGCACGAAGGCTTCCAGCCGGGTGCCGACGCCACGGACCGGGACCATGGCGGTGTCGGTCTGCGGTACGTCGTCCATGTTGCCCAGCGCCAGGCCGAACTCGGTCGAGCCGTAGATCTGCCGGATGTGTACGCCGAGCACGTCGGCGGCGTCCCGGACGATCGTCGGGCTGAGATAGGCACCACCGCACAGCGGGCGGCGCAGCGCCGGCAGCGGGAACCGGCCCTGGCGCCGGGCGGCGGCGACCAGGTCGGCGTAGTGCTGCGGCAGGGCGCTGGTCACGGTCGCCTGGTGGGCGGCTAGTTGGGTCAGCAGCGTGCCGGTCGGCGCGTGCGGGTCGGCGAGCACCAGTTGCGCGCCGGACAGCAGTGCCGCGAACACGTGCAGGTCGGTGGCGTGTGCCACGTCGAGGGTGTGACGGCAGAAGAAGACGTCGTCGGGACGGATCCCGGTGTCGGCCAGCCAGCGGCGCCGTTCGGCGACGAAGCGGTCCTGCCGCCAGGCCATCATCTTCGGGAAGCCGGTCGAACCGGAGGTCCACAGTAGCCGAAAGATGGCGGTGGCCGCCGAGGCGGTGGAGTCCGCGGTGGGCTGCGTGGTGGGCTCTGGCCGGGGCGTCGCGGCGGTCAGCGTGTCGAGGTCGACAGTGGCCGGGCCGTCGGCGGGGATCCGGCGGTGCCCGTCGGTGACCAGCAGGGCGGGGCGTGCCCGGTCGAGAGCGGTCCGCACCCCGGCGTCGTCGAAGTTCGCCATCAGCGGTACGTAGCGGGCACCGAGCCGGGCCACCGCCAGGATCAGGCAGACGTACCCGATGCTGTTGCGCAGCACCACGGCGACGGTGTCGCCAGCCGCGACGCCGTGCGCGGGGAGGCCGGCGGCGACCCGGTCGGTCGTCTCGACGAGTTCGCGGTACGTCACAAACGCACCGCCGGTGGTGCGTACCGCCACGGCCTCGGGTCGACGGCTGGCCACCTCGCGGACGGCCTGGTAGAGCCCGGCAGCGGTCACGACGCCAGCCACCCGGCGTAGGTGGCGAATCGCCAGTCCTTGGTCAGACAGTCCACGGTGTCGAAGCCGGCGGCGCGGAGCCAGCCGAGTTGAGTTTCGACGTCGATGCAGATGTCGTGCTTCATCCGTTCGCGGCCGGCCGCCCATTCGTCGGCAGGCGTTCCGGCGGCGTGTACGTGGTCTTCGTGCTGCCGGTCGTACATCTGCTCCAGTCGCGGTGTGGGCGCGAGGACCTGCTCGACGTTGACGAAGATCCCACCCGGCCGCAAAATGCCGGGTAGGCGACCGAACAGCGTTTGTTTTTCGTGATGCTCGAGGTGGTGGATAGCTAGGCCGGAAACAACTGCGTCGTATGGTCCTGTCGGCAGCGGATCCATCAGTCCCTGAACGGAAAAACTGACTTGATGAGCACTGTTGAACCGTTGTTTTGCCTGTGCGAGCATCCGCTCGGAATGGTCTACGAGAGTGATCGTTGCTTCGGGGATGCGGGCGATCAGCGCTGCGCTGAGCAGCCCGGTCCCTGCGCCCAGATCCAGGATCCGTGCGTGGCCCGGCACCGACATCTGTACCGCGCTGGACGCGCTGTCGTACAACAGGTCGAACGACGGGATGAGTTGACGCCGCAGTGCATCGTAGGTAGTGGGATTCCACAGCTCGAAGGTCACGATAATCCCCCCGTGGGTCACCGGTCGACGTTTTTGTGGCACTGGCATCGGATGCTGGATATACGGTGTTCTGCTGAGCCGACACATTGTCGGATGGTGATTCCTGTGGTGCGCGTATCTGCTTGCCGGCATGCGCTATTCAGAAAGTATCAAGGAGTGGCGGAGCAATGAAGAGATCGGTCAATATCAAAGTGTGATGCTGGTCACATTGTCGATCGTGTTGTCCGTTTTTGACGAACTGTCGATCGTGTCAGTAATCTGCGTTTGTCAGGCTCTTTGGGCCACGATCAGGTCCCGGACGATCGCCTGGTCGACCCGATGGGCGAAGCCGCCGTACCCCGGACCGTCGGCCACTTCCAGGCCCGCCTTGACCAGCAGCGCGGCCAGATCGTCGCGGGCGGCGACCAGGGTGTTCCAGGAGATACCGAGCGCCCCGCCGGGGCGCAGCAGGGCCACCCACTCCGGCAACGCCTCAGCCAGCAGACCCAACGGATCGCGGGTCAACCGGCCCGCTTGACCGCGGGTGCCGTGCTGCACCCCGTACGGCGCGTCGGTGACGATCGCGTCGAAGCTGCCGGCCCGGAACACCTGCCGGCTGCGGCGGGTGTCCGCGTGCACCATCGTCAGGTCGACGATTCGCCCGGCCCGGTGGTCGTCCTTGCTGGCCGCCAGGGTGACCGCCAGCCGTCGGCCCAGTACGGCCCGGTTGCGCCGCACCGGGGTGATCTCGGCCGAGTGCTTGAGCCGCTTGTGCTTCAACCAGGTACGGATGAAGTTGGCGTACACCTCGAAGTCCTTGCCGTCGATCTCCACCCCGGCGGCGTGCCAGCCGTACATCATCGCCTGGTTGAGCGTGGTGCCCCGGCCGCACATCGGATCGAGGACCCGCAGCGGCGGCGAGTCCGGGCCGAGCGGCCCGGCCGCCGCTCCGACGGTAACGGCGGTCCCGCTGGTCCCGCCGGTCCCAGCGGCACCGGCCCGGTCGGTCGTGGCCAGCGCGGTCACGTTCAACAGCAGTCTGGTGAACTGCTCATTGGTCTTGCCGGCGTACTTCGGGATGGTGATCAGGTCGCTGTCGAAGCGGTCCCGGCCGGTCACCTCCAGTGGCCGCAGCAGGTCGCCGTCGCGGGCGAAGAACGCGTACCGGGCGGACAGGTTGGCCAGCACGGACAGGTCCCGGTCGGTCAGATCGACACCGGTGAAGGTGACGTACGGCAGCCCGCCGATCGTGGTGATCGTGATGTCGGCGAGCCGGCCGTCGAGAGCTCTGTCGCCGAAGACGGTCAGCTCAGCGGCGGCCAGCCCGACCGCCGACTCGGCGTACACCCGGTTCGCCGACGGGTGGATCAGCAGGGCGTACGCGGTCATCGGCGGTCCATTCGGTCAGGCGGGTGCGGGTGGGACCCACGAGTGTTACCACACCGGCGGCCTGCGTAAGGTCACCGGCATGGCACGGCAGCGGGGGCGGCGTCTGCCGCTGGCGGACCGCCCGCTCACTGAACCGCATTTGGCGCGGCTGCCGGCCGACAACCCGCACCGGGCGGCGGTGCTGGCCGCACACGCGGCAGCGCTCGACGCCGGCGAGGCCGGTTACCTGGATCCGGGCACCGGGCTGTTCGTGCTGACCGCGGCGTTCCTGGCCCACCGGGGCACCTGCTGTGGCCAGGGTTGCCGGCACTGCCCGTATTTGGGGTGATTCCGGGGAATTCCTACGCGGCGCGGTCGGTGCGGGTGGCGGGCTTTCGCGGCGGCGGCGGAACCCGTACGGTGTGCGACGAACAATCCGCCTTTTTCGGCCGGCCTGACCGTGGGAGGTCACTGTGGGCGTTCGGTTGCGCCTGTCCGGCGCCGGGCTGATCCTGCTGCTGTTCGCCGCCGGCTGCTCCGACCGGGCGGTGGCCACCGAGAACCCTGCCCCGGACGATCCGGCCCAGGCCAGTCCGTCGCCGAGCCCGGTCGAGCCGTACCCGGAGGTGCCCCGTCCGCCGGCTGCCGAGTCCGGCGGGGCATGCCGGGTGTTCGACTTCGACGTGGTCGAGCAGACCGTCGGGTTCCGGTTCGAGGTGGCGGCGGCCAACAAGCACGACAAGACGCAGTCGTGCGTGCTGCGGCCGGCCGAGGAGCCACTGCCGGACCTGATGGTCTCCATCTCGGACACCAGGGCGAGCGCGTCGGTCTTCGCCGACGACGTCGCCCCGGTCGGTGCCAAGGAGATCAAGGATCTCGGCAAGGCCGCCTACTGGATCCCGGTCAAGCCGGACCCCGACACTGGGTACGGGGCGGCGCTGGAGGTCAACTGGATCACCGGGGACCCGAAACTGATCAGCCTGCGCTGGACGTTCGCCCCCGGTGACGACGAACTGTCCGCCGTGGAGCTGGCGCCAAAGATGGTCGAGCTGGCCCGGGTGGTGCACGACAACCGCAAGAAGTGACCGGCCGGCCGTGCCGGGGCACCGCCGGCCGGGTCGCGCCCAGGGCGGTCGCGCCGACCGGCGGAGCGCCGGTTGCTCAGGCGGCCGCGCCGGCCAGCGACCGACCGTGGTCGGCGGCCGCGACGAACACCCGGGACGCGACCTCGCGCGGCAGGTGGATCTTGTCGCCGGACCGGTCGATGGTCACCCCGTCGCGTTCCTGCGCGACGGTGACCGTCGCCCCTGGGTCCACCCCGGCGGCGTGCAACTGGCGGAGCACGTCGGCGTTGGTCTGCACGCTCTCGCAGATCCGGCGGACCACGACCGTGCCGGTCAGGCCGGGGAACGCCAGATTGCGCTCGGTGTCCGGGCCGATGTCCGGATTGGTCAGCTTTGTCGGTCCGTCACCCAGCGCGTCCAGGCCGGGGATCGGGTTGCCGTACGGCGACCGGGTCGGCCGGTTGAGCAGGTCGTAGACCTTCTTCTCGACCGCGTCGCTCATCACGTGCTCCCAACGGCAGGCCTCCTCGTGGGCCTCCTCGTAGGGCATGCCGATGACGTTGACCAGCAGCAGCTCGGCGAGCCGGTGCTTACGCATCACCGAGACCGCTTGGGCCCGGCCCAGCTCGGTGAGTCGTAAGTTTCGGTCGTCCTCGATGGTGAGCAGCCCGTCGCGCTCCATCCGGGCGACCGTCTGGCTGACGGTGGGGCCGCTCTGGTGCAGCCGCTCGGCGATCCTGGCACGCAGCGGCGGCACCGACTCTTCCTCGAGCTCAAGTATGGTGCGCAAATACATCTCTGTGGTATCGACAAGATCATTCACGGTCAGCTGCCCTCCAGTGTTCAATCCTACCTTGCAGCACCGATAACCAGCCGGAACGGATGATCGGCAAGGGACAGGAGTAGCCCCGCATGGTGTTGACTGGGATGGTGTTCGATACCGCAGACCCTACCGTCGCCGTCACCGAACTCGCCGCCGCGCTGGCCGGTGGGCGACCGCCGACCCTGCTGGACGTGCGCTGGCGGCTCGTCGGCCCGCCGGGCCGCGACGACTACGTCGCCGCCCACCTGCCCGGCGCGGTCTTCGTCGACCTGGACGCCGACCTGTGCGGCCCACCGGGCGCCGGTGGCCGGCACCCGCTGCCCGACCCGGCACCGCTGCAGCGGACGTTGCGCCGAGCCGGGGTGCGCGCCGGGTGGCCGGTCGTCGTCTACGACGGTGGCGACGGTCTCGCCGCCGCCCGCGCCTGGTGGACGCTGCGCTGGGCCGGGCACCGGCCGACCTGGATGCTTGATGGCGGCTACCCCGCCTGGCTGGCGGCCGGCCGACCGGTCACCGCCGACGTGCCGGCACCGCCGCCCGGCGACGTGACCGTACGCCCGGGAGGTATGCCGGTGCTCGACGCCGCCGCCGCCGGCCGGCTACCCCGGCAGGGTGGGCTGCTGATCGACGTCCGCGTAGACGCCCGGTACCGGGGCGAGCATGAGCCGGTCGACCCGGTGGCCGGGCACATCCCCGGCGCGGTCAACCTGCCGACCACGCTGCACCTCGACGATGCCGGGCTGCTGCGCGACGCCGGGACGCTGCGGGACCGGTTCACCGGTGCCGGGCTGCGCCCGCAGGACCCGGTCGCGGCGTACTGCGGGTCGGGGGTGACCGCCGCGCACACGGTGCTCGCCCTGCACCGCGTTGGCCGCACCGATGCGGCGCTGTATCCCGGATCGTGGAGCGAGTGGATCACCGACCCGGCCCGACCGGTCGCCACCGGCGCGGACCCCGGCTGACCCGGTCTGCTGCCGGCCGGGCACGGGGTCGGCAGGTGCGTGCGACGATGGCCAGATGTCGGACGGGACGAGTCAGCTGCCGGACGGGACGAACCAGACACGGGCGGCGGGCGGTACCGACGCGACGCTGGTGGTCTGGGACGAACGCCTGCTGGCGTACGACCTCGGTGACCATCCGCTGGACCCGGTACGGGTCGAGCTGACGATCGCGTTGGCCCGCGAGTACGGCCTGCTGGACCGCCCCGGGGTGCGGCTGGGCGCCCCGGAGCCGGCCGACGACGTGGCGCTCACCCGGGTGCACCGGGCTGACTACCTCGACGCCGTCCGGGTCGCGCACGACGACCCGTTCTTCTCCGGGTACGGCCTCGGCACCCCCGACAATCCGACGTTTGCCGGGATGCACGACGCCAGCGCGCTGGTCGCCGGTGCCACGATGGCTGCCGCCGAGGCGGTCTGGCGCGGCGACGTACGGCGGGCGGTCAATGTCTCGGGCGGGCTGCACCACGCGATGCCCGGCCGGGCCGCCGGGTTCTGCGTCTACAACGACCCGGCAGTGGCGATCGCCCGGCTGCTGGACCTCGGCGCCGAACGCATCGCGTACGTTGATATCGACGTGCATCACGGCGACGGGGTGCAGGAGATCTTCTACGACGACCCGCGGGTGCTCACCGTCAGCCTGCACGAAACGCCGCTGGCGCTGTTCCCCGGCACCGGATTCCCCGACGAGGTGGGCGGCCCCGGCGCGCAGGGCAGTGCGGTGAACGTCGCGCTGCCGTCCGGCACCGCCGACCGGGGCTGGCTGCGCGCGTTCCACGCCGTGGTGCCGTCGCTGCTGCGGGCCTTCCGGCCGCAGCTGCTCGTCACCCAGTGCGGGGCGGACGCGCACCGGCTCGACCCGCTGGCCGACCTGGGGCTCAGCGTCGACGGTCAGCGGGCCGCGTACCTGGCGCTGCGGGCCCTCGCCGATGAGCACTGCGGCGGCCGCTGGGTCGCCACCGGTGGCGGCGGGTACGCGCTGGTCGAGGTGGTGCCCCGGGCCTGGACCCATCTGCTGGCGATCGCCACCGGCGCGCCGATCGACCTGGCCACGCTGACCCCACCCCGGTGGCGGGAGCTGGCCGCCGCCCGCTGCCCCGGCCGACAGGTCCCGCTGCGGATGACCGACGAGGCCGACCTGAACTTCCAGCCGTGGCAGCCGGCCGGTGACCCGGACCCGATCGACCGGGCGATCATGGCGACCCGCCGGGCCGTCTTCCCCCTGCACGGACTCGATCCGCACGACCCCCGGGACTGACCATGGACCGATCGGCTGACGTGCTGCTGCGCGACGGCACCACCGTCCACCTGCGGCAAATCCGCCCGGACGACGCCGACGCGATCGTCGCGATGCACGCCCGGTTCTCCGACCGCACCCGCTACCTGCGGTACTTCTCCCCGTACCCGCGGATCCCCGACCGCGACCTGGCGCGCTTCGTCAACGTCGACCACCACGACCGGGAGGCGTTCGTGGTGGTCTCCGGTGACCGGATCTTCGCGGTCGGCCGCTACGACCGGATGGGTCCGGGCTCAGCCGAAGCCGAGGTCGCCTTCGTCGTCGAGGACACCCACCAGGGCCGGGGCGTCGGTTCGGTGCTGTTGGAGCATCTCGCCGCCGCCGCCCGATCCGAGGGCGTCACCTCGTTCGTCGCCGAGGTGCTGCCGGTCAACGCGCCGATGCTGCGGGTCTTCGCCGACGCCGGCTTCCAGGTCCGCCGCCGGTACGCCGACGGCGTGGTCCACCTGAGCTTTCCGATCGCCCCGACGGAGGCGTCCCTGCAGGTGCAGTGGAGCCGGGAACACAGCGCCGAGGCCCGGTCGATCGCCCGGCTGCTGACCCCGCGGGGAGTCGCCGTCTACGGCGCCAGCGCCACCGGCCAGGGGGTCGGCGCGGCCGTCCTCGGCCATCTGCGCGACGGCGGGTTCACCGGGGACGTGGTCCCGGTACATCCGGCGGTGGACCGCATCGGCGGGCTGCCCGCTCACCGTCGGGCGGCCGACGCCGGCAACCCGGTCGACCTGGCGGTCGTCGCGGTGGCGCCGGACGCGGTGCCGGCCGTGGTCGCCGACGCCGCCGCCGCCGGCGCCCACGGCGTCGTGGTCATCTCGGCCGGCTTCGCCGAGTCCGGCCCGGCCGGCGCCGCCGCCCAGCGGGAACTGATCCGTACGGCGCACGTGGCCGGGCTGCGGGTGGTCGGACCGAACTGTCTCGGCGTGGCCAACACCGACCCTCGGATCCGGCTCAACGCGACGCTGGCGCCGCAGCTTCCGCCGGCCGGCCGGGTCGGCTTTTTCAGCCAGTCCGGTGCGCTCGGCGTGGCGTTGCTCGCCGAGGCGGACCGGCGTGGGCTCGGGTTGTCGACGTTCGTGTCGGCCGGCAACCGGGCCGACGTCTCCGGCAACGACCTGCTGCAGTACTGGCAGGACGACCCCGGCACCGACGTGATCCTGCTGTACCTGGAGACGTTCGGCAATCCCCGCAAGTTTGCCCGGCTGACCCGCCGGATCGGGCGCACCAAGCCGGTGGTGGCGTTGGCCCCCGGCGCCGGCCCGGTGGCACCCGTCGAGCTGGGCCCGGACGCCGCCGCGGTGACCCGGCTGTTCGCCCGGTCTGGGGTGATCCGGGTCGACACGGTCGCGGAGATGTTCGACGTCGGTACCCTGCTGGCCAATCAGCCGCTGCCGGTGGGCCGGCGGGTGGCCGTGGTCGGCAACTCGTCGGCGTTGACCATGCTGGCTGCGGCGGCCTGCCGGGCGCAGCGGCTCACCGTGGCGGCCGACTACCCACGTACCGTTGCGCCCGAAGCCGGCGCGCACGAGTTCGCCGACGCGCTCGCCGACGCTGCCGTCGATGCCGCCGTGGACGCCCTGGTGGTGGTGTTCGCGCCGCCGTTGCCCAACCAGTTGGCGGACGAGGACGCCGACTTCACCTCGGCGTTGGCCAGCGTCGCACTCGCCGGTGACAAGCCGACGGTCGCGACGCTGCTGGTCGGCCAGCCGCCGGCCGGAGTGCCGACCTACCCGTCGGTGGAGGAGTCGGTCCGGGCGCTGGCCCGGGTCGCCGACTACGCCGACTGGCTGCGCGAGCCGCCCGGTACGGTGCCGGACCTGGCCGGGATCGACCCGGCTGTGGCCGGTGCCGCGCTGACCGTCGACCCGGCCGACCCGGTCGGGCTGCTCGCCGGGTACGGCATCGAGGTGGTCGACTCGATCCCGGCCGCCTCGGTCGACCAGGCGGTGGCCGCCGCGCTGCGGCTGGGCCTGCCGGTCGTGCTCAAGGCCGCCGCGGACGGACTGCGACACCGGTTGGACCTCGGCGCGGTACGGCTCGATCTGGCCAACGTGGACGCGGTGGAACGGGCGTACCGTGACGTCGCGGCCCAGTTCGGCGCGCAGGTGCTGATCCAACGGATGGTGCCACCCGGCGTTGCCTGCGTGGTCGAGTCGACCACCGACCCCACCTTCGGCCCGGTGGTCGGTTTCGGGCTGGGCGGCGTAGCGACCGATCTGCTGGGTGACCGGGCCTGGCGGGCCGCGCCGCTGACCGACCGGGACGCGGCCGGGCTGGTCGACGAACCTCGGGCGGCACCGCTGCTGTCCGGCTATCGGGGAGCCGGCCCAGTGGACCGGGCCGCCCTGGTCGATCTGCTGCTACGGGTGGGGCGGCTCGCCGACGAACAGCCGCAGGTTCACCGGTTACGGCTCAACCCGGTGCTGGCCCGGCCGGACGGGCTGGCGGTGCTGCACGCCAGCGTCGTGGCCGGTCCGCCGGACGCCCGCCCGGACACCGGCCCGCGCCGGCTGTGACCGCACCAGACGGCCGCGCCGGCGGTGACCGTCTTGACGTCGCGCGGCCGGTCGGAGCCCCTGCTCCGACCGGCCGCCGCCCCCGATGCGCCGGCTGTCCCCCCCGGTCAGCCGGCGTACGTCTCCAGCCGCTGCGCCCGCGACGGATGCCGCAACTTGAGCAGCGTGACCTTCTCGATCTGTCGGATCCGCTCCCGGGACAGGCCGAACTCCCGGCCCACCTCGTCGAGGGTGCGCTGCCGGCCGTCGTCCAGCCCGAACCGCAGCCGGATCACCGCCTGCTCCCGCTGGGACAAGGTGGACAGGACGATCTCCACCTCGTTGCGCAGCTTGCCCTCGGACGCGGATTCCCCGCCCTGCTCGCGCGGGTCGACGGCGGCGACGAAGTCGCCGAGGGCGCTCTCGCCGTCCTCGCCGACGGTCTGGTCCAGGCTGACCGGCTCCCGGTCGTAGGAGATGAGCTCGATCACCTGGAATTCGGGCACCGACATGGCGGCGGCGATGTCGCCGATCGTCGGCTCCCGCCCCAGCGTCGCCGACAGGTCACGGCGAGCCCGTACCATCCGGTTGACCTGCTCGACCATGTGTACCGGGATCCGGATGGTGCGGGCCTGGTCGGCCATGGCACGGGTGATGGCCTGGCGGATCCACCAGGTGGCGTAGGTGGAGAACTTGTAGCCCTTGGCGTAGTCGAACTTCTCGACGGCCCGGATCAGGCCGAGGTTGCCCTCCTGGATCAGGTCGAGGAAGGCCATCCCCCGACCGGTGTACCGCTTCGCGATGCTGACCACCAGCCGCAGGTTCGCCTCCAGCAGGTGGTCCTTGGCGGCGCGGCCCTCGGCGGCGACGACGTCCAGGTCGGCGCGCAACTGCGCGGACAGCCGGTCGGGCCCGGCGAGCTTCTCCTCGGCGAACAGCCCGGCCTCGATCCGCTTGGCCAGCAGCACCTCCTGTACGGCGGTGAGCAGCTTGGTGCGTCCGATCCCGTTCAGGTATGCGCGGACCAGATCGGCCGAAGCGCCGCGGTCGTCGGTGGCGTCAAGGTCGTGCTGACCGTCGGTGGTGACCTGGACGGTGGTGTCGATGTCGTCTTCGATGGTACGCGTGACCACTCTCAGTCGCCTCCCCGCGTCGACAAGTGGTGAGCCAGCAGCGGAGTGCCGCTGGTGACAACCAGCTTGCCGGGTAGGGCGTGAAGTCACGGTTAGCCGGGGGCCAGGTGGCATGAATTCGGGACCTGACCGTTGCTGCACACCGCTTGGCGGTTGCTGACAGTGACGTCACAGTTCCAGAAGGATGGTCTGCGGTCCGATGTTGACGCTCTCCACCTGCATGTGCGCCCGGAACCGTCCGGTGCGTACCGTCGCGCCGCGCGCGGCCAGCGCCTCGACCACCGCCGTGACCAGCGGCTCGGCCAGCTCCGCCGGGGCGGCGGCGGACCAGCTCGGCCGTCGTCCCCGGCGCGCGTCGCCGTACAAGGTGAACTGGCTGACCACCAGGACCGGCGCGGCCAGCTGCGCGGCAGAGCGCTCGGCGGAGCCTTCGCCGGCCGGGTCCGGCGGGAAGATCCGCAGCTCGTAGACCTTGCGGGCCATCTCGGCGGCGGTCGAGCCCGTGTCGGTGTGGGTCACCCCGAGCAGCACCAGCAGGCCGGGGCCGATCGCCGCGACCACCTCGCCGTCGACCGTCACCGAGGCCCGACCGACCGTCTGTACCACCGCCCGCATACCGGCCAGCCTGCCAGACCGGTCAGCCGGTCAGCCGGTCACACCCGCCGCCGGTTACTCCGGCAGCAGGATGCCGCGTTCGACCAGCCGGGCCAGGACCGGCACGGCGGCGTCGGCGAGCTCCTGCTCGGGTACGTCGTGCGCGAGCGCCAGCAGCGACAACTGCTCGCGCATCGGCAACCGGCCGTCGCACCCGCCGACCACCGCCAGCACCAGCGGATCGATCTCCTCGGTCCAGCGCAGCCCACCGGTCAACGTGACGGTCTGCCGGTCGACCGCCCAGCCATCGTCGCCGATGCCGGCCTCCTGCTGCAGCCGCAGCCCGTCGGCGGCCCGGTAGCGGGCGTCGAGCAGACCGGAGGCATCACGGGCGCGCAGCCAGTCCTGCCGGGTGAACCACTCGTCGACCCGGTCGCCCAGCGGCGGTGCCACCTGCTGGCGCAGCTCCTCGACCCGGACCACCGGGTCGGCGTGTCCGCTGCGGCGCAGGGTGACCAGGCCGAAGCCGACTGCCTCGACCTTCTGCGCGTCGAACCAGTCGAGCCAGGCGGCCGCCCGGTGCGCGTCCGGGCCCTCGCTGGCGTCGGCCAGCCAGAGATTGACGTAGGAGACCGGGTCGGCCACCTCCCGCTGGATCACCCAGCCGTCCAGCCCGGTACCGGCCAACCAGCCCGCGACCCGTTCGGTCCAGTCCTCCCCGGCGACGTGCATCCAGTTCGCCAGGTAGTGCATCGTGCCGCCGTCGGTGAGCAGGTCCGGGGCGGCGGCCGCGAGCTCGGCACAGATTCCGTCGCCGATCCGGCCCGAGTCGCGGTAGGTGTGGGTGGCGGTGCCCGGCCCGACCACGAACGGCGGGTTGCTGACCACGAGGTCGAACCGGCGACCGGCGACCGGCGCGGTCAGGTCACCGTGCAGCAGCTCCCACCGTTGGCCGTTGAGCGCGGCGGTGGTGGCGGCGAACCGCAGCGCCCGGGCCGACAGGTCGGTCGCGGTGACGCGGTCGGCGTGGCCAGCCAGGTGCAGCGCCTGTACGCCGCAGCCGGTGCCGAGATCCAGCGCCGCGCCGACCGACCGCCGGTGCACCGCACCGGCCAGGGTGGTCGACGAGCCCCCGACGCCGAGGACGTGATCGGCGGCGAGTGGCTGGCCCGCCCGCAGGTGCGACGGCACGTCCGAAATCACCCACCAGGCGTCGCCGTACGGCTCCAGGTCGACGCCCTGCCGCAGTCCGGGTCCGTCCGGTGACTGCTCCACCAGCCCGGCGGCGAGCGCGTCGGCCAGCGGCAGCGGCGCCAGTGCGGCGGCGACCGTGTCGGCCGGCTCGGTCTGGGCGCAGACGAACAGGCGGATCAGGGTGGCGAGCGGATCACCGTCGGCGGTGCGCCGCAGCGCTTCCCGGTGGTCGTTGCGGGCCACTGCGGAGGTGGCCTGCGGCCCCAACCGCTCGGCGATCCCGGTCGAGGTGAACCGGGCCGCGGTCAGCGCGGTCCGCAACTGGTCGATCCCGGCCGCGTCGAGCAGCGCGGGGTAATTGGTCATGTCGTCGGTCACGTTGCCATCCTGCCCGGTCACCTGACTAATCCTGGCCCATCCTGCCCGGCGGGGCGGGTCGTCGCCGGGCGATCTGCTCCGATCCGGCAGGATACGCGGATGAGCCTTTCGCTGCCCATCGAAGCGGACGCCAACGAATTGCTGCGGCGCAGCCCACTGGCGCTGGTCGTCGCGATGGTCCTGGATCAGCAGGTGCCGCTGGAGCGCGCCTTCTCCGCGCCGTACGACCTGGGTCTGCGGCTGGGGCACCAGCCGGACGCCCGCGACATCGCCGAGTACGACCCCGAGGAGCTGATCGCGGTCTTCGCCCAGCGCCCGGCGCTGCACCGGTTCCCGAAGGCGATGGCTGCCCGGGTGCAGCAGGTCTGCCGGATCGTCGTCGACCGGTATGACAACGACCCGGCCCGAATCTGGACCGAGGCTCCGGACGGGGCGACCGCACTGGCCCGGATCAGCGGGCTGCCCGGCTTCGGCAAGCAGAAGGCGCAGATTTTCCTGGCGCTGCTGGGCAAGCGGTACGGCGTTCAGCCGACAGGCTGGCGGGAGGCGGCCGGCGAGTTCGGTCGGGACGGGGTGCACGTCTCGGTGGCCGACATCGTCGACGAGGACTCCCTGGTCCGGGTACGGGAGCACAAGCAGCAGATGAAGGCGGCTGCGAAGGCGGCCAAGGGCTGAGCGGCCAAGGGCTGATCAGCCGCGCCCCGCCGGTCACGTTCGCCGGCCGGTATGCGGGCCATCCACTTGCCGGTAATCGGTCACGTCTGCGGCCGGGCGTTGGGCGACGTACGCCGGCAGGTGCGACGATGGCAGCAGGCGACACGAGGAGGCACGGTGCGACGGACTGCTGGGCAACCGACCGTGATCACCGACGCCGAACCTAGCCCGGGAGACCAACTGCGCGGCCGGCAACGTCGGTATGTGCTGATGATGTCGATCCGGGGCATCTGTCTGATCGTCGGCGCGGTCCTGGTGACCAGCGAGGCGCCGTTGCTCTGGCTGTGGCTGCCGATCTGCGCGGTCGGGATGATCCTGGTGCCGTGGCTGGCCGTGCTGCTCGCCAACGACCGGCCGCCGAAGGACCGGCACCGGATGCGCAACCAGTGGCTTCAGCACACTCCACGGGGCGGCCCACCGCAGGTCGGCGCGGTGCCGACCACACCGTCACCGGTCCGCGTCATCGACGTCGAACCCTGACCCGCCGCGGCGAACCGGCCGGGCACCGATCACCCCGACCGCTGTCGCGCCCGCCCGTCCGGCGGCGGCCAGTGCGGTCACCGGATCATCGCCGGCGAGCCAGGCGGCGAGTAGCCCTGCGGCGAAGGCGTCACCGGCACCGGTGGGGTCGACCACCGGCACGGTCGTCGCCGCCGCCGACACCACCGTTGCCGGTTCGTGCCAGACGGCTCCGCCGGAGCCCCGCTTGACCACGAGCCGCCGGACCGGCGCCGGGGTCGGCAGTCCGTCGGCCAGCCCCAGCGCCGTGGCCTCGTCGAGGTTGGCCAGCAGCAGGTCAGTCCCGCGTACCCAGTCGAGGAACCTCGCCGGTCCGGCGTCCAGCAACGGAGCCGCCGACGCCGCGTCGACGCTGGTCGACATGCCGTGCGACCGGGCGGCGACCAGCGCGTGCCGGCCGGCCTCCCGGCTGTGCGGGTGCAGCAGCGGGTAGCCGGACAGGTGCAGGTGTGTCGCGTCGGGAAACAGCGCCACGGCATCGTCGACGTCACCGGCTCGCAGCGACAGGTTGGCACCTCGGTCGGCGACCATCGACCGCTGCTCACCGTGGGCCAGCACGATCACCGTGCCGGTCGCTGTGCCCGGGCAGCGCCGTACCGCCAGGTCGACCCCGGCCTCGGCCAGCTCGGCCAGCCGGATGTCTCCGAGGTCGTCGTCGCCCGCCGCCGCCACCAACGTCACTGGTACGCCCTGCGAGGCCAGCCAGGCTGCGGTGTTGGCGGCCTGGCCACCGCCGGTGAACCGGATCCCGCCCGCCGTGTCCGTGCCGGCCGCCAGCGGTGTGGTGAGCACAGCCACCACGTCGGTGACCAGGTCGCCGACGACCAGGACCCGGCCCGGGCTCGGCCGACCAGTGGCCGGGCCGACGTCGGTCAGCCTGCGGCCGGTCACCCCGCCGTGCCGGTCGGCTCTGCGGCGCCGACGAACTCCGCCGCGTGGGCGGCCTCCGCCACCGCCGCCGCCACGGCAATCCGCCCGGCGAGGTCGGCGTTGCGCAGGATGATCCGGATGTTCACCGCCAGGCTGGCACCGGCGGTAGCCGAGTGGAAGTGCGCCAGCAGGAACGGGGTGACCTCCTTGCCGGTGACGCCCGCCTCGGCCATCCGGGCCAGCCCGGTGGCCAGCGTGGTGTCGTGCAGACCCGGATCCAGTTGCTCCTGCTGCGGCAGCGGATTCGCCACCACCAGCGCGCCCCCGCCGAAGCCGTGTCGACGCCGGGCCCGGATCACCTCGGCGACGTGTTCCGGCGAGTCGAGCGACCAGTGCAGGTCGTGGCCGCTGTCGGTGACGAAGAAGCCGGGGAACCGCCGGCTGCGGTAGCCGGCGACGGCCACGCCGAGGGTTTCCAGCCGCTCCAGGGTGGCCGCCACGTCCAGGATCGATTTCACCCCGGCGCAGACCACGGTGATCGGCGTACCGGCCAGGGTGACCAGGTCAGCCGACTCGTCGAAGGTCTGCGCCGCCTCCCGGTGCACCCCGCCGAGCCCGCCGGTGGCGAACACGCCGATCCCGGCCGCCGCCGCGACCACACTGGTGGCGGCGACCGTCGTCGCCCCGTCCACGCCGCTCGCCGCGGCCAGCGCCAGGTCCCGGGCGGAGAGCTTGGCGACGGTGTCGGAGCCGGCCAGCCGGGTGAGCTCGGCGTCGTCCAGCCCGACCACCAGCCGCCCGCCGAGCATGCCGATGGTCGCCGGCACCGCGCCGGTTGCCCGTACTGCGGCCTCGATCTCGCGGGCGACCCGCAGATTGTCGGGTCGCGGCAGGCCGTGTGCGATGATGGTGCTTTCCAGGGCGACGATGGCCCGTCCGTCCCGGCGGGCGTCGGCCACCTCGGCGCCGTACTGGATGTCGTAGTGCAACGGCCCGATACGGCCTGCGGTTTCTGCCATGATCACCACGGTACGGGGCGGGGGTCGCGCCGGACGTTGGACCCGTACGCCACAAACTGCCAAACTCTCAGCCTGGAGGTGGGAGACGACGTGACTACCGAGGTTCTTGAGCGTCCCGAGGTCAAGGATGCCGACGCCGACAACGGCCCGGAGATGTTCCACTACGTCCGCAAGGACAAGATCGCCGAGAGCGCCGTCATGGGCACCTTCGTGATCGCACTGTGCGGCGAACGCTTCCCGGTGACCCGTACGCCGAGACCCGGATCACCCGTCTGCCCCCGGTGCAAGGAGATCTACGAGTTGATGACCGGCTGAGTCGGACTCCGATCGGCCTTCGCGTCCACCGGCCGCGAGGGCCTTTTCGTGGCCGTCGACTGCACTCCGGTCACGGCCGCCGGCCGGGCGGGTAGACGGTTCCGTGATCGCCGGCTGGTCTGGACCCGATCACGGGGGAAAGGGGTTCGCGTGCCGACCACCATGCCGACGGTCGACACGTTCCCGGCGCTGCGCGGTTGGCAGCGCCGGGCACTGGTGGAGTATCTGCGCCGGCGCAGCGAGGACTTCCTCGCTGTCGCCACGCCGGGTGCCGGTAAGACCACGTTCGCGCTGCGGATCGCGGCCGAGTTGCTGGCCGACGGCACCGTCGAGGCGGTCACCGTGGTCGCACCGACCGAGCACCTGAAGACCCAGTGGGCGGCGGCGGCCGGCCGGGTCGGCATCCAGCTCGACGCCGCGTTCCGCAACGCCGACCTGCACTCGGCCGCCGACTTTCACGGCGCGGTGGTCACCTATGCCCAGGTCGGGATGGCCCCCCAGGTGCACCGGCGGCGCACGATGACCCGGCGGACGCTGGTCATCCTCGACGAGATCCACCACGCCGGTGACTCCCGGTCCTGGGGCGACGGGATCAAGGCCGCGTTCGAGCCGGCCGTCCGCCGGCTGATGCTCACCGGTACGCCGTTCCGCTCGGACGACAACCCGATCCCGTTCGTGCGTTACGAAGCTGGCGGCGACGGCCTGCCGAGGTCCCGGGCGGACAGCATCTACGGCTACTCCGACGCGCTGCGCGACGGGGTGGTCCGGCCGGTGCTGTTCCTGGCCTACTCGGGGGAGACCCGGTGGCGGACCAGCGCCGGGGACGAACTCGCCGCCCGGCTGGGCGAGCCGATGACCCAGGACCTCATCGCCCAGGCCTGGCGGACCGCGCTGGATCCGGCCGGCGACTGGATGCCGGCGGTGCTGCGCGCGGCCGACGCCCGGCTCACCTTCCTGCGTGACGGCGGCATGTCCGACGCCGGTGGTCTGGTCATCGCCAGCGATCAGGCGGCGGCCCGCTCGTACGCCCGACTGCTGGAGCGACTGACCGGGGAGAAGGCCGCGGTGGTGCTCTCCGACGACGCCGGCGCGTCGGCCCGGATCGCCACGTTCGCCCGGTCCGAGCAGCGCTGGATGGTGGCGGTCCGGATGGTCTCCGAAGGGGTGGACGTCCCCCGGCTGGCCGTCGGCGTGTACGCGACCAGCGCCTCGACGCCGCTGTACTTCGCCCAGGCGATCGGCCGGTTCGTCCGGGCCCGCCGGCCGGGGGAGTCGGCGACGGTGTTCCTGCCGAGCGTCCCGCACCTGCTCGGGCTGGCCAGTGAGATGGAGGCCGAGCGGGACCATGTGATCGGGGCGGCCAAGAAACGGGAGGGCTTCGACGACGACCTGCTGGAGCGTGCCCAGCGCAACGAGCAGGCCAGCGGGGAGCTGGAAAAGCGGTTCGAGGCGTTGTCGGCCACCGCCGAGCTGGACCAGGTGATCTTCGACGGCGCCTCGTTTGGTACCGGGGCCCAGGCCGGCACCGCCGAGGAGGAGGAGTACCTCGGCCTGCCCGGCCTGCTCACCCCCGATCAGGTCACGGTGCTGCTGAACCGTAGGCAGGCCGAGCAGGTCGCGGCGCAGCGGCGGGCCCGGTCGACGGAGCAACCGGTACCCGCCGCCCGGCCGGCGGAACGGCCACCGACCGCCGGGGAGCGTCGGATCACCCTGCGCCGTCAGCTGAACGCCCTGGTCGCCGCGCACCACCACCGCACCGGGCTGCCGCACGGCAAAATTCACGCCGAGTTGCGGCGGCGGTGCGGCGGCCCGCCGAGCGCGCAGGCCACCATCGAGCAGCTGGAGGAGCGGATCGCGATGGTGCAGACGCTGTGACCCGGGTAGGTCCCGGTCAGCCGGTCACCAGCAGGTGGTCGAGCTTCTCGTATCCCTCGCGGACGCCGTGCTCCATCCCGCTGGCCAGCATCTGGTCGCGGGTGACCAGGTTCTCGACCAGCGACAGTACGGTGATCCGGGTGCCGCCGTCCGGCAGGTCCTCGAAGGTGGCGGTGTCCAGGCTGACCCCGTCGGGCACCCCGTCGTAGGTGGAAGTCTGCACCAGCTCCTCCGCGCGTTGGCGGTACCGGTCGAGTCACCGGGACACCAGGTCGAAGACCTCGGCTTCCAGGTGGCAGGGCCGCCGCAGGGCGTCCTGGCTGGCGTGGCCAAAAAGAAGGGCTGGGCCCCACCGTCCGGTGGGGCCCAGCCGTCGTCGCTGTCCAGGTGGTCTCGTCGTGTCAGTTGGCCATCAGATCGGCGCCACGCCAAGTGAACTCAGGGTCGGCCTTGAACTGCACCGCGATCTTGACGAGATCGTCGGCGTACTTGTTGGCGTGGTGTCCGCAGAACACCAACTCGCTGCCGCCCGCCAAGGTCACCCGTAGTTTGCCGGCCGCGTTGCACCGGTCGCACCGTTCATCGGCGCCTAGGGCATCCACCGTCTCCGGAGGCGTGAGAGTCGGGGTCATCGCCTTCCTCCTCTGGTCGTCACCGATGAACACACTCTTCGGTCTGTCACCCATCGTCCAACACCGGCGGGGGTCCCCGCCTTCCCGATGTGCCCCCGGGGGACCGGGCTCACACCTGGTAGGCACAGTGTGCCGTGAACCAAGGGTGCCACGTCAACGATCACCGCCGGGTAACGTTGTGATGACCTGGGCTTGGTAGACACCAAGTGACCAAAGTTACACATTCGGTTGTCCTGAATCGGTCAGTCCAAGTAGTCCCGGAGCACCTGTGAACGTGACGGGTGTCGCAACTTGGACATCGTCTTGGACTCGATCTGGCGGATCCGTTCCCGGGTTACCCCGTAGACCTGTCCGATCTCGTCCAGCGTCCGCGGCTGCCCGTCGGTGAGACCGAACCGCAACCTGACCACCCCGGCTTCGCGTTCCGACAGGGTCTGCAGCACCTGCTGCAGCTGGTCCTGCAGCAACGAGAAGGAGACCGCGTCCACCGCCACCACGGCTTCGGAGTCCTCGATGAAGTCACCGAGTTGGCTGTCGCCCTCGTCGCCGATGGTCTGGTCCAGCGAGATGGGCTCCCGGGCGTACTGCTGAATCTCCAGCACCTTCTCCGGTGTGATGTCCATCTCCTTGGCCAGCTCCTCCGGCGTGGGCTCACGGCCCAGGTCCTGCAGCAGCTCGCGTTGGATACGACCCAGCTTGTTGATCACCTCGACCATGTGCACCGGGATCCGGATGGTGCGGGCCTGGTCGGCCATGGCACGGGTGATGGCCTGGCGGATCCACCAGGTGGCGTAGGTGGAGAACTTGTAGCCCTTGGCGTAGTCGAACTTCTCGACGGCCCGGATCAGGCCGAGGTTGCCCTCCTGGATCAGGTCGAGGAAGGCCATCCCCCGACCGGTGTACCGCTTGGCCAGCGAGACCACCAGTCGCAGGTTTGCCTCCAGCAGGTGGTTCTTGGCCCGCTCCCCGTCTCGGGAGATCCAGCCCAGGTCCCGGGTCAGCTGGGTGGGCATCTTCTGGTCGCTCTCGTCGGCGGCCCGCAGTCGCTCCGCCGCGTACAGCCCGGCCTCGATCCGCTTGGCCAGCTCGACTTCCTGCTCGGCGTTGAGCAGCGGCACCTTGCCGATCTGCTTCAGGTACGCCCGGACCGAGTCGGCCGAGGCGGTCAGCTCGGCGTCCCGGCGGGCCTGCTTGAGCGCCTCGGACTCCTCGTCGTCCCACTCGAAGTCGTTGTCCCGGGTGGCGTCGGCCTCGGCCGCCTGGGCGAGCTCGGCCGGCTCCTCCACCACGACGTCCTCAATCTCTGCCGCCAGTGTCTCCGGATCGATCTCCTCGTCCGGCGCGTCCGGCTTGCTGCCGTCCTTCGCGGTGGCCTTGCCCGCCTTGGCCGGGGCCTTGCCGGCTGGCGTGGCGCCGGCGGCCTTGGCCGGGGCACCACCACCGGCCGCCTTGGCGGCCCGGGTCCGGGTGCTCTTCGGCGCGGGCTTCGCGGCGGGCTTGGCCGCCGGCTCCGGGGCCGGGGTGCCGTTCTGCGCTGCGGCTGGCACCGCCGCCGTGGTGGCCTTGCGGGTGGTGGCCTTCTTCGCCGGCACGGCCACCGCCGGGGCCGGCTCGTCGGGGCCCGGCGCCTGTTTCGGGGCGGTCGGGGCCCGACGGGTGGTCTTGGCCGTGGTGGCTTTGGACGCCGGGGTGGCGGACCGGGCCGCGGCGACCCGGCGTCGGGTACTGGCCGAGCCGTCCACGACGACGGTGACTCCGGCGTCGGCGAGCGCGCGGAGAATCTTCTTGGCTTGGGCCGGAGTCACTTCGGCGGACTCAACCGTCCGTGCGACCTCGGCCGACGTTAGCTGACCGCCGGCCTGTTCGGCATGGGCGATCAGGGTGTCGGTTAGCGAGCGTACGTCGGCGCCGGTGTGGCGGAGTTCTGTCACGAATGACCTTCCGGAGGCGATGAACGAGCACGGCCGGACCGGCCACCGCAGCGCGGAGCGACGTGCCGGTTGTGATTGTGTCCCCCCGCGACCGCTCCACCGGCCGGACCGGCTGACCGTGACACGAGGGCAGGCGTGAATTGTAACGCCGTTTGTGGGGATCATCCCGCCACGCGCGAGCCAGCCGCCGGTCGGGGGCCACCGACATGGAACGAACGTGGACTTTGACAGGATGTTACCCCTGCCGTACGGGTGTTTGTCGCTGACCACCCGGCCGAGGCGGCCACCCGGTCCCCGGCCGCCCCTCGCGGGTCCGTCAGCGGGGTCGGCGACCGGGCGTACGGCGGAGAAGGGGAGACGATGGCGGAGCGGACACCCGAACCGGACCACCTGCTGGAAATCGCGGTCGACGTCGCGCGGGCGGCGGCGCGTACCGCGGCCGAGATGCGCCGGGCCGGGGTATCCGGGCTGGCCACCAAGAGCACCGCGACCGACGTGGTCACCGCCGCGGACCGAGCGGTCGAACGGCAGGCCGTCGCGGCGCTGGGCGAGCGGCGCCCGGCCGACTCCGTGCTGGGTGAGGAGTACGGAGACTCCGTCCCGGCCGGGGGTCGGGTGCGGTGGATCCTCGACCCGATCGACGGCACGGTGAACTACCTGTACGGGCTGCCGAACTACGCCGTGTCGCTCGCCGCTGAGGTGGACGGCGAAGTGGTCGCGGGAGTGGTTCACAACGCCGCCACCGGGGCCGAGTGGACCGCCGTGCGGGGCGGCGGTGCCTACCGCGACGGGCGGCGGCTAACCGGCTCAGATCAGTCGGAGTTGGCGCAGGCGCTGGTCGCCACCGGATTCGGCTACCACTCGGCGCGTCGGGTGCACCAGGCGCAGGTGCTCGTCGGCCTGATCCCGCACGTGCGGGACATCCGCCGGTTCGGCGCGGCGGCGATCGACCTGTGCCTGGCCGCCGAGGGCCAGGTCGACGCGTACTTCGAGAAGGGGCTCAACCCCTGGGACCACGCGGCGGGGGGTCTGGTGGCGGCGGAAGCGGGTCTGCTGGTCGCTGGACTGGCCGGGGCTCCGGCCGGCCCGCAGATGGTGGTGGCCGCCCCACCGGCGCTGTTTCCGGCGCTGCAGGGGCACCTGATCCGGCTGGACGCCGCCGGCGGGCCGTGAGGGCCGGTCGGTCAGTCCTCGGGCGCGGCGCAGGTCTGCGGCGGCAGCACCGGCTTGCCCAGTGCCGCCAGTGACTGGTTCACCTCGGTGGTGGTCGCCAGTTGCCGGAACGCGTTGCCGATGACCACGTCCACGATGTTGTCCTCGCGGGCCGGGTCGTACTCGGTCCTGGCCTGGTCGAGGAAGTACGCGCGCATCAGGTGGGCGGAGCCGACCGCCTCGGGGCCGTACCGTAGTACGGCCACGTCGTCGATCCGCCGCCCCTCCGGGTCGTTGGCCGCCTCCTCGATCTGGAAGTTGCGGTTGCTCAGATCGTCGGCGATGTTGGTGGCGAGCCCGCTGGTGTCGGTCGCATTGTAGACATTGAGTCGGACGTCCTTGGCCTCCCGGAGCTGGACGTCGGCCAGGGCCCAGCCGTCCGGGCAGGTGGTCGCGGTGGCCTCGCCCCCCTGGCTGTCGCGGACCATCGCGACGATGACGAAGACCAGGGCGAACACGACAAGTCCGCCGATGACGACGAGCGCTCGCACGCGCGCAAAGCTCATGGATCTGGCCCCCTGCGAGGTGTGGCGGTGCCGGGTGTCGGCCCGCCGCACTGGCGAGTACCGAGTATGCCCGCCGAGGTTAGCGGTTGTCCGGACGGCACGGTAAACAGCTCGCCGTCCGGCCGGCGTGCCGGCGCCGATCGGCCTGCGGGTACCCCTATTTTCGTGTCGCCTGAGTCACACTGGGAACAACTTCCGGTGTCTGGGCGTACATCAGTCCCACAAGGGCGGTATACATGCGTCGGCCAGAGAGGGGTAAGGTACCGCGCTCGCGGGGGGAGTTTCCTGCGGCAACCGCAAAACGGCGCTAAACGGGACGTTTCGCCGGGACGTGGTCCCACCAAGGCTCGCACGGGAACCGAAATACCGTCGTCCGGCGTTATCACCGGAAGCGACTGAACGATACGGGAGAGTGAACCGATGGCCACCGACTACGACGCTCCGCGTCGCGACGAGGTCGACCTCGGCGAGGACAGCCTGGAGGAGCTCAAGGCACGGCGCGTCGACTCACAGTCGGGCGCCGTCGATGTGGACGAAGCCGAGGTGGCCGAGAGCTTCGAGCTGCCCGGTGCCGACCTGGCGGACGAGGAACTGACGGTGAAGGTGCTGCCGATGCAGTCGGACGAGTTCCGCTGCGCGCGCTGCTTCCTGGTCCACCACCGCAGCCAACTCGCCGTCGAGCGCAACAACGAGCTGATCTGTCGCGAGTGCACCTGACGACAAATGGGGGGAAGAGGGGGACACGCGGCGACCTCGACACGAGGTCGCCGCAGTCGCCGTGACCGCGTCCGGCCGTCGGCTCTGGAGGCAGCATGACCGATCCCGACCGTTCCGCGCTGGACGGCGACTCGGCCGGGACCGACCGGTTCGCCGCCACAGTGGCGGAACTGACCGGGGACGCTACTCCGCCGGTCGACCGGCGACGCCTGCTGGGGCGGCTCGTGGAACAACTGCGTCGGCGCGGCGTGACCGAGCTGTTCAAGCCAGCGGCGGCGGGCCGGTGGCTGGTCCAGGCGGTGGCCGACGTCGCCCCGTACCTCCCGGTCCGTGACCTGGCCACGTTGCGCCGGCACCATCCGGACCTCGACGACGAGGAGCTGGCCGAGCGGTTGATTCGCAACGCCAGCCGGGTCAGCGCCGGGATCGGCGCGGCGGGTGGCGGCGTCTCGGCGGTCCAGTGGACCGTCACCCCGACCCTGCTGTCCGCGCCGGTACTGCTGGCGGCCGAGACGGTCGCCGTCGTGGCCGTGGAGCTCAAACTGGTCGGCGAGCTGCACCAGGTGTACGGCGTACCGGTGCCCGGCGCCGGCACGGAGCGCGCCGTCAACATGATCCACGCCTGGGCCAACCAGCGGGGCGTCAACCCGATGGTGCCCGGTGTCGGAGTGGCCGCGGTGCTCGGCACCGCGGCCCGTCGCGAGCTGGGTGAGCTGCTGCTTCGCCGGTTCGGCCGCAACCTCACCACCCTCGGCCCGTTTCTGACCGGCGCGGCGGTGGCCAGCTACCTCAACCGTCGGGCGACCCGGGCACTCGCCGACCGCGTCCGCGCCGACCTGCGTAGCCAGCGGCGGGCGCTCGGTCTGATGCATCCGCCGGCCCCACCGGCGATCGGAGGCGTGCGCCCACGGCCCGAATGATCCGGGCGTCTCAGCTGGCCGGCGGGTCGGCAGCGGCGCCGCCATCCGTCGCGCGGTCACCGGTCGCGCCGGCTGCCTGGCTCTGCTGGGCGGCGCGGATCTCGCCGGCCAACCGGACCGGATCCCGGGTACTCACCACCCAGTACGGCGTGGGGTCCGCCGGATCATTCAGTACGACCTGTACGGCGCCGGCGATCCACGGCCGTTGGATGACGAACGCCAGTGGGTCGGCGCCTACTCCGAGCAGTTCCCGGCGCCCGTCCCCGTCCAGAGCGACGACCTCGGCCACGTACCGCAGGGGAAGTCGGGCGTCGTCGACCTGGAGCTCGTCCGAGGTGACCCGGATCGGGATTCGCCCCAGCCACCACAGGCCGGCGACGGTCGACGGCAGCAGCACGCTGAACGGCAGCCAGGCCCGGACCCCGGAGGTGCCCATCCAGATCTCGGCCGCCAGGAAGGCGGCGAGCGCCGACCCGCCCACCCAGAGCCACCACGGCAGGCGGAGTCGCTCCCGGTAGTGCACGACGGCCCGGTACGGTGTGTCGGGTTCGGCGGAAGCGGATGCCACGTCATCCGAGGGTACGGACCCGGCAGCGGGGTGTGTTCGGCGGCCTGTGGTCCGCAGGAGTCGTCCCGGTCGGTGGTGGCGGAGAGGGTGGGGTTCATGTCTGACACGGTGCGGGTGGCGGTACGCCGACTCGATCCGGGTCTGCCGGTGCCGGGCTACGCCCATCCCGGCGACGCCGGAGCCGATCTGTACGCCGCCGAGGACGCCGAGTTGGCGCCCGGCGCGCGGGCGCTGGTGCGTACCGGGGTGGCGGTCGCGTTGCCGGCCGGGTACGTCGGGCTGGTCCACCCCCGCTCCGGCCTCGCCGCGCGGCTGGGCGTCACCGTGCTGAACGCCCCCGGTACGGTCGACGCGGGCTACCGCGGTGAGATCCTGGTGAACCTGATCAACCACGATCTGTCCCGGCCGGCACGGATTTGTCGAGGTGACCGGATAGCGCAACTTGTGATACAACGCGTCGAAACAGCAGAGTTCTCTGTCGTTGACGAGTTGCCCGACTCGGCGCGAGGTTCCGCCGGTCACGGCTCGACCGGCGGCCATGCCGGCCTGTCCGTCGTGGCCCAGCCGACCCCGGCCGAACCGGCAGCCCGCTGACCAACGACAGCGCATACGGAAGGTTGGCATCGTGGTCTTCTCCCGCGGCCGCGGGCGCGGCCGGCACGCGCAGGACGGACCCGTCGGTCCCGAGACCGACGACCTGGCGCCCGGCAACCCGACGCAGGGCCCGTACGACGTGACCGAGGCCCCGACCGGCGTCCGCCGGCTCAACCTGGGCAGCCTGCAGGTCCCCGCGATCGAAGGGGTCGAGGTCCGGGTCCAGGCCAACCCGGACGGGGCGATCCAGCAGGTGGTCCTCGCCAACCGGGGCAGCGCGCTGCAGCTCGGGGCCTTCGCCGCACCGCGTACCGAGGGCATCTGGGACGAGGTGCGCGTCGAGATCACCGAATCGCTGCGCCGCGACGGGGCGACCGTCCGGGAGACCACCGGGGAGTACGGCCCTGAGCTGCTGGCCCAGGTGCGTACCCCGGATGGCGGCACCGACCTGCGGTTCGTCGGCATCGACGGACCACGCTGGATGGTACGGGCGCTGTTCCAGGGCCCGGCCGCCGTGGATCCGTCGGCCGCCGCGACGCTCACCGAGGTGCTGCACGGTCTGGTCGTCGACCGCGGTCAGGAAGCCAAGCCGGTACGCGAACCGCTGCCGCTGCGGCTGCCCCGCGAACTCGCCGAGCAGGCGCGGCAGTCGCCGCCGGCCACGCCGTAGCGCGCCGCCGCCCCGCCGTAGCGGCACTGGCGGGCCGGGCGCACCGATGGGCCGGGCGGCACCGGCCAGTTTGCCGGTGCCGGTCGCGGCGTACCCTGGTGGGGCGGTCCGCACCCGACGTGGATCCGCGCCGCACCGGCGACGCCGAGGAGGGCAGACGGTCATGGCGATCGATGAACGCCGTCCGTCGCTGCGCCGGTTCCTGCGCCGGCTCGCCGCCACCGAAGCCGAGCTGGACGCCGAACAGCTGCAGCGGGAGAGCGCCGAGTGCGGAGCTACCCCCGCCGGGCAGTGTCACCGCGGCGAGGTTGTCTCGGTCTCTGGTCGGCTCCGTACCGTGGTCTACTGCCCTCGGACCAACCTGCCGAGCCTGGAGGCCGACCTCTACGACGGTAGCGACGTCGTCACCCTGGTCTGGCTGGGCCGGCGACGGATCGCCGGTATCGAACCGGGCCGCCAGCTCACCGCCCGCGGCCGGGTCGCGGTCCGCGACGACCGTAAGGTGATTTACAACCCGCACTACGAGTTGGAATCCCCCCGGTGAGCCGGCCGGTCACGTCCGGCGCCGCCACCAACAAAGGAAGGCGGTGCCAATGATTTCTCGACAGCACCCCCCGGCAGCCGGCAATGACGAGGAACGCCTGCCGAGCATCACCGAGCAGATGGCCGAGCAGCTCGGCGGCTGGCGCGGGCTCGTCGAGTCGAGCGTGCCGATCGCCGTCTTCGTGGTCTGCAACGTCATCTGGGACCTGTCGGTGGCGCTGATCGCGGCGGTGAGTGTCGCGGTCGGTATCGCGGTGGTCCGGCTGCTGCAGCGCCGTCCGATCCGGCACGCGGTCAACGGGCTGTTCGGCATCGGCATCGGTGCCCTGCTCGCCTGGCGGACCGGCGAGGAACGCGACTTCTACCTGCCCGGCATCCTGTACGGCATCGGCTACGGACTGGCCCTGCTCGGCTCGGTGGTGATCCGCCAACCGCTGGTCGGCTGGATCTGGTCGGTGCTCGCGGCAGGTGGCCGCTCCAAGTGGCGCGCCGACCCGGTGCTGATCCGCACCTTCAACCGGCTGACCGTGCTCTGGGGCGTCGTCTGGCTGCTCAAAGTCGGTGTACAGGCCGGCTTCTACGTCGCGTCGATGGAGACCGCGCTGGGCGTCTCCCGGCTGCTGCTCGGCTATCCGCCGTACGCAGTGCTGCTGGCAATCACCATCTGGGTGGTCCGTCGGGTCAACCGTGATCGCCACGACTCCGGACCGGTGCTGGCCGCGTCGAACTGACGCCCGCCCGCCCGTCCGCTGGCTGGGGTTCAGTCCTGCGGTGGCGGTTGCTCGCCGCGGACCGGCGGTGGCGGTTGCCCGCCGCGCCGGGTGCGGGCCACGCTGTCCGCCCCGAGGACCACCGCCCGGACCTCGTCCTCCACCTCAGCGGTGCAGACGAAGACGAGTTCGTCGCCGGGTTCGAGTGGGTCGTCCGGGCCGGGGGTCAGTACCCGCTTGCCACGGACGATCGCCACCAGGGCGGAGTCGCGGGGCAGCGGCACGGTGCGGACGGCATGTCCGACGTACGGGGCGTCGACCGGCAGGGTGATCTCCACCAGGTTCGCCTCACCCTGCCGGAAGGTCATCAGCCGGACCAGGTCGCCGACCGTCACCGCCTCCTCGACCAGCGCCGCCATCACCCGTGGCTTGCTGACCGCCACGTCGACGCCCCACTGCTCGGTGAACAGCCATTCGTTCTCGGCCCGGTTTACCCGCGCCACTACCCGGGGCACGCTGAACTCCGTCTTGGCCAGCAGCGAGACCACCAGGTTCACCTTGTCGTCACCGGTGGCCGCGACGACCACGTCGTACGTGCTCAGCTCGACGTCCTCCAGACTGGCCACCTCGCATGCGTCGGCCAACACCCAGTCGGCCTCCGGCACCCGGTCCGGCAGGACCAGTGCGGGATTACGTTCGACGAGGGTCACCTGATGGCCGTTGCCGATCAGCTCCTGGGCGATGGACCGGCCGACGTTGCCGGCACCCGCGATGGCCACCCGCATCACCGCGCTCCTTCCGGCAGGCTGCTGGCGGTCAACGTGACGGCGTCGGCGATGTCGTCGGTGACCAGCATGAAGACCTGATCACCCTCCTGCAGCACGGTGGACGGGGTCGGCAGCGTGCCGATTCCGAACCGCATCAGGTACGCCGCCCGGGTGCCGGCCGCCCGCTCCAGCGCCTGCAGCGGCCGCCCGATCCACTCCCGGTGCAGTGGCACCTCGACGATCGAGACCGTGCTGGTCGGGTCTCGGAAGATCTCCACGTGCCCTTCGGGGACCAGGTGACGCAGCATCCGGTCGGCGGTCCACCGTACGGTCGCCACCGTCGGGATGCCGAGCCGTTCGTAGACCTCGGCCCGCCGCTGGTCGTAGATGCGGGCGGCGACCCGGGACACGCCGAACGTCTCGCGGGCCAGCCGGGCCGAGATGATGTTGGAGTTGTCTCCGCTGGAGACCGCGGCGAACGCATCGGCCTGCTCGATTCCGGCGGACTGCAGCACGTCGCGGTCGTAGCCGGAGCCGGTGACCCGGGTGCCGGCGAAGTCGTTGGGTAGCCGACGGAACGCGTTGGCGTCCTTGTCGATCACCGCGACCGAGTGGCCGCGGTCCTCCAGGTTGTGTGCCAGGGTCGAGCCGACCCGGCCGCAACCCATGATCACCACGTGCACCTGAGCCCTCCCGCCGGGCGATCCGTCGGACGAGTGCCGGTTCGGTCGCCACGTTCACCTGCCAGCCTGCCACGCGGCGGCCGGATGACGCGCCGACCGTACCGTGCCGGCGGGCGGGCCGCGTGATCAGCCACCCGGATTCGTCGGGAGCCGGACGGCCGTACCCTTAGCGCTTGTGGCCAGTCCGACCTCCCTGATCAAACGGCTGCTGCTGGGCCGGCCGTTCCGGTCCGACCGGCTCCAGCACACCCTGCTGCCCAAGCGGGTGGCGCTGCCGGTCTTCTCGTCCGACGCGCTCTCCTCGGTGGCGTACGCGCCGGACGAGATCCTGCTGACCCTGTCCATCGCCGGGGCGGCCGCGTTCGTCTACTCGCCGTGGGTCACTCTGGCGGTGGCGGTGGTGATGGTCACCGTGGTCGCCAGCTATCGGCAGAACGTGCACGCCTACCCGTCGGGCGGCGGCGACTACGAGGTGGCCACCGTCAACCTCGGTCCTCGGTTCGGCGTCGCAGTGGCCAGCGCCCTGCTGATCGACTACGTACTCACTGTCGCCGTCTCGGTCGCCTCCGGGGTGGCCAACCTCGGCTCGGTGCTGCCGTTCGTGGCCGAGCACAAGGTGCCGGTGGCGGTGGCCGCCATCGTGGCGCTCACCGCCCTCAACCTGCGCGGGGTGCGGGAGTCCGGGCGGATGTTCGCCGTCCCGACGTACGGCTTCGTCATCGTGATCACCGCGGTGATCGCCACCGGCCTGATCCGGATCTTCATCCTCGGGCACGACCTGCGCGCGGCCAGCGCGGACCTGGTCATCGCCGCCGAGTGGGTCGACCTGACCGGCTTCGCGATGGCGTTCCTGCTGCTGCGGGCCTTCTCGTCGGGCTGCGCGGCGTTGACCGGGGTGGAGGCGATCTCCAACGGCGTGCCGGCGTTTCGCCCACCGAAGAGCCGCAACGCGGCCACCACCCTGGTGCTGCTCGGCGCGCTGTCGGTGACCATGATCGCCGGGATCATCTGGCTGGCCCAGCTCACCGGGCTGCAGTTCGTGGAGAACCCGGCGCTGCAGATCGAGTCCGGCCCGGACGGCTACGTGCAGAAGACGGTGGTGGCCCAGCTGGCCGAGACCGTCTTCGGCTCCGGTGTGCTGCTCTTCGTCGCCGCCGGGGTGACCGCGCTGATCCTGTTCCTTGCCGCGAACACCGCGTTCAGCGGATTCCCGGTGCTCGGCTCGATCCTCGCCCAGGACCGGTACCTGCCCCGCCAGCTGCACACCCGGGGCGACCGGCTGGCGTTCAGCAACGGCATCCTGTTCCTTGCCGGCTTCGCGATCGTGCTGACCGTGGTGCTTCAGGCCGAGGTGACCCGGCTGATCCAGCTCTACATCGTCGGGGTGTTCGTCTCGTTCACCCTGTCCCAGGCCGGCATGCTGCGGCACTGGAACCGGCGACTGCGTACCGAGCGGGACCCGGCGGTACGCCGTCGGATGCACCGGGCGCGGGCGATCAACGGGTTCGGCATGACGCTGACCGGCGCCGTCCTGGTCGTCGTGCTGGTCACCAAGTTCGCCCTCGGCGCGTGGATCGCGATCGCCGCGATGGCCGGCGTGTACGCGCTGATGCTCGGCATCCGCCGGCACTACGACACGGTGGCCCGGGAACTCACCCCGGTCGAGGGCCGGCCGGTGCTGCCCGCCCGCAACCACGCCGTGGTGCTGGTCAGCAAGGTCCACCTGCCGACACTGCGGGCGGTCGCGTACGCCCAGGCCACCCGCCCGGACTCGCTGGCCGCGCTCACCGTACGGGTGGACGACGCGGACACCCGCGCGGTGCAGGCCGAGTGGGACCGCCGTGAGCTGCCGGTGCCGCTGACCGTGGTCGACTCGCCGTACCGGGAGATCACCCGGCCGATCATCGACTACGTCAAGTCGGTGCGTCGCGACGCGCCACGCGACGTGGTCACCGTGTTCATCCCCGAGTACGTGGTCGGCCACTGGTGGGAGAACCTGCTGCACAACCAGAGCGCGCTGCGGCTCAAGGGCCGGCTGCTGTTCGAACCGGGGGTGATGGTGACCAGCGTCCCATGGCAGCTGGCATCGAGCGTCGGCCGGGACCTGAGCCGGTACGACGAGTCGCTCAGTCGCGGCCCGGCGCGCGGTCCGCGCCCGATGCCCACTGATCCGGTCGACCCGGTCGACCCGGACGATCTGGCTGTCGCGTCCGATCCGGCCGGGCCGACGGTGCCGGCGGATCCCGCCGGGCCAAGGGGCCAACGGCCGGCGTCGGAGGGGCAGGTACGCGGTGACAGGTGACGCCGTGAGTTCAGCAGGGGCCGGGAGTCCAGCACGGGCCGACCTGGCGGAAGGCAATCGGACGACGGTACGGGTGGGCGCTGTGGCGCACGGCGGGCACTGCGTCGCCCGGGTCGACGGCCAGGTGGTCTTCGTCCGGCACGCCCTGCCGGGCGAACTGGTCACCATCGAGATCACCGAGACGCACCGGGGCTACCTGCGCGGTGACGCGGTGACCGTGCACGAACCGGCCCCGGACCGGGTCGAGCCGCCCTGCCGGTACGCCGGCGCCGGCCGTTGCGGTGGCTGCGATCTGCAGCACGTCACCGTGGCCGGTCAGCTGGCCTGGAAGGAGGCGGTGGTCCGGGAGCAGTTGCGGCGGCTCGGTGGGCTGACCGAAACCGAGGTCGACGGGTTGGCGCCGCAGGTCCGGCCGCTGCCGGGTGGACCGCTCGGCTGGCGGACCCGGGTGCGCTACACCGTCGACGCCGCGGACCGGGCCGGCCTGCTCAAGCACCGGTCACACGAGGTGGTACCGGTGGACCGCTGCCTGATCGCCCACCCGACCGTGCAGGCGGCACCCGTGGTGCCGGCAAGCGGACGTCGGTGGCCGGGTGTCGACGCGGTCGAGGTGGTCGCCTCGACCGCCGGCGAGGTCGTCGTCACCCCGGTCGGCGGGTCGTCACCCCGGTCGGCGGGGACGTCCGGCGCTGGGTCCGGTGCGCAGTCGGACCTGCCCGACGCGGTGTCCGACGCGCTGCCCGGTCCGGTGACGCAGATCACCGAATCCGCCGCCGGCCGCCGCTGGCAGTTGCCGGCCGGGGCGTTCTGGCAGGTGCACCCGGCGGCCGCCGATACCCTGGTCACCTCGGTGCTGGACCTGCTGCGTCCCCGTCCCGGCGAGTCGGCGTGGGACCTGTACGGTGGTGCCGGTCTGTTCGCCGCCGCGGTGGCCGGCCGGACCGGGCCGCACGGGCGGGTCACGATGGTCGAATCGTCGCCCGCCGGGGTGGCTGCGGCCCGACTCAACCTGGCCGACCTGCCCCGGATCGAGGTGGTCGCGGCCCGGGTGGAGACGGCGCTGACCCGCCGCCGGATCACCGGACCGGTCGACCTGGTGGTGCTCGATCCACCCCGGGCCGGTGCGGGCGCCCGGGTGGTCGCCGGGATCGCAGCGGCCACCCGGCGGGCCATCGCCTACGTTGCCTGCGACCCGGCCGCGCTCGCCCGGGACGTGCGCACCTTCCGCGACCTCGGCTGGTCGCTGACGGCGTTGCACGGCTACGACTGCTTCCCGATGACCCGGCACGTCGAGTGCGTCGCCCTGCTCACCCCGGCCGCCGGTCGATGACCCCGGTCGGCCGGATCCGCCGGCAGGCCGGCAGGTCGCACGTCGACTGGTCGGCGGCGCTGCGCAGCGGCGCGATCCCGATAGACTCTGCGGTCATGGGCGGACGCAGTACGCGGGCCGGAGCGTACGCCGCCGCCGGGTAGCCGCCCAGCGCCGCACATCGGCGCGCGCCGGGCAGTTGGGAGCGAAATTGAGCCAGGCAGAGGCAGGATCCGACGGCCGCTTGCTGGCCACCGTCCGCACACCTCAGGACGTCAAGCGGCTCTCCGCCGACGAGTTGGCGGTGCTGTCCGCCGAGATCCGCGACTTCCTGGTCGCCAAGGTGTCCCGCACCGGCGGGCACCTGGGACCCAACCTCGGTGTGGTGGAGCTGACCATCGCCATGCACCGGGTCTTCGACTCACCTCGGGACCGGTTCCTGTTCGACACCGGTCACCAGGCGTACGTACACAAGATCCTGACCGGCCGGCAGGCCGCCTTCGACCAGCTCCGCCAGCGCGGTGGCCTGTCCGGCTATCCGAGCCAGGCCGAGAGCGAGCACGACCTGATCGAGAACTCGCACGCCTCCACCGCACTGTCCTATGCGGATGGTCTGGCCAAGGCGTACGCGTTGCGCGGCGAGGCGCGCAGCGTGGTCGCCGTCGTCGGCGACGGGGCGCTGACCGGCGGCATGTGCTGGGAAGCGCTGAACAACATCGCCGGTGCCCGCAACCCGCTGGTCATCGTGGTCAACGACAACGGCCGGTCGTACGCGCCGACCATCGGTGGTCTGGCCGACCACCTGGCGGCGCTACGGCTCAACCCCGGCTACGAGAAGGTCCTCGACCTGGTCAAGGACACCCTCGGCGCCACCCCGATGGTCGGCCGGCCGATGTACGAGGTGCTGCACGCGGTCAAGAAGGGCATCAAGGACGCGGTCGCGCCGCAGACCATGTTCGAGGATCTCGGCATCAAGTACGTCGGCCCGATCGACGGCCACGAGCTGGCCGCCGTCGAGTCGGCGTTGCAGCGGGCCAAGGGTTTCGGCGGTCCGGTCATTGTGCACGTGGTGACCCGCAAGGGGTACGGCTACCGGCCGGCCGAGGAGGACGAGGCCGACTGCCTGCATGGTCCGAGCAGCGCTTTCGATGTGGAGACCGGCAAGCTGCTGGCCGCCCCGGCGGTGAAGTGGACCCACGTCTTCGCCGACGAGGTGGTGGCGGTCGCCGACGAGCGGCCCGACGTCGTCGGGATCACCGCGGCGATGGCCGAGCCGACCGGCATCGCGTCGCTGGCCCGCAAGTACCCGCACCGGGTGTACGACGTCGGTATCGCCGAGCAGCACGCCACCACCTCGGCCGCCGGGCTGGCGATGGGCGGACTGCACCCGGTCGTCGCGGTCTACGCGACGTTCCTCAACCGGGCGTTCGACCAGGTCCTGCTGGACGTGGCGATGCACAAGCTGCCGGTGACCTTCGTGCTGGACCGGGCCGGAGTGACCGGCCCGGACGGGCCTAGCCACTACGGCATCTGGGACATGTCGGTCTTCGGCGTGGTGCCAGGGCTGCGGATCGCCGCTCCCCGGGACGCGGCGACCCTGCGTGAGGAGCTACGCGAGGCGGTGGCGGTCGACGACGGCCCGACCCTGGTGCGCTTCCCGACCGGTTCGGTCGCCGCCGACCTGCCGGCGCTACGTCGGGTTGGCGGGGTGGACGTGCTGGTCGAGTCCGACCGGCACGATGTGCTACTGGTCGCCGTCGGCGCGTTCGGACACCTCGGCGTCGACGTGGCGGCCCGGGTCGCCGAGCAGGGCTACGGGGTGACCGTGGTTGACCCGCGCTGGGTCCGTCCGGTCGCCGCCGAGCTGGTCGAGCTCGCCGCCGCGCACCGGCTGGTGGTCACCGTCGAGGACGGGGTACGTACCGGCGGTGTCGGGGACGCCGTTGCCAAGGCGCTGCGCGATGCCGACGTGCCGGTGCCGCTGCGTGATCTCGGTGTACCGGCCGACTGGCATCCGCACGGCAGCCGGACGCAGATCCTCGCCGAGCTGCGGCTGACCGCGCAGGACGTGGCGCGCGACGTGACCGGCTGGATTTCCGGGCTGGACGATCCGGACAACGATCCGCCGGGCGGCACGGGCTTTGTCGGTGACGTTCCCGGCGGACGGTCCACCACCCGACGTGGTGTCGGCCGGCGCAGCTGAGTATCCGGTCTGACCACATCGGAGGCAACGGGAGTCGTACCCGCGTCAGCCGACTGCGGCGGGTCCTTCGGGTCGGGACCGAAGCGGTTCGGGCCGGACGTACCGTCCAGGACGAAGAAGCTGGATCAACGCGATGAGGATCCACTGGCCGGTGTCGTGCGGTCGTCGACGCCGACCGCCAACGTCGGTAGCAGCGGAAGAACCACCGGTAGGGTCAGCACGCCCGGCCGGTAGGGCAGGAGTCCGTAGTCGCCGCCGGAGTTGGGGAGCGGCCTTGGTAGAGGAGTTGGAGGTCCAGGTGGCGCCGCTGGTGGCTTTGCCGGCGAAGGGGTTGAGTCGTAGCTGAGCAGGGCCCACTCGCCGATGACCACCGGGATGTCGCGGGAGATGAAGGTGTCGTACGCCCGATCGAAGGTGTTGAGGAGGTCCTGCTCGACCTTGCTGTCGTACCGGGTGAAAGGCCGGCCTGCGCATCCCGTCGGCCTCAGCGTGGTGGGTTTCGACAATTCGCCATTGGCTGAGCTGGTGGATCCTCCGTTGACCACCATCGACCAACCGTTGGTTGCGATGGCCACCACCGCCACCGAGTTGGCTCTCGCGCTGGCGCGTGGCGAGAAGACCAGGCAAGTCGGGTTGGCGCTGGCGACGACCCCGACGGTACGGCAGAGCACCGCACCGCCGGCGCCCTGAGCTGTCCATGCGTTCGCCACGGGTACCCACCGTCGACGGGCACGATTCGACTGGTTTGTAATTCATCCCAGCTGCTTCACACAGGCTTAACGCCGGCCTGCGCAGGGTGGGACCGGACGGGTACAGGAGGTCGCGGTGCGGGTACTGGTGGTCGAGGACGAGCGGAACCTCGCCGACGCGATCGTCCGTGGGCTGCGTCGGCAGGGCATGGCGGTCGACGTGGCGTACGACGGCTCCGCCGGACATGAGATGGCCTTCGTGACCCGATACGACGTGGTGGTGCTCGACCGCGACCTGCCCGGCGTGCACGGTGACCAGATCTGCGCGGACCTGGTCAGCTCCGGCGCTCTCACCCGGGTGCTGATGCTGACCGCCAGCGGCACCGTCGCCGACCGCGTCGAAGGTCTGCAGTTGGGCGCCGACGACTACCTGCCGAAGCCGTTCGCGTTCACCGAGCTCGTCGCCCGGGTGCAGGCCCTTGGCCGGCGGGCCACCCCGGCGGCCCCGCCGGTGCTGACCATCGCTGACCTGACCGTTGACCCCGCCCGCCGGGTGGCCACCCGGCACGGCCAGCCGGTCGACCTCACCCGCAAGGAGTTCGGCGTGTTGGAGGAGCTGGTCAAGGCGCGCGGCGCGGTGGTGTCCAGCGAGGAGCTGCTGGAGCGGGTCTGGGACGCCAACACTGATCCGTTCACCACCACCGTACGGGTGACGGTGATGACGCTGCGCCGCAAGCTCGGGGAACCTCCGCTGATCGAGACCGTGGTCGGTGCCGGGTACCGGGTCGCCGGACCGGAGCTGCCCGACGAGGCGTACCAGTGATCCGGCTGCCCGGACCCGCCGCCCCGGCGGCGTCAACGACGGGTTCGCCGGGTCGACGCTGGCCGACGCTGCGCACCCCCCGGCCGACCCTGCGGCTGCGGCTCACCTTGTTCAACGCCGTCCTGCTGGTCGGCTCGTTGGCCGTCTTCGTGCTACTCGCCTGGCTGCTGGTCACCGACGCGCTGCGCCCGGCGGACCAGCTCGTGCCCGGGACCACCGTGGTGCTCGCCGACGGTCGCGAACTGGACGCGGCCGCCTGGCAGGACGGGATCGTCGAGCGGGCATCCCGTGAGCTGCTGGCCAAGGCGCTGGTCGCGCTGCTGGCGATCAGCGTGGTCGGGGTGGTCGGTGCGTACGCCGTCGTCGGTCGGGCGCTGCGTCCACTGCAGCAAGTGACGTCGACCGCCCGGCGGCTCGGCGAACAGACCCTGGACCAGCGGATCGGCTACTCCGGCACCGGTGACGAGGTGGCCGAGCTTGCCGCGACCTTCGACGACATGCTGGACCGGCTCAGCGCGTCGTTCGAGGCTCAGAAGCGGTTCGTCGCCAACGCCTCCCACGAGCTGCGTACCCCACTGGCGGTGATGCGCACCGAGATCGACGTGACGATGGCCGACGACACCGCTGACCTGGCCGAGTACAAGCGGATGGCGACGGTGGTCCGGGACGCATCGGAGCGGGCCAACGGGCTGTTCGACGCGTTGCTGGTGCTGGCCAGCAGCGAGGCGCAGTCCGGCCGGCGGCTGGTTCGTAAGGTGCCCCGGGACTTGGCCGAGGGGGTCTGCGCGGCGTTGTCGGCCGTCCAGGCTGAGACCCGCCGGTTGAAGTTGGACGTGCGTACCGCCCTGGACCCGGCAGTGGTGGTGGGTGACCCGAGCCTGCTGGACCGGTTGGCCGGCAACCTGATCGAGAACGCGGTGCGCTACAACCACCTGCACGGCCGGCTGTGGGTGCGAACCGGCAGCCACGGCTCGCACGTCTACCTGCTGGTCGGCAACACCGGCTTCGAGGTGGACCAGGCCGACGTGCCGGGCCTGTTCGAGCCGTTCCGCCGGGGCGGCCGGGAACGGACCGGAGCGCGCGGATCCGGCCTGGGTCTGTCGATCGTGCGGGCAGTGGCCGACGCGCACGGCGGCACGGTGTCCGCGGTGGCCCAGCCCGGGGGCGGCCTTGAAGTCACCCTGATGCTGCCGGCTGCTGACACGCCACTGCCGGTGGCTGCCTCGCCGATACGTCGGAACTGACCTGCCACCGCGCCCTGACCCTGCGGCCCGCTTGCCGAGGACCGGTGTCAGCAATGTTCACTTCACTCCACCGGTTTGACTTTCGGTTCGATGAATATGTTTTGTCGGAACTGGCTATGTGAATCATCTTCTCGAATTAACGGGTGTTGCGGTGGGGGTCAGTCATTTGTGGCGAAATGGTCGGTTGGTCGGGTCGGGCATCGTGGAAATTGCATCGAGGTAGAGATGTTGGTCAGTCTTGCTGGCAAATTTTGTGTCTAGCCAAGGTAGTTGGGGCTGTCCTACCATTGAATTGGCGCCGGATCGGGTGGGAGAAATAGGCCACGTTGGCTGAGGTGTATCGACTCCGATTCGGTCGTCCAGGGAAGTCGACCTTCCGGAGGGATTCCGGGCAAACGAAAGGAGATCCGATGCCCGACGTCGATCTTGGACTCGCAACGGACTGGAACGAGGGTGACACTCACGGGCGCATCCGGCTCCGGCAGAACCAGGTCTACGAGAGCTCGCCCAAGAAGGACGTCCTGATCAGTTCGCCGGTCAGTATCGAGCTCTCGGTCAACACGAACTACTCGACCTCGCAGGAAGCGGACAAGATCTACTTCACGACCCATTACGGGAGTCAAAAGAAGATCATTGCGGTTCTCGACTCGAATGGCGATCTGTACATCGCCGGCCGGGTGATTGAGGGTCAGAGGAACTTGTCCTACCGGTAGGTCTGGAATTTGTCCTGCAGGTAGGCCAGCTCAGACGGCAAACGGGATGTCGAGGCCGAGGCGGCGGCCTCGACATCCCGTTCCGTTTCGTCCGGTCAAACGGCTGGGCTGCTGGCCACCCCGGCGGGTAGGAACCGCCGGCCGGTCACCCGCTGCGCGGTGCCGGTCCGGTCCAGGTACGGGGTGATCCCGCCGAGGTGGAACGGCCACCCCGCGCCGAGGATCATGCACAGGTCGATGTCCTGTGGTTCGGCGACCACACCCTCGTCGAGCATCAGCCGGGCCTCCTGCGCCAACGCGTCGAGGGCCCGTTGCCGGACCTGCTCGGCGGTCAACGGCTGCGACCCGACCTCCAGCAGCTTGCCGATCTCGGGATTCATCTCGTCGTCCACCATCAGCGGCAGCCCGGACTCGGCGATCCGCCGCAGGTTGTCGCTGACCGTGAACCGGTCGGGGTACGCGGCCTGCAATGTACCGCCGACATGGTGGGCCACCGGCGGGCCGACCAGCTGCAGCAGGGCCAGCGGCCGCATCGGCAGGCCGAGCGGGTCCAGCGCGGCGTCGGCGACCTCCGGCGGGGTGCCGGCGTCCACTGCGGCGAAGATCTCGCCGAGGAACCGGGTCAGCAGCCGGTTGACCACGAAGGCCGGGGCGTCCGACACCAGCACGCAGGACTTGCGCAGCTGCTTGCCAATGGCGAACGCGGTGGCCAGGGCCACGTCGTCGGTCCGCTCCCCGCGAACGATTTCCAACAGGGGCAGGACGGCGACCGGGTTGAAGAAGTGGAAGCCGACCACCCGTTCGGGGTGGTCCAGGTCGGCGGCCATGTCGGAGACGGACAGCGACGAGGTGTTGGTGGCCAGGATTGTTTCGGGGCCGACGATCGACTCAACCTCGGCCCACACCTGCTTCTTGACCTTGAGGTCCTCGAAGACGGCCTCGATGACGAAATCGGCGTCGGCGAAGGTGCTCTTGTCGACCGACCCGCTCACCAGCGCCAGCAGCTTCGCCGCCGTTCCGGTGTCGATTCGGCCCTTGCCCACCTGCTTCTCAATCTCGGAGTGCACGTAGCTCAGCCCGGCGTCCACCCGGGCCTGGTCCAGGTCGGTGAGCACCACCGGCACCTGCAGTCGGCGGGCGAACAGCAGCGCCAACTGGGAGGCCATCAACCCGGCCCCGACGACGCCGACCTTGGTGACCGGCCGGGCCAGGTCCGCCGAGGGAGCGCCGGCCGGCCGCTTGGCGCGTCGCTGGACCAGGTCGAACGCGTACAGCCCGCTGCGCAGCTCCTCGGACAGGATCAGGTCGGCGAGGGCCTCGTCCTCGGCAGCTGTGCCCTCGGCGAACGGGGTCTCCTTGGCCAGCGCAAGCAGGTCGAGGGCCCGGTAAGCGGCCGGTACCGCGCCGTGCAACCGCTGGTCGAGCAGCTGGCGGGCGAAGTAGAGCACCCCGTCCCACATGTCCCGGTCGACCTCCGGGCGGTCGACGGTCACCACGCCGGCTACCACGCCGGCCGCCCACTGCAGGGACTGCTCCAGGAAATCGGCCGGTTCGAGCAGGATGTCGGCGATGCCCATTTCCGCAGCCTGCTTCGGCTTGAGCATCTTGTTCTGGGTCAACGGATTCTGGATGATCACCTGCGCGGCGGCCGGGATGCCGATCAGGTTCGGCAGCAACTGGGTGCCTCCCCAGCCCGGCACCAGACCGAGGGACACCTCCGGCAGGGCCAGCGGACCCGCTCCGCCGGACAGCGTCCGGTAGTGGCAGTGCAGGGCGAGTTCCAGCCCGCCACCCATCGCGGCACCGTTGACGAAGGCGAAGGTCGGCACTGCGCTGTCGCGCAGCCGGGCGAAGATCCGGTGGCCCGTCCGGCCGATCTCCAGCGCCTGCTCACGGTCGACGAGCTGCGGCATCGCGGTGAGGTCGGCGCCGACGCAGAAAACGTACGGCTTGCCGGTGACCGCCACGAAGGCCGGCTCGCCGGCCAGCGCCTCGGTGATCGCCGCATCCAGACCGGCCAGCCCGGCCGGCCCGAGGGTGTTGGGTTTGCGGTGGTCCAGACCGTTGTCCAGGGTGATCAGCGCGGCGGGCCGGTCCAGTCCGGGTACGTGCACCTGCCGGACCAGCGCCCGGGTGACCACCTCGTCGGGATTGTGCAGCATCAGTTCTCGTCTCCCTGCTCTGCCGGGCCGGTCCAGGCCGGGTTCTCCCAGATGACCGAGCCGCCCATGCCGATGCCGATGCACATGGCGGTCAGCCCGTAGCGCACCTCGGGATGTTCGGCGAACTGCCGGGCCAGCTGGGTCATCAGCCGTACGCCGGAGGAGGCCAGCGGGTGCCCGATGGCGATGGCGCCACCCCACGGGTTGACCCGTGGGTCGTCGGCGTCGACGCCGAAGTGGTCGAGGAAGGCCAGCACCTGGACGGCGAATGCCTCGTTCAGCTCGAACAGGCCGATGTCGTCGATGCCCAGCCCGGCCAGCCGCAGGGCCTTCTCGGTCGCTGGGATCGGGCCGACGCCCATCACCTCCGGCTCCACGCCGACGAAGCCGTACGAGACCAGCCGCATCGCCACCGGCAGACCCAGCTCACGGGCCACGTCCTCGGCGGCGACCACGCTGGCGGTCGCGCCGTCGTTGAGCCCGGCGGCGTTGCCGGCGGTGACCCGCCCGTGCGGCCGGAACGGGGTCTTGAGAGTGGCCAGCTTCTCCAGGGAGGTCTCCCGGGGTGCCTCGTCGACGGTGGCCAGCCCCCAGCCGGCCTCCGGGTCGCGGACCGCCACCGGGACCAGGTCGGGCTGCAGCTTGCCGTTGGCGTACGCCTTGGCGGTCTTGACCTGGGAGGCGAGGGCGAAGGCGTCGGCGCGTGCCTTGGTGATGCCGGGCAGCCGGTCGTGCAGGTTCTCTGCGGTCGCGCCCATGATCAGCGCGGACGGGTCGACCAGCTTCTCGGCCAGGATGCGCGGGTTGGGGTCGACGCCTTCGCCCATCGGGTGCCGGCCCATGTGTTCGACCCCGCCAGCGATCGCCACGTCGTAGGCGCCCATCGCGATGCCGCCGGCCACCGAGGTGACCGCAGTCATCGCGCCGGCGCACATCCGGTCGATGGCGAAGCCGGGCACCGTCTTGGGTAGCCCGGCCAGGAGCGCGGCGGTGCGACCGATGGTGAGCCCCTGGTCCCCGGTCTGGGTGGTCGCCGCGATGGCTACCTCTTCGACCCGGTCGGGGGGTAGTTGCGGGTTGCGCCGCAGCAGTTCGCGGATGCAGCGGATGACGAGATCGTCGGCGCGGGTGTGGGCGTACATCCCGCCGGCTTTGCCGAACGGGGTACGGACGCCGTCGACGAAGACGACGTCCCGGACTTCACGCGGCACGATGGGGCCTCCTTGCCGGCCTGGATACGCGGGGCAGACCTCCATGCTACTTGTCGGTAACAAATGTCGACCGGTGCCCCTGGTGTGGCCCGGGCCACACCAGGGGCACCGGTCGGGAGTCTCCTCCGGCGGATCGGTCCGATCCGGCTCCGGTACCGTGATTGTCAATCGTGTGCCACCGCCCGCACCGGACATTCGCGACCCGCCGGACGGGCGACGGACGACCAACCCCAGACGGACGACAATCCAACAGAGGAGACACGGTGAAGGTTCTGATCGCCGGAGGCGCGGGCTTCATCGGCAGTACGATCGCCTCCGCGTGCCTTGACGACGGCATCGAGCCGGTGGTGCTGGACAACCTGAGCACCGGGCGAATCGAGTTCACCCGCGACCGGATCTTCTACCAGGGCGACATCGCCGACGGTGCCCTGATCGACCGGATCTTCGCCGAACACCCGGACATCCGTGCGGTGGTGCACGCCGCGGCGCTGATCGTGGTGCCCGAATCGGTCGCCGAACCGCTGCGCTACTACCGGGAGAACGTCGCGAAGTCGATCGACTTCATCGAGCACGTGGCCCGCAACGGAGCCGAGCGGTACCTGTTCAGCTCCTCGGCGTCGATCTACCGGCCGGGTGCGGACTTCTCCGTCGACGAGTCCTCGCCGCTCGAGCCGACCAGCCCGTACGCGCGGACCAAGGCGGTGATGGAGATGCTGCTCGCCGACTGCGCCGCCGCCATGCCGCTGCGGGCGCTGTCGCTGCGCTACTTCAACCCGATCGGCGCTGACCCGCAGCTGCGCACCGGCCTGCAGATCCGCCAGCCCACCCACGTCCTCGGCAAGCTGATCACCGCCGTGCAGACCGGGGCCGAGTTCACCATCACCGGGGTCGACTGGCCCACCCGTGACGGCTCGGGAATCCGCGACTACATCCACGTCTGGGACCTGGCCCGGGCGCACGTGCAGGCGTTGCGCCATTTCGACGAGATTCTGCCGGTCGGCGCCGACCGCCGCTACGAGGTGCTCAACCTCGGCACCGGCGACGGCACCACGGTGCGTGAGTTCGTCGAGGCCTTCCGCTCAGTGGTCGACCAGCCGCTGCGGGTCCGGGAGACCGGGCCCCGCCCCGGGGACGCCGCCGGCTCGTACACCCGCAGCGTACGGGCGCGTCGGCTGCTCGACTGGAAGCCCGAGCTGTCCATCGCCGACGGCATCCGGCACTCGTTGGCCTGGTCGGCGCGGCGGGACCAGGTGCTCGACGACTGAGCACGGCGTCCGGCCGCGTCGACAGCGACCTTAATCGTGACGTTCCTGGCGACCCGCCGCGGCGGCCTACCGCGGCGGGTCCCGCAGCGCGGCGCTCAGCTCCGCCACGATCAGCGACACCTGCCAGGTGCGGGCACCGAACCCCTGCAACGTCGCCGCCACCGACTCGTCGCTGATCTCCTCTGGCGGAGTCCAGGCGAGCCGGCGGACCGAGTCCGGCGCGATCAGGTTCTCCGGCGGTAGCAGGTTCGCCGCGGCCGTGCGGATCACCACCTCCCGGCAACGGGCCAGCCGTGCCGCGGCCGCCGGATCCCGTTCCGCCCAGCGGTGCGGCGGGGGAGGGCCGTCGAGCGGGGGCGTGGTCGGCAGGGCGTCGTCGGGCAGGGCGCGGGCGACGTCCAGCGCGTCCAGCCAGATCCCCGCCAACCGCCGGACCGAGCGGCCGTTGAAGCCAGGCAACGCCAGCAGGGCCCGCTCGTCCCGGGGGTCGAGTTCGGCCGCCGCGATGATCGCCGAATCCGGCAGCACCCGGCCCGGTGCCGAATCGCGGCGGGCGGCGACGTTGTCCCGAGCCTGCCACAACGCGCGTACCCGGGCCTGGGCCCGCGCTCCGCGCACCCGGTGGATGCCGGAGGTCCGCCGCCACGGCTCCGGCCGCACCCGGGTCGGCTGGCTGCCCCAGGCGACCAGGGCGGCGAACTCCTCGGCCGCCCACTGCTGCTTGCCCTGGCGTTCCAACTCCAGGGCGAGTACGTCCCGCAGCTCGACCAGCAGTTCGACGTCGAGCGCCGCGTAGGTCAGCCACGACTCCGGAAGCGGGCGGGTCGACCAGTCGGCGGCGGAGTGGTGCTTCTCCAACGAGAAGCCGAGCAGCGCCTCGGTCAGCGCGGCCAACCCCACCCGCTCGTAGCCGGCCAGCCGGGCGGCCAACTCGGTGTCGAACAACCGGCGTGGGCGCAACCCGACATCGGCCAGGCAGGGCAGATCCTGGCTGGCGGCGTGCAGCACCCATTCGGCATCGGCGATCGCGGCGTCGAGCACGCCCAGCTCAGGCAGCGGCAGCGGGTCGATCAGCGCCGTACCGGCACCCGCCCGGCGTAGCTGCAGCAGATAGGCGCGTTGGGTGTATCGGTATCCGGAGGCGCGCTCGGCGTCGATGGCGACCGGACCGGAGCCGGCAGCGAACCGGGCAACGGCCTCGGCGAGAGCGTCGTCGTCGGCCACCGGTGCAGGGGTGCCGTCGCGGGGAGCGGTCAGCGCAACGGGCCCGCCGGGCGAGGAGTCGGACCCCCCGCCATCGGACGCCGGCGGCTGCGCCAGCGGGTGGTGCGGCTCGCTCCCTGCTGGGCGTTGCGCGGTCCGACGGCGCAGGGGGGATTCGTCGGTCACCTGACAACCCTAGTGCCCGGCCTGCCGCCGGCCGCACGAGGTGTCACCGGCGCGTCGGCTCCGAGCCGGGCCGAGTTGACCGGCGACACCCCGGTGAGGTGTCCAGCGGGTGGCAATCGTGTATCACCGGGCGAGAGGTGACGACAAACACCGTACTGCCCGGTACGGTCGTATCGCCGCTCAGCGGCAGGTGGGCCGGCTGCCGCGGTGAAGGAGAGGCTGCCACGATATGACCAGTGGGTACGACGATCCACGCTCCGTCGCTGTCCCCGACGACGCGGGCCCGCGACATGCCGCGCCGGAGGCGCATACGCCGCCGGCGGCCCGCACCGTCGAGGACGCCTACGTCGCCGAGAAGGCTCCTGCCGCCGGCGAGCCGCCATCCGCTCCCGAGGCGTCGATGTCTTGGTCGCCGCCCGGCGCGACCTCGGACCGCCCGGGCTCGTGGGCGCCGCCGGCCGACCAGCTCCGCCGGGTCACCTCGGCCCGGCGGGGATGGCCAGGGGCGACCGCGCTGCTGCTGGTCCTGCTCCTGGCCGGCCTGGCGGGTTTCCAGACGTACCAGATCCGCCAGTTGACCACCCGACTCGCCGAGGTCGACCAGCGGCTGACCCGGGCGCAGGGAGCCGACGCCGACCGCTTCGATCTGGTCGAGGCGCGCGCCGCCGAGCTGGAACGGCAGGTCGGCGCGGCCTTCGACCCCGAGGCGATCGCCACGGCGGTGCTGCCCAGCGTCTTCCGGGTCAGCGCCGGGCGGTTCACCGGCACGGCCTTCGCAGTGGGCGAGTCAGCCGACGGCGGCACCAATCTGCTGACCAACTATCACGTCGTCGAGCCCAGCTATCTGGCCGGCAACCGGCGGGTCTTCCTGGAGCGCGACGGTGAACGAATTGAGGCCGCGGTCGTCGCGGTGGACGAGGACAGCGACGTGGCGCAGCTGCGGACCGACCGTTCCTTCCCCGGCCTGCCGCCAGCTCCCGACGAGGTCAAGTCCGGTCAGCAGATCGTGGTCGTCGGGGCCCCGCTCGGGCTCGTCGACTCGGTGACCACCGGGGTGGTCAGCGCGTTGCGGGACGCCGACGACAGCACCGGCCCGGTCATCCAGTTCGACGCTCCGATCAACCCCGGCAACTCGGGCGGGCCGGTGATCAACAGCGGCAAGCAGGTGGTGGGCATCGCCACCGCGAAGGCCCGCGACGCAGAGGGGATCGGACTGGCTGTGCCTATCAGTACCGCCTGCGACGTGTTCGAGATCTGCTGACCGGGTCAGGCCGTGCCGGCCGACCGCCGCCGGCCCGGCAGCACCGTCACCCCCGGCGGCGGCAGACCGGCGGTCGACGCCAGTAGGGCACACCAGGCCCTCAGATGGGCATCGAGCCCAGTGGTCGACGGCGTCCACGAGGCGCGGATCTCGATGTCGCCACCCGCAGGCGGGCCGGCCAGCTCGCCGAACCGGGTGGAGCAGGTCTGGGTGACCGTGCCGCCCAGCGCGCCGTAGGCCGCCCCGTGGACCTCCAACGCATCGGTCAACCAGGTCCAGCCGACGGTCGGCAGCAGCGGGTCCGCGACCAGGTCAACCTCCAAGTCCGCGGTGACGTAGGTCACCAGGCGCAGAGTGCCCTGCCAGGCGTCGTGTCCGTCCGGGTCGTGCAGCAGGACCAACCGCCCGGTGGCCACCTCGTCCGAGCCACGTAGCACCGTGGCGCTCAACGCGAACGCGTAGGGGGCCAGCCGCTGGGGGGCGCCGACCTCCTCGATCTGGATTTCCTCCCGGGGGGTCACCGCGCGCAGTCCGGCGACGGCGCGGTGGAACGCCTCGGGCAACGCGGTAAGGGGGGCCATGGCCAAAAGCCTAGGCCGCGCTCCCACCAGATGGGGATCGGCGCGCCGGGGTCCAGTGGCGGTGACCGCGACGACAGCGTTTCGCCGGCCAAGGACCGGATCGGGGCGGCCGGACCGGATCGGGGCGGCGGCTGCAAAACAGCCGTGCAGCCGTGACACCATAGGCGCCGATGACCACGACGACGCCGGGCAACGCCGCCCACGACGCGACACCCGACACACCCGCGCGGGCCCCGAACCCGGCGGGACCGCTGGCCACCTCCGCCTTCGTCCGGGCCTGCCGCCGGGAACCGGTGCCGCACACGCCGGTGTGGTTCATGCGCCAGGCCGGTCGTTCGCTGCCCGAGTACCGCCAGCTGCGCAGCGGCATCGGCATGCTGGAGTCCTGCCGGCGGCCGGACCTGGTCGCCGAGATCACCATGCAGCCAGTACGGCGGCACGGCGTGGACGCCGCGATCCTGTTCAGCGACATCGTCGTCCCGGTGGCGGCGGCCGGCGTAGAGTTGGAGATCGTCGCCGGCACCGGGCCGGTCATCGCCGAACCGGTCCGCAGCGCCGCCGACGTCGGTCGGCTTCGTCGGATCACCCCGGATGACATCGGCTTCGTCGACGAGGCGGTTCGGCTGCTCGTCGCCGCGCTCGGTGAGACTCCGCTGATCGGGTTCGCGGGTGCGCCGTTCACCCTGGCCAGCTACCTGGTCGAAGGCGGACCGTCACGTACCCACGGGCGGACCAAGGCCCTGATGTACGGCGATCCGAAGACCTGGCACGCGCTCTGCGCCCGGCTCGCCGAGATCACCCTGGAGTTTCTCCGGGTGCAGGTCGCGGCGGGCGTCGCCGCGATCCAGCTGTTCGACTCCTGGGCCGGGACGCTCTCCGAGGCCGACTACCGTCGGCACGTCCTGCCGCACTCCGCGGCGGTGCTGCACGGCCTGGCCGACGCCGGAGTGCCCCGGATCCATTTCGGAGTGGGGACCGCCGAACTGCTCAAAGCGATGGGCGAGGCCGGCGCGGACGTGGTCGGGGTGGACTGGCGTACCCCGCTGGACGCTGCGACCGCGCGGATCGGCCCGGACCGTGCCGTGCAGGGCAACCTCGACCCGTGTCTGCTGCTAGCGCCGTGGCCGGTGGTGCGCACCGAGGTCCGGCGGGTACTGGCCGACGGGCTCGCCGCCCCCGGACACGTGTTCAACCTCGGTCACGGGGTGCTGCCGGAGACCGACCCCGACGTGCTGACCAGGGTCGTCGACCTGGTGCACGAGACGTCGCAGCGCTGACCCGCGTCACACCCGGGTAGGCCCGGCCGGCGGGCCCGACCGCCCGGGTGGCAAGGTGACGGTATGCAGCAACCGTGGCGGATCGCCGTGGTGGGTGGCGGGATCGCCGGGCTGGCCGCGGCGTTGCGGCTGCGCGACCGGGCACCCGCCGGGACCCGGATCACGGTCTACGAGCAGTCCGACGAGCTGGGCGGCAAGCTGCGTACCAGGGAATTCGCCGGGCTGCCGGTGGAACGCGGTGCCGAGGCGTTCCTGATGCGGGATCCGGCCGGCGGCGACTCCGCCGCGGTCGTGCTTGCCCGCCGGGTCGGCCTCGGCGACCACCTGCGGCACCCGGCGGTCGGCCAGGCGGCGCTGGCCCGGGACGGACGGTTCGTTCCGCTACCCGCCGGGACGCTGATCGGCGTGCCCGGCGACCTCGCGGCGGTGGCCCGGGTGGCCCGCGCCGAACCGGAGCGCGACGCCGACCAGGGCCGGCCGTTGCTGCAGCCGGACGAGGACGTCGCCGTCGGTGAGCTGGTCCGTCGGCAGCTGGGTGACGAGGTCGTCGAGCAACTGGTCGACCCGATGCTCGGCGGGGTGTACGCGGGTCGGGCCGACACCTTGTCGTTGGCCACCACCATCCCCGGACTGGCGACGGCGGCCCGCACGGAACACACCCTGGTCGCGGCGGTCCGGGCGGCGCTGGCCGCCCGGCCACCGGCGGCCGGCGCGCCGGTGTTCGCCACCGTCGACGGCGGGCTGAGCCGGCTGGTGGCGGCGGTCCGGGCCGCGTTGTCGGCCGCCGACGGGGCAGCCGAGGTCCGGTTGCGGACCTCGGCGGTGGTACGGGAGTTGGCCGCCTCGGCGGCCGGCTGGCGGTTGACGGTCGGGCCGACCCGCGGCGCCGAGCGGGTGGACGTCGATGCGGTGGTGCTGGCGGTGCCGGCCCGGCCGGCGGCCCGGCTGCTCGCCGCGGTGGACGCCGCCGCGGCGGTCCGGGTCGGTGCGCTCGAGTACGCCAGCATCGCCCTGGTCACCCTGGCGGTGCCGCAGCTGCAGCTGCCGGAGATCTCCGGCTTCCTGGTGCCGGCGACCGAGCGGACCATTACCAAGGCCGTCACCCTGTTCAGCACCAAGTGGGCCCAGCTGCGACGGTCGGACGGGCTGGCCGTGGTCCGTGCCTCGGTCGGCCGCCACGGCGACGAGCGGCTACTGCAACGCTCCGACGACGAACTGGTCGACGCCGTGCGTGCGGAGCTGACCCGGCTCACCGGCGTCCGGCAGCCGGCCTCCGTGCAGTCGCACGTGCAGCGGTGGGGTGGCGCGCTGCCGCAGTACCCGCCGGGACACCTGAGCCGGGTGGCTGCGGCCCGTCGGTCGCTGCGGTCCGCCGGGCACCGGCTGGCGTTGGCCGGCGCGGCGTACGACGGTATCGGCATCCCGGTGTGCGTGCGGTCCGGCGAGAACGCCGCCGATGAGATCCTGACTAAATTGGAAGGGGAACGCCGATGAGCGGCGACGAGCAGACCAATGCGGCACGGTTGCGTGAGCTGAACTCGACGATCCGGTACACCATGTGGTCGGTGTTCCGGGTCGCCGAGCGGCTGCCGGCGCTGCGCGGCGACATGATCGGTGAGGTCGAGTCGCTGATCGGCGAGCTGACCGCCAAGGACGTCACGGTCCGGGGCACCTACGACGTCGCCGGGCTGCGGGCCGACGCCGACATCATGATCTGGTGGCACGCGGCGGACAGCGACGAGCTGCAGGACGCGTACGGGCGGTTGCGCCGTACGGCGTTGGGCCGCCACCTCGCTCCGGTCTGGTCCCAGCTGGCGCTGCACCGCCCGGCCGAGTTCAACAAGAGTCATGTGCCGGCGTTCCTGGGGGGCGAGCCGGCCCGGGCGTACATCTGCGTGTACCCGTTCGTTCGCTCGTACGAGTGGTACCTGCTGCCGGAGGCGGAGCGGCGAGCGATGCTGGCCGAGCACGGGCAGATGGCCCGGCCGTATCCGGACGTCCGGGCGAACACTGTCGCATCCTTCGCACTCGGCGACTACGAGTGGATACTCGCCTTCGAAGCCGACGAACTACACCGGATCGTCGATCTGATGCGCGACCTGCGGGCCTCGTCGGCGCGGCGGCACGTCCGCGCGGAGGTGCCGTTCTTCACCGGACGGAACCGTACCGTCGCCGACCTGGTCGCAAATCTGCCCTGACGTTTCCCGGGGGCCGGCCCGGGTACCTATCCACTGCCCCCCGAGGTTGCCCGGTCAGCCGACCGGGTCGACCGGACCGGAGAAGGACCACTCATCTGATCCGGAGGAGGGTGTGATGAGTACGCAAGCTCCGACCCGCAACACCACCGCCGTGAACCGGCCGATGACCGGGCAGCCGATGGCCGACGGCCAGGCACACCAGATGGACATGAACGCCGGGACGCGCCCGGCGATCACCCCGGGCACCGAGACGAAGTCGGCGTTCCGCAGCACCGAGTTCTACGTCTACCTGATCGCGGTCGCCGGCGTACTGCTGGCCTCCCAGGTGATCAACCCGGACATCGATGGCGTGCAGGGTACCGCCGGTGGCGGGGACCCCTTCCCGGCCAGCACCGCATGGCTGTACGTCGCGCTGCTGACCATCGGTTACGTGGTCAGCCGAGGGCTGGCCAAGGCCGGCAGCGCCTGGCGGAACTCGGGTGAGCGACAGCGCTGACCCGTGCAGGGCCGCCGACCCGGTGACGGGTATGGCGGACCGGGCCGGCGGCCGCGGTGGACACGTCCATCCGGTCGCCGGTCTTCGCGTGGACCGCCCGGTCGGTCAGGTCCCGCGTCGGTCAGGTCCCGCCGAGTGCACCGCACCGACCGGATCTGCCGCACGGCGCATCGGTGCGTGCCAGATGCCGTCCTCGAGGTACTCCGGTCCGACGACGACGAACCCGTACCGCGCGTACAGCCCGGTCAGGTGGGCCTGGGCGTCGAGCACGCAGGGCCGTCCGGCGGCGAGCCGCAACGCCGCCTCGACGAGCCGACCGGCGTGACCCCGGCCGCGTTCGGTCGCGGCGACGGCCACCCGGCCGATCCTGGCCGTGGGCTCCGCGCCGCCGCCTGGTTCGTCGAGCAGCCGTAGGCAGGCCACCACCGTGTCACCCCGGGACAGCAACAGTTGGCGGGCGTCCGGCTCGATGTCGCGGCCGTCCAGCTCCGGGTACGCGCACCGCTGCTCCACCACGAACACGTCGACCCGTAGCTTGAGCAGCTGGTACAGCACCAACGGCGGCAGTTCGGCGGTGTGCGCGACGTGCTGCGTCAGGCCAGTTTTGGGGGGCACGCCGACGGATGATACGCGGCTCAGCCCGGCCGGCTGCCGACCGCGTCGCGGACCTCGGCACCCTGCTCCTGGTCAACTGCCCGGGCACAGTGGGCGCAGCAGAAGAACCGTCCGGACACCTCGACCCCGTGCCCGACAATCTTGCACTGGCAGTGCTCGCAGATCGGCGCGAGCAGTTGGATCGCGCACTCGAACGAGTCAAAGGTGTAGGTGTCCCCGCTGACCGTCCGAATGTCGAACGCCAGCCAGTAGTCGTTGCCGCAGACCTCACAGGTCGCCATCGTGCTCCTCCCAACGTCAGCCTCATTCGCAGGGTGCGGCATCGGGGAGGCCCGGAACGGGCGAATCGCCGAAATGCTGTGACCGAAATGCTGGGACATGCGCGAGGGAGCGGGGTGGGCCGTCAACTCCGGGTGGCGTCGGTCGCCGGCTCCAGCCGCAGCGCTACCGAGTTCATGCAGTAGCGGGCGTTGCGGGGGGTGTACCGCTCGCCGTCGAACCGGTGCCCGAGGTGCGAGTCGCAGGTGGCGCAGCGCACCTCGGTGCGGACCATGCCGTGCGAGCGGTCCTCGATGTAGCGCACCGACCCGGGCAGCGCCTCGTCGAAGCTCGGCCAGCCACAGTGCGAGTCGAACTTGGTGTCACTGGTGAACAGCGGCGTGTCGCAGGCCCGGCAGTGGTACGTGCCGACCGTCGTGGTCTCGACGTACTCGCCGGACCAGGGTGCCTCGGTGCCGGCCTGACGCAGCACCCGGAACTCCTCGGGGTTGAGCCGCGCCCGCCACTGCTCGTCGGTACGGGGCAGGGACGTCATCTCGTCTGTCATGGTCACTACGGTACGGCGGTACGGCACCGCCGGCCGCCGATCACCGGCCGGCTGGCCTAAGGTCGAGGGGTGACAGGGCAGAGCCGGAGTTTCCGGGCCGCGACCACCGTCGAAGTGGCCGGCCACCAGGTGCGGCTGAGTAGCCCGGACCGGGTGTGCTTCCCCGGGCCGGGGTACACCAAGCGGGACGTGTTCGACTACTACCTGGCCGTCGGCGACGGCATCCTGCGCGCGCTGCGCGACCGTCCCACCACGCTGCAGCGGTTCCCGGACGGCGTCGACGGCGAGATGTTCTTCCAGAAGCGCGTGCCGGCCCGGGGCGTGCCGCCGTGGCTGCGTACCGCCGAGATCAAGTTTCCCAGTGGCCGTACCGCCGACGAACTCTGCCCGGCGGATCTGGCCCACGTCGCCTGGGCCGCGCAGATGGGCACCGTGGTGTTCCACCCCTGGCCGGTCCGGTCCGGTGACGTGGACCGGCCGGACGAGCTGCGGATCGATCTGGACCCGCAGCCGGGTACCGACTTCGCCGACGCGGTGGCGGCCGCGGGCGAGGTCCGGGCGATCCTCGACGAGCTCGGTGCCACCGGGTACCCGAAGACCTCCGGCGGCCGCGGGGTGCACGTCTACCTGCGGATCCAGCCGCGCTGGCTGTTCACCGAGGTCCGTCGGGCGGTGATCGCGTTCGCCCGCGAGGTGCAGCGCCGTCGGCCCGACCTGGTCACCACGTCCTGGTGGAAGGAGGAGCGAGGGCGAAAGGTCTTCATCGACTACAACCAGATGGCCCGGGACCGGACCATCGCCTGTGCCTACTCACTGCGGGCGAACCCCCGCGCCACCGTCTCCACCCCGGTCACCTGGGACGAGTTGACCCGGGCCGAGCCGGACGACTTCGACCTGCGCACCGTACCGCCGCGGCTGGCCGCCGTCGGTGACCCGCACGCCGGGATCGACGACTCGCCGTGGGACATCACCCCGCTGCTGGAGTGGGCCGACCGGGACGACCGCGACGGCGCCGGTGACCTGCCGTACCCGCCGGACCATCCGAAGATGCCCGGCGAGCCGATGCGGGTGCAGCCGTCCCGGGCCCGCCCGGTGCCCGGCGGCTAACCCGCCCAGGTCCGGCCACGTCCGCCCGGGTCTGAGGTCAGGACGAGCATTTCAGGCCGACGTCGGGCACCGTCAGATCGATCAGGTACGCGTCCACCACGTCGGCCACGCAAGCCACGTGCGGGTACGCCGTGTGCCCGTCGCCCTCGTGGGTCACCAGCACGCCGGTGCCGAGCGACTCGGCCAGCCGTGGTGCCTGCTCGTACGGGGTGGCCGGATCACCGGTGGTGCCGACGACGAGGATCGGCGCGGCACCGACCGCAAGACCGACCGGGTACGGGTCGGCCGCGACCGGCCAGTTGGCGCAGGCCAGCAGGCCGACGGCGAGCGCCGGACCGAACGTCGGATGCTGCCGGCGCCACTGCTGCTGCAGCTGCCGGATCTCGTCGGTGCCCAGCGGCACAGCGGCGTCGGCGCAGTTGACCGCAAGGTTGGCGGTGAACAGGTTGCCGTACCGGCCGTCGTCGCCGCGACCGGTGTAGCCGTCGGCGAGGTCGAACACCGGGCCCGGGTCGCCGTCGCCCAGCTCAGCCAGCGCCCGGCCCAGCCGTGGCCAGCCGCTGCGGTCGTACAGCGAGGCGACCACGGCGTAGAAGATCCAGCCGGCGGTGGCCGCCCGGCCGTCCGCCCCGGTGACCGGGCCCTGCCGGGCCCGGTCCATCGCCGCGGCCAGCGTGCCGGCCGGGTCGGCGCTGATCGGGCAGTCCGCCGGTGCGCCGGAACACCACCGCCCGAAGGCGGCGAACGCCCGTTCGAAGCCGGCGGCCTGGCTCAGTGACCCGGCGACCGGGTCCTGCCCCGGGTCGATCGCGCCGTCGAGCACCAGCGCGCGGACCCGGTGCGGGAACAGGTGCGCGTAGGTGGCTCCCAGCAGGCTCCCGTACGAGTAGCCGAGGAAGGTCAGCTGCTCGTCGCCGACCGCCGCCCGCACCGCGTCCAGATCCCGGGCGGTCTGATGGGTGGAGTACGCGGTGAGCCGCTCGCCGTAGCGCGCCGCGCAGCCGGCCGCGATCCGTTGACCGAGCGCGGCGGCCTCGGCGAAGGCGGCCGGGTCACGGGGATCCGGGTCCGCCCCGAAGGTGGCGTCCCAGTCGCTGTCGTCGACGCAGTCGACGGGGTCGGAGCGGCCGGCTCCGCGCGGGTCGAAGCCGACCAGGTCGAACCGGCGCAGCACCGTCTCCGGTAGGCCGCCGAGCCGTTCGCCGAGCGCCAACCGGGCGGCGGCGTCCACCCCGGAGACACCGGGCCCGCCTGGGTTGACCACCAGTGTGCCGATGCGGTCCTGCTGCCGGGCCGACCGGGCCCGGATCAGCGCGACCGAAAGGGTGCCGGCGGTGGGACCGGCGGCCCAGTCGACCGGTACGTCGATCGTGGCGCAGTCGTAGCGCAGCCCGTCGGGTGGTGGGCCGTACCGCTGCGTGGTCGACTCCGGGCAGGGCTGCCAGTGCGGCGGTGGGTCGGGCCCGCCGGTCGCCCCGGGGTCGGGCCGCGCCGCCGTGCACCCGGTCAGGCCGACCAGCGAACCAACCACGACGGCCGCGACGACAGGCTGCCAGCGGCGCCGGCTCGTGGGCAGCCAGCGGCGCCGGCTCACTGCTGGCTGGTCGGGTCGCCGGCCAGCACCTGGTCCACGTCGAACCGGACCGGTCGGTCCAGCTGGTCGTACCGGCAGGAGGCCGGCTCCCGGTCGGTACGCCAGCGTTGGAACCGTGCGGTGTGCCGGAACCGGTCGCCCTCCATCGCGTCGTAGGCGACCTCGGCGACCAGCTCGGGCCGCAGCGGCTGCCACTCGAGGTTCTTGCCGCCGCTCCACCGGCTCGGGGCGCCCGGAATCCGTTGGCCGGAGCCGTCGTCACCCGACCCCCACGGGTGGTCCGCGGCAGTGGTGCGCAACGGCGCCAGCTCGTCGACGAGCTCCGCGCGCCGGGCGGCGGTGAACGACGCAGACACGCCGACGTGGTGCAGTACCCCGGCGTCGTCGAAGAGCCCGAGCAGCAGTGACCCGACCACCTGGCCGGACTTGTGCCAGCGGAAGCCGGCGACGACCACGTCGGCGGTCCGCCCGTGCTTGACCTTGAACATCGTCCTTTTCCCGGGCTCGTAGCGCAGCTCGGCCGGCTTGGCGATGACGCCGTCGAGGCCGGCGCCTTCGAAGATCTCGAACCAGCGGCGGGCGGTGTCCGGGTCGGTGGTCACCGGGGTCAGATGCACCGGTGCGGTGACCGCCGCCAGCGCGTCGGTCAGCCGGGCCCGGCGGGTGGTGAACGGCTCGTCGAGCAGCACCTCGTCGCCCAGCGCCAGCAGGTCGAAGGCGACGAAGGAAGCCGGGGTCTGCTCGGCGAGCAGCCGCACCCGGGAGGCCGCCGGATGGATCCGTTGGCCGAGCAGGTCGAAGTCGAGCCGGGACCGCCCGGTCTCCGGCCGGATCACCACCAACTCGCCGTCCACCACGCTCCGGGGCGGCAACTGCTGCCGGGCCTGCTCGATGACCTCGGGAAAATACCTGGTCAGCGTCTTTCCGCCGCGACTGGCCAGCTCGACCTGATCACCGTCACGGAAGATGACACAGCGGTAGCCGTCCCACTTGGGCTCGTAGCTCATCCCGGCGGCGACCGGCAGCGTCGCGACCGGTTTCGCCAGCATCGGCTCGATCGGTAGGGCGATCGGGAAAGTCACCCACCCAGTGAACCATCCCGGTCCGACGATCCGCCGGACCGCCGGCCGAGGACGACTAGCGGGACCACCGGACCACGGCACGGACCCGGCGCAACATCGGCCGGACCGGGCGGACCAGCCACGGGAGGCGGCGTGCCGCGCGCCGGTACAACGGCTGGGCCGCCGTCCGCAGCTGCTGACGGGTCGTGTCGAGCTCCGCCCGGGCGGAGCGCAGTTGCTGTTCGAGCTCGGCGAGCCGGGCTGCGGTGATCGTCGCCATCAACTCGTGACCGGTGACCGGTTCGCTGCGGCCGTCCTCGCCGCGTACCAGCCAGGGGCGGTCGCCGTAGACGTCGATCTGATGGCCGGCCAGCGGTACGCCGGCCTTCTCCAGCCCGTCCGGGAACTGCTCGGCGAACATCGCCCGGCAGTGTTTCGCCTGGTCGGCCGAGGTGGCCAGGATCAGCTTGTTGGGCACCAACACGGCGGGCACCAGGCTGCCGCCGTCGCCGAGGTAGCTGAACAGGCCGGTGATCACGCCGAGCCAGTGCCGGTTGAGTACGTCGTCGAGTACCACCAGCCCGTGGTCGACCACGGTCCGTTCGGCGATTCGCAGGTCGCTCACCGTGATCTGGTCGGTGTGGCCACCGTCGATGGAGAAAATCCGGAAGCGGCGCCCGGCGGCGACGAAGCCGGCCTGCTCCAGGTCGAGACTCGACGACTGCACGATGTCGACGTTGTCGCCGGCGCCGTAGGTCGCGAGGTTCTGCTCGAAGATGTCCCGGTCACCGCGTCCGGACTGGTCGAGGTTGGCAGCCTGGTCGTCGAAGACGTCGATGGCGACCGCCCGCTGATCCGCTGGCGCATCCAGGGCGAGGCACAGGAACGATTTGCCGTGGTGAATGCCGATCTCGGCCACGTCGCCGCTCACCCCGGCCCCGCGCTGAGCGGCCTCCACGCCGCTGAGGTACACCGCGGTCGAGACGTTCAGCCAGCCCTTGACCTGGTGCAGACCGGTCCGCAGGTAGCTGGCGGTCCGCTCGGGCAGGACCGGTGTGAACGCTGTCATGGTGGCAGACCATACCGCTGATTACCGCAGCGACAGACGGTCGATCGGAGGACAATCCAGGTGACCGCACCGGCCGTCCTGGTCGGTGTCCTGCTCCGCTCGTCGGCGCCGTCCCGGCGACCGTACGGGAAAGGCGGATCGCGTGCCCAGCTTCACCTATCCGCAGGCCGGCGCCACCGCCGTGCTGCGCGACCAGACCGGATCGGTCCGGCACTCCGTACCGCCGCTGCCGGCGGGCTACCGCCATCTGCGGTCTTGTCGCCGGCTGCGGCCGGGCAGCTTCCCGGCGGCGGCCGAGGCGGTGCTCACCTGGCGGATGCACCGGGCCGCCGGTGCCCGGGTGACGGCGTCGGCTCCCCGCGCCGAGACCGGTGTGCTGGTGACGGTCGGTCTCGGCGTCGGGCCGCTGCGGATCGCCGCGCCGTGCGCGGTGGTGTGGGCGGTCGACGAGCCGGACCTCGCCGGATTCGCGTACGGCACCCTGCCCGGCCATCCGGCCAGTGGCGAGGAGGCGTTCCTGGTGCACCGCGACGGCGACCGGGTGTGGCTGTCGGTGGTGGCGTTCAGCCGGCCGGTGGCGCCGATCATGCGGCTGGCCGGCCCACTGGGTGCGCTGGCACAGCGGGCCTACGCCCACCGGCTGGGCACCGCGCTGCGCCGGCTCACCCGCTGACCGCCGACGGCACGCCGGCCGGCGACGGGTCAGTAGGCGGCGAAGGAACGGACCGGGGCCCGGGGCCCGAACCGGGGCGCCCGCACCCCGGCCAGCTCCAGCAGCAGACAGACCCGACCGCGGTGCCCCCGGAACGGCTCCAGTAGTTCGAGCATCCGGGTGTCGGTCCCGCGGGCCTCGCCGGCCAGCGCCCAGGCCACCGTGTTCGGCAGGTGGTAGTCGCCGACGCTCACCGCGTCGGCCGCGCCGAACGCCACCCGGACCACCTCGGCAGCGGTCCACGGGCCGATCCCGGGCAGCGCGGTCAACCGCCGGGTGGCCGTCTGCGGGTCGCCGCTGTCCGACAACCGGTCGGCGACCGCCGCCGCGCCGCACAGGGCCTGCGCCCGTCGTTGCTCGATACCCAGCGGATGCAGCGACCAGTACGGCGCGGCGGCGAGGGCTGCCGGCTCCGGCGCGACCCAGAGGTCAGCGACCGGGCCGGGAGCTGGTGCGCCGTACCGGCGGACCGTCGCAGCGTACCCGCGGTACGCCTCCGCACCGGTGACCTTCTGCTCCAGCACGGCCCGCAGCAACCGGGGGAACACCTGCCCGGTGGCTGGGAGCCGGACGCCGGCGTAGCGGCGGACCACCGCCGTGACGACCGGATGCCGGCGGGCCATGGGCAGGAAACTGGACACGTCGTCGCGGAGCCCGGCGACCGCATCGGCGATGTCGCAGATCTGGCTGGCGCCGGGTCCGTAGCCGGCGGCGACGAGCTCGCCGCCGTGTCGGCACAGCGCCAGGGTCGCCGGCCCGGCCGGGGTACGGGCGGTCCACCAGAAGGTGTCCGCCAGCCACCGGGCGCACGGATCGTGTCGGCCCATCGCCAGCGTCCGTACCGAGCCGGCTAGCTGGTAGCCGGCCGGCGGCCGCAGCACCCGGACCCGCGCCGGTGCGGCCCCGGACGTCCGTCTTTCCACGACCATGCCGGTCACTGTGCCAGCAGCGGCGGACAGCATCGACGCCGGGACGAGTCTGCTGCTCGTCCCGGCGTCGGTTCGCTGGACCCGGGTTACCTTCGGTCACCGCCGATCACCGTCGGCGACGGCCGACCTCATCGGGTGACGACAACCCGGACCACGTCGAAGGCGGGGATCTGGTTGGCCCGCTGCATCATCGGCACCCGGTGCGAGCCGTCGCCGGCCCACGACGCGCACTGGGCGATGCCGGGGCCGGGCAGGCCGGGCACTTCGACGGTGACCTCGTCGGCGCCGGCGCCACCCCGACCGTCCTCGGTGGCTACGAAGAACGCCGGCACCGGGCCAGGTTCGGGAGCGGTGCGGTTGCTGGTCAGCATCCGGCACGCGGTGTGGAAGTGCCCCCGGGTCAGGCCGTCCTCGGTCAGGAACGAGCTTTCCAGGTAGTAGCCGCCCTGCCCGGCCGGCAGGAACCGGTCGCGTACCAGGTTGCGGGTGCTGATCCGCAGGGTGAACGGTTGGTTCGCGCGTACCCGCCCCGGCGACGAGATGATCATCAGCTGCGGGTTGGTGTCCGCGTCGCCGACCTCGCCGAACGCCGTACTTACACACCGCTCACCGTCCTGGAAACCCTCGTGCGGGTCCAACGAACTGTCGGCGCAGTCGTCGCCGAGGATTTCCAACCCGGCCGGCGTGTCGGTCGGATCGTCGGGGGCGGGGGAGTCCTGGCACTGGTCCGGGCCGCGCTGGCCGTCACCCCAGTGGTGCCGTACGCCGTTGCCGTCCACGGTGGTCCCGGTATCCGCCGGATCGACCGACTCGCTCGGGCTTACACAGACCGCGGCGGCCCGGTCGCGACCACGGTCCCGGTCCCGGTCGCCGCGGGTTCCGGCAGACGAGATCTGGGTCACCGCCACCACGCCGCCGAAGACCGCCAACATCGTTGTCACCGCGATGACGCGGTTGCGGGTGCTACCCGCCGATCTGCCCCGGCGTGTCGGCTGGTCACTGGTACGCCTGCGGCGCTGTGGGCTGTTCACGTGGTGCCACCTCTTTCGTCGAACGCCAATTGGTCGTCCGGGTGCAACGCAGTTGGTGATGGCTGTGGTTCGCCACTGCCGTCGACCGTATGGATGTCACTCCACAACAGTCAACAATCCTTAGAGCAACTACGGAACACTTAGGAGGCACTTAACGCGGGCTTTAAGAACCGGCTCGAGGCGCCGGTGGCGGATCCACCGCAAACGAGGCGACGGCCGGCCGCGCCCTCCCTGGCAACGACCGGCCGCCGCGATTCACGGGCGCCCTGAAAGAGTCAGTAGTCGTAGTCGCCCGAGTCCTCAGAGTCACTGTCGAAGCTGTCCGAGTCCTTGCTGTCGTCGAGGCCCTTGATGTTGTCTCGGCCGTCACCGTCCGGCACCGCAATCGGCTTCGGGGTGCCCTCCGGCAGGCACTCCAGGTTCTTCGTGCCGTCCGGCTGCACGACGTACCAGGTGCCGCCGACACCCTGGCCCTTCCAGTCGCCGGGCTTTTCGTCTCCGGCGTAGTAGTAGATCGGCCAACCGTCGATGGTCAGTTGCCGGGTGCCGTCCGGCCGGTTCACCGTGCCGACCAGCTCCTCGTCCACCCCGGACAGAATGGGGTCGCCGTCGGTCAGCGCCGGCGGCCAGATCTTGGCGCAGTCGCCCTCGCAGTTCGAGGTCGCCGGGTCGTTGGAGTCCTCCTCGAAGCGGTAGAGCAGCCAGCCGTCCTCGTCGGTGACGACGTCACCCATCTTGTCGACGGCCTTGCCGACCAGCTCCTTGGTAAGGTCCTCGTCGGCGACCTCGACCGCGATGTCCTCGGTTTCCACCGGCTCGGGCGCGGCCGACGCCGCGTTCGCCGCGTTGACGACTGGCTGGGCCTGAGCGCCGCCAAAGTCGTCCGGGTTGTAACCTGCCGGGGCGCAACCCGGCAACACGAGTGCCGCCAGCGCGCCTGCGACTATGACGGTCCGCTTTCCCAGTGCCACGTGCCCTCCCTCATTCGTCCACATCGGGCTTCATAAAGGAGTACGCAGCGCATCCCGGTTTGGATCGGTAATGCCGAGTGCACAATTTCACAGCCCGGCGTTGAACCGGGTCGTCGTGTCCTGCGTGCGGCCGGCCGCCGTCATGCCCATCAGGAGCAGAATGCACCGGTTACGGGTCAGCGGCAAACACGTGACGACTGCCAGAGACAGAACAGCCCGCGGGTATCCGTTAATTCGGACACCCACGGGCTGCGCGTACGTCGGATCTGCTGGCGCAGATATCGCGACGCTCGTTCGTGGCGTACGTCAGGAATGGACTTCGACCCTCCGTCCAGGCCGGTACTGTTCAGACCGGTACGGTAACGATCGCGGTGGCGACCCCGGACTGGTCGACCGCCTGGAACTGAATCCGTTCGATGTCGTCCCGGGGCGCCGCCGTCGACGTGCTCAGCAGCAACGGCGCGGGTTGCTCCGCGGTGCCGTACCCGGCCTCGGGCACCGTCCAGGTGGAGAGCACCTCGGCGGTGCCGGAAGCCCGCAGCACCACGATCCGGCACTGCATCGGACCCGGCACCCGGCGTAGCGCGAACGAAACCTGGGTGCCCCACGCGGCTTCCTCCAGCACCACGTCGGCCTCCACCCCGGTGGTGGGGTCGACCGCGTTGAACTTCTCGCCGGTGACCTCCGGACCACCGACCCCGGACTGCGGATCGACCGGTGACGGGCTGGCCGAGACCGACGTCTGCGGCCCGGCCTGCGGCGTCGCCGAACCATCTGACCAGGCCGACCCGGCGTAGAACGAGAAACCGGTGAGCGTCGCCAGCAGCACGAACCCGGCGGCGATCTGTAGCGGGCGGCCCGCGAACAGCCGTCGGGACCTACCGGCGTGGCCGAGCGGACGGACCTGACCGTGGTCGCGACGCTGGTCGGCGTCGGACCGCAGGGCCGGCCGGATCGGCACCGGTGCGCCGCCGTCGCCGTCGTCCGCCCCACCAGCCCGGTTCACACCGGTGGGGCCGGGCTGAGGGAGGACGGGGCTGTCCTCCAACTGGTCGATGTCTACGGCGGACATCAACCCGACGATCGGAATGAGTGACTCCAGCTCTGCCGCGCAGGCCCAGCAGCCGGCGAGATGCTCCTCGAACCGCTCGACGTCGTCGGCATCGAGTGCGCCGAGCGCGTAGGCTCCGACGTCCCAGTGGGCGGACCGTGTCATTCTGTAACCCCCCGCTGTTGCAGCGCCGTCCGCAGCGCTCGTAGCGCGTAGTAGACCCGCGACTTGGCGGTACCCAGTGGCAGCCCCAGCTCCGCGGCCGCCTCCGGGACCGTGCGGCCGCGGAAGTACGTCTCGACCAGGATCTCCCGGTGCGGCTGGCTGAGCGTGCGCAACGCGTCGGCGACGGTCATCTGCCGCAGCACCTGATCGGTGCCGTCGGACTCGGCGAAGCTCTCCAGATCCCGGTCGTACTCCTCGGTCGGGCGAGCCTTCTCGCTGCGGTGGTCGTCGATCGCGATGCGTCGGGCGACGGTCACCAGCCACGGTCGCAGCGACGCCTGGCCCTGCGCGCCGAGCCGGTGGGCGTTGCGCCACGCCCGCAGCAGTGTCTCCTGGACGATGTCCTCGGCCCGTTGCCGGTCCCCCCCGGTGAGCCGTAACACGAATCCCAGTAGCGGCCGGGCGTGCTCTGCGTACAGTGTGCGGACGAGATCGTCCCCGTGGCTGGACTCCGCTGTCCCGGCCTGCTGCCGGCTCCCTGCGGTCCGTGGCGTCACCGGCTCATCATCGCGCTCGGCCGCCCTCCCGTCGATGCTCTGCCAACGTTGTGTGCTGCGGGCCGTGGCCGAACCGTTGCCGGTCACGCCCGGCCGGATCCTCTCCGCCTGCCAGCCGCTGGCGACCGCGTACATCGCAGGACCTCCATCCGACGTCGACATGGCCCGCGGCTGGGGGCCCACCCCGAGGTACGGAGCCGGCCGGCGGACGGATCAACGCCCGCTCGGAAAAATTCCATCCGGTGGCGGCGGCGACGGCTGCGCGGTCGCGTCGGCGATCGGCGACGCCGTCGCGATCAACCGGTCCAGCGCCGCACCGTGCAGCACCCGGCTGGGAAACCAGTCACCGGCGGCCAGCCGGGCCAGCTCCCCGACAGCCGGCACGGCGCGTCCGGCGACCACCACCAGGTTGCCGTACCGGCGCTGGCGCAGCACGGCCGCGTCGGCGACCAGGCAGATGCCGGGCAGCACCTGCCGTACCGACGCCAGATGCCGGCGGGCCCAGCCCAGCGGCGGGCCGTCAGCCACGTTGGACAGCAGTTGCCCGCCGGGTGCGAGTACCCGGGCGACCTCGGTGACGAACTCGACCGAGGTCAGCCGTGCCGGAGTGCGGGCACCGGCGAACACGTCCGCGATCACCAGGTCGTAGCTGTCCGTGCGAGCCTGCTCGACGGCGGACCGTGCGTCACCGACCCGGACCCGCAGATTGCGGTCGGCCGGCCAGGGCAGTTCGCGGCGGACCAGCTCGGTCAACGCGGCGTCGATCTCCACTACCCGCTGGCTCGACCCGGGACGGGTGGCGGCCAGGTAGCGCGGCAGGGTCAGCCCACCGCCGCCCAGGTGCAGCACGCGCAGTGGGGCACCGGCCGGGGCGGCCAGGTCGATCGCCGCGGCGATCCGGCGGACGTACTCGAACTCCAGGTGTGTCGGATCGTCGAGATCGACGTGGGACTGCTGGGTGCCGTCCAACAGCAGGGTGTACGCCCGCCGCCGGTCCGGGTCCGGAACGAGCCGCGCGGTGCCGGTGTCTACCTGGACCGCGGGCGGCGTTGTCCTGCGGGTACGGCCCATCGGCACAGTATGCCGGTCACCGCCACGCCGGACTCTCCCGCCCGGCCGCCGAGAGGCTGAGCGCCCGGTGCAGCAGCCGGGCGTCGCCGAGCATCGCCCGCAGCCGTCGCTCCAGCCCGGCGATCGGCACCAGGTTCTGCGGTGCCCTTGGATCCTTGTACGGAGCCGAGGCGAACCGGGGCAGCGTCGCCAGCGAGAGATCGGCGAGCGCGATCGCCGCCTGCGGCGTCAGGTCTGGCCGGCACTCCACCCGGACGATGCCCGCCCACGGCGCGCCCCGCGGCCCGGGCAGCCGCAGATACCACGAGTAGCTGCGCCACCGGGTGCCGCGCAGGAAGACCGGGCTGCGTTCCGCCGGTTGCAGCGCGGTCACCACCGGGATCAGACTCGCCGGCAGGTACGGCTGGCGCTGGGACTTGACGTAGCCGACCGTGTTCGGCAGCCGGCGCCCGCGCAGTGGACCGTCCACCACCAGCAGGTTCGCCGGGTCGTCCGCGCCGTCGGCGCGGGCCTGCTCGGAGACGGCGATCTCCAGCGCGGCCAGCGCCGGCTGCACCGCCTGCGGCAGTACGGCCGGATCGGCGTCGTCGACCCGCCGCGCCGGATAGCGCACCCGCCCGACGACCAGGTCGGTGGCGGCGGTGCTCGGCGTGAACAGGCCTCGCTCGGTTCGGGCTCCGGCCGCCAACCGGGCTGCCCCGCGCCGCAGGTCACAGCGCACCACACCGGCGGCGTACGAGGCGGCCAGCGCCGGGTACGAGACTCCGTCGGGCTCCTCGCTCCACAACGAGGCGTCGATCCGACGCACCCCGTCGACCAGCAGCACCACATCCGGTGCGCGCACATCGGCCGGCTGGCGTAACGGCCGCCACGCCGCCGGATCGAGCTCCACGGCGAGATCGGTGGCGTCCTGACCGTCGTCGGCGGCGCCGGGGCCACCCGAGTCGGCGGCCTCGAACGACGTGCCGTAGCCGGGTTGCCAGCCCTCGACGAACCAGCGGACCCCGGTGGCCGGCTGGCCCGTCACGGTCGCGGTCACAGCCCGCTCCGCCGGACCCGGGCCGTACAGGCGTCCTTGCTGACCTCGAACCGGACCGGTACCCGCTCGGCCAGCGCCGGAACGTGGGTCACCAGGCCGACCATCCGGTCACCCCGGGCGGCGAGCCCTTCCAGGGTCGCGGCGACGGTGTCCAGGGTGGCCGCGTCCAGTGAGCCGAAGCCCTCGTCGAGCACGATCGATTCCAGACTGGCGGCGCTGGCCGACATCCCGGCCAGTTGCTCCGACAACGACAGGGCGAGTGCCAGCGACGCCTGGAAGGTCTCCCCACCGGACAGGGTGCGTACCCCGCGGCGCAGTCCGGCGTCGTGGTGGTCGACGACAAAGAACTCACCGGCGTCGTGCACCAGCTCGTACTGACCGCAGGAGAGCTCCCGCAGGATCCGCGACGCGCCGTCGACCAGCAGGTCCAGCGCCTCGACCAGCAGCCACCGCTCGAAGTTGTTGGCCCGCAGGTGCCCGGCCAACGTCCGGGCCAGCTGGGCCTGCCGCTCCTGGTCGGCCCGCCGGCCGCGCAGCTCACCTGCCTGGGCGAACCGTTCGGTGATTCGTTCGTGGTCGGTCTGCGCCCGCTGGACCGCCAGCGCGGCCGACTGCCGGTAGCCGGCCGGATCGGCACCGGCCGGCGGTGCCAGCTCGGCGGCGACGAACAGCGCGTCGATGTCGGCGGCGATGCCGCTGGCCGCTGACCGGGCCGAAGCCAGCCGAGCCTCCGCCTCCGCCCGCGCCGTGCGGCGTTCGGCGAGCAATTGGTGCGCCCAGTCGGTCAGAAGCGTCCACGCTGCGGCCAGATCGGTGCGGTCGGCGGCCGGCGGCGCCAGCCGGGCGACGGCGTCCCGGCCGGCGTCGAACTCCCGCCAGCCGGCCTGTAGCCGCTGTTCGCCGGTCACGGCGGCGCGCTGCGCCTGACGGGCCGCCTCCCGGGCCCGGCGGACCTGGCCACCGGCGTCGTCGAGGGCGCGTTGGAACCGGTTGACCGTGGCCAGATCGGTGCGCAACGCGTCGGCGCCGGGCGAGTCGGACAACCGGGCGTCGAGTTGCGCCAGCCGGGCGGTCAGCTGCTCTGCCCGTACCCTGGCCCGGTCGACGGCCCGCTCCACCCCGCGCAGCGACTGCTCGGCCTCGGCGACCGCCTGGCGGGCCTGGTCGGCGGCGGCCCGGGCGGCCTGACCGGCGGACTTCGCCTCGGCGACCCGGGACCCAGCCGGCACCGGCGGCACTGTGCTCACCGGCTGCGCGCAGACCGGACAGTCCGCCCCGGCGACGAGCTCGTGGCGCAACGCGGCGGCCAGGTCGGCGGACTGCGCCTCCTGGTACGTCTGCCGGGCGCGGTCCAACTCGCGGTCCGCCGCCTCGGCGGTGGACCGGGCCGACCGTAGCGCCGCCTGGCTGGCGATCTGTTCGGCCTGCGCGGCGGCGAGCGCCGGAGCCAGCTCGGCCGATTCGGCGGCGACCCGGTCCCGTTCGGCGTGTGTCTGCAGCAGCAGCCGCCGGTCAGCCGGGTCACCGATGGCGGCCAGTTCGGCGCGGACCTTCTCCTCGCGTTCCTCGGCGTCGGCGACGGCCCGGTCCGCGTCGGCGGCGGCGACCCGGGCGGCCGCCGCCTGATCGGCCAGCCGGGCGGCGGCCTCCGGTGCGGCGACGCCGGCCAGCAGCCCGACCTCGTCGTCCAGGGCCGTCACCTGGTCGGCCGCGCTCGCCACCGCCTGCTGGGCCTGCGCCAACCGGGGCAGCGCCGCGTCGACTGCGGTCGCCAACGCCCGCATCGCGTCGACCTGACGCGCCGCAGCCGCCACCGCCGATTCGTCGGCGTCGGCGAGACCGCCGAGCAACTGGTCGACCGCCGCGACTGCCGCTTCGGCGGCCCCCGCCCGGGCGGTGGCCCGCTCCCGGACCCGTTCGTAGACGTGCAGCCCGAGCAGGTTGACCAGGATCTGCTGGCGGGTGGCCGGCTTGGCGTGCAGGAAGTCGGCGAACCGGCCCTGCGGCAGCAGCACGCAGGTGGTGAACTGCTCGTACGGCAGCCCGACCGCGTCCAGCACGGCCTGCTCCATCTCGGCGGGCGTACCGGCCAGCACCTCGCCGAGGTCGTCCGGGCTCATCCCGGTGTCCAGCCGGGTCACGTCGAACCCGGGTGGCATCAACTGCAGGCCGGCGTTGCCGGTCTTGACCGCGCCCCGCGAGTCGCGGCGGATCACCCGGGTGGCGACGTAGCGGCTGCCGGCGCTCTCGAACACCAGCCGCACCCGGGCCTCGGTGGCCGACGGTGCCAGCGCGGCGGCGATGCCCCGGCTGCTGCCCCAGCGCGGTACCACGCCGTACAGGGCGAAACAGATCGCGTCGAGGATGCTGGACTTGCCCGACCCGGTCGGCCCGACGAGGGCGAAGAAGTCGGCGTCGGTGAAGTCGACCGTGGTCTCCTCCCGGAACACGGTGAATCCGGCCAGATCCAGCCGCAGCGGCCTCACGACGAGGTCACCTCCTCGTACAGCGTGTCGAACAGGGTCCGTACGTCGTCGTCGCCGTGCCCGCGCGCGTCCAGGTAGTCGGCGAACAGCTGCCCGGGTGCCCGGCCGGCCCGCTGCGGGGTGCGCGTCGCACCGGTGGCGGACGCGGACCGGGTGAACTCCGGGTCGATGCGCACGTCCAACGCCCGGGGCAGTAGCGCCTGCACCTCTTCGCGCAGCCCGGCCCGGGGCGTCTCCCGAATAAACACCCGCAGCCAGGCGTCGCCGTACTCGCCGGCGGCCAGTTCGTCGAGGGTGCCGCGGACGGTGCGCAGCGGGGTCGCGGCGTCCACCGGTACCTCGCGTACCCGGGCGGCGGTGCCAGCGGTGACGTCGACGATGCTGACCGACCCGACGTTGTCCTCCTCGCCGAAGTCGATGGGCAGCGGACTGCCGCTGTAGCGCACCGGGCAGGGCGCCTCGAGCTGCTGGGCGCGGTGCAGGTGGCCGAGCGCCACGTAGTGCGTCCCGGTCGGGAAGACGGTGGCCGGTACGGCGTACCCGAGGACGGTGTGCACCTCCCGCTCGCCGCCGCCGGACCGCCCACCGACCACGGTCAGGTGGGCGGTGATCAGATCGACCACACCGGGCTCACCGAACCCTCCGGCGAGCCGGGCCAGCACCCGTCCGATGTGGTCGGCGTACGTCTGGTTGGCCTCGGCCGCGGTCAGTTGGTACATCTCGGTGGCCCGGACGGCGTACCGCTGGGACAGGAACGGCAGCGCGACCAGCCGCCACCGTTCGCCGTCGCCGGTGGTGCCGGTGATCACGTGCTCGTCCGGGGTGTCCCGGACGGCGCCGCGCAGGGTGATCCCGGCGGCGTCGGCCCACGGCCGCAGCGCGTCCAGCGCGGCCCCGTTGTCGTGGTTGCCGCCGATCGCCACCACGTCGGCGCCGGTGCCGCGCAACGCGGTCAACGCCCGGGTGACCACCCGGGTGGCGTCCGGTCCGGGAGCGGAGGTGTCATACAGGTCACCGGCGACGATCACCAGGTCCGGGCGTTCGGTACGGGCGATCTCGACCACCCGGGCGAGCACCTGGATCTGCTCGGGCAACCGGGCCTGTCCCTTGAGGACCTTGCCGACGTGCCAGTCGGAGGTGTGCAGGATCCGCATCCGGGGGGACCTCCTCGACCTCAGGGTCAAAACGGGCGGAACGGGTTAGAACGGGATGTCGTCGTCGACGGTGGACCGGCCGCCGACCACCGCGAACGGGTCAGCGGCCTGCACGATCGAGCGCAGTGTGCCCGACGGCGCGTCGCCGGCCTCCGACGAGCGGGTGGCCCAGGCCGGGAACGGGAACTCCAGACACAGCGGGACCGGGATGTCCGGCTGGTTGACGAACATCGTGCCCGGCTTGGCCAGCAGCACCCGCTGCCGCTGCACCGCCGGTAGGAAGCCGTACTCCGGCCGGGACGCCTCGGCCGGGTCGAGCCGGCCGACCACCCGGACCGCCGAGTTGGTGACGATCCGCCGCTCCACCTCACTGGCGGTCTGCTGGGCGCCGATCAGGATCACCCCGAGCGAGCGGCCCCGCTCGGCGATGTCGAGCAGCACCTCCTTGATCGGTGACGACCCGTCCCGGGGGGCGTACTTGTTGAGCTCGTCGAGCACGACGAACAGCAACGGCTTGGCGGTGCCGGCCCGCTCTTTGCGCTCGAACTCGCCCTTGAGGGTCACGCCGACCACGAACCGCTGTGCCCGGTCCGGCAGGTTGTGCAGGTCGACGACGGTGACCTGGGCGCTCTCGGCGGTGTTGATCTGGTGTGGGCGGCGGGCGGTCAGATCGCCGCGAATCAGCCGGGCCAGGTCGCGTTTGCTGCTGATCAGCCGACGGGCGAAGGCGTTCACCGTGCCCATGCCGACCGCCGAGCCGGCCCACGCCGCCCGGGTCTCCTCGTCGCCGAGCTGGTCGACGATGTGGTCGACCAGATCCCCGTACGAGCCGATCCGTCGGCCGTCGATGCTGATGCCGCCGTCGGCCGGCTGCGCGTGCCGGTGCAGGTACGCGGTGACCGCGTGCACCACCATCGTGTACTGCTGGCGTTCGTCGTCGGCGTCGGCGAACACGTACGGCAGCAGTCGCTGGTCGCAGAACTCGGCGACCGTCCAGTAGAAGCTGTCCACGCCGGTGAGCCGGCTGGTCACGTCGGGGGTGCCGGAGGCGTCGCCGGCGCGCGGCGGGGCGTACACCCGTACGTCCGGGAAGGCGCCGGCGGGCAGGCCGAGCTTGGCGTACGCGGCGGTCGTCGCCTCGTCGAGCCGGACGTTGGGGTGGTCGAGGAAGAGCAGGTCCTCGCCCTTGACGTTGAAGATCAGCGCCTTGGCGTTGACCGCGTCGCCGCCGAGAGTGCCGGAGCGGAACACCGAGTAGAGCAGAAACGTCGCGAAGCTGGTCTTGGTCGCGACGCCGGAGATGCCGGAGATGGACACGTGTGCGCCGCGCTGGCCGTCGAGGAAGTCGGCGTTGAGGTAGACCGGCACCCCGTCGCGGCCGGTGCCCATCGGGATCCGGCGCTCCATCCGGTCGAAGTGCAGGGCGCGGGCGCGGGCGTCGCCTTCGGCTCGCCACACCGGGGCGCCCGGCTCCGGCGGTACGTAGATCTCCGGATCGACCCGGGTGGCGGTGATCTCGGCGGCCTCCTGCACCTGGGCGGGCAGGGTGCCGTCGGCGATGGCGAACACGTCGGAGTCGAACTGCGCCCCTTCGTGGCGGGCCCGGACCTGGGTGACCACCCCGGCGATGGTCACCGGCTCGGCGCCCGGCAGCTCGCGGCGGGTCACCACGACGTCGTCCAGTTGCAGATAGCTGCCGGTGCCGACCGCGGTCCAGAACTGCAGTGGGGTGGCGTCGGCGGTACCCAGCACCCGGCCCACCGGCGCACCCTCCGGTGTCGTGTCACTCATGGTGATGGACTGGTCGCTGAAGTCCGGTTGCGTCATGCCCACGGGTTGCATCCTGCCCCACGGGTACGACCAGCGCGGCATCCGACTCGGCGCGGCCGGCTGAATTTGCCGACGGTGGGTTTCGGTCGACCCGATCCGTTGCCCTCAGGTGATCATGCCTGACTCACGGTGACTATCCTGTGGTGGTCGGGTCGGGCCGGGTGTAGCGGAGCAGCAGCGTGCCGTCGTCGGCGGCCAGCACCTGGCCCAGCCGTAGCTGCCGTACCGGGCTTGCCGGACCCGCACTGATCCGGCCGGCACCGGCACCGGCGAGCAGTGGGGAGACCGTCAGGCAGAGTTCGTCGACCAGGTCGGCGGCGGTCAGCGAACCGAGCAGCATCGGACCACCCTCGCAGAGCAGCCGACGGTGACCACGGGCGCGTAGCTGGCTCAGCCCGGCGGTCAGATCGAGGGTGCGCTCGCCGGCCGGGACGATCTCCGCGACCCGGGCCAGTCGACGTCGCCGTTCGGTCGGCGCGTCGGTCGTGGTGAGCACGATCGGCCGCGTCGGTGCGTCGGCCAGGGCCGGTTGGTCCGGGTCGAGATCGAGCGAGGCGGAGACGACGACCAGGGTGGGATGGGTGGGTAGGCCGTGCTGCCGGCGCCAGCGGCGGCGCCGGTCGTCCAGCCGCAACGCCCGGTACTGCTCCTGACGCAGGGTGCCGGCACCGACCAGCAGCGCGTCGCAGAGCATCCGCAGGACGCCGAAGACCCGTTTGTCCGCGCGTCCGGACAACCCGGCGGACCGGCCGGCCACCGCGACCGCCCCGTCCACGCTGGTCACGAAGTTCACCCTGAGCTGGTCGTGAGGAGCGACGGCATACGCCTCGATCAGGGCCGGGTCGTCCAGCGCGGACCCGGCCGGCGGTGGCCCGAATCGGCGGACCGGCGGGTCCGGGGCAGGCCTGTCCGGGGTCGGCGCGTCCGGGGCCGGTGGCTGGTCGGTCATTCGCCGGCCGGACCGGTGACCGGTGGAGTCGGAGCGGGGGTACGGTGCTGACAGTCGCACCAGTTACCACCCCGACACCCATCGTGCTGGCCTCTCCGGCACGCAGTGCAGATCATGGGTTCGAGCCTAGGTCAGAGAAAGGGCGGCCATGCCCCGTCAGATCTTCCACCTGCTGGTCACCCTGTCCGACATCGCGCCGCCGGTGTGGCGCCGCGTCCAGGTTCCGGGCGGGTACACGCTCGACCGGGTGCACCGGGTGATTCAGCACGCGATGGGCTGGCGCGACTGCCACCTGCACTCGTTCGAGATCAACGGAGCGCAGTACGGCGAGCCGGATCCGGCCGGGGAGCTGCTGTTGCGTGACGAACTGGACACCCGGTTGGACGCCGTGGTCACCAAGGGGGCCCGGTTCCGCTACACGTACGACTTCGGCGACTGGTGGGAGCACGACGTCGTCGTCGAGGACGTCACCGCGCCCGAACCGGACATGCGCTATCCGCTCTGTGCCGACGGGGACCAGGCTTGCCCCCCGGAGGACGTCGGTGGCGCCTTCGGGTACACCGAGTTCCGGGCCGCGGTGGCCGACCCGGCCCACCCGCGTCACGCCGAGATGGCCGATTGGGTGGGTGCGACGTTCGACCGGTTCGGGTTCGACCCGGCGCGGGTCACCACCCTGCTGCGCCGGCTGACCTGACCGCTCCGGCCGGCCTGACCGACCCCGAAGCTGACCCGAGAGCACCCGGGAATTGGCAGTAACGAAATGGGAACGCTCCCATCGGCCCCTTGACACCTCCGAAACCTCCCGGCAATCTCATGGGAGCGCTCCCGGCCGGGGTGAGTGAGATCCACGTCACTTGCTTGACCAACCGCGGAGCGTGGTCGTGCAGTGCCCGCTCCCCGGCGACGAACCCCTTTCGTCAACGCAAGTTCCCGTTGTCGCGGCGGACACCACACGGTCACCCCCCACCACAGAAAGCGACCTTGAGAGGGGTCAGGATGAGCGTCACGCTCCGGCGGTACGCCGCGGTCGCACTCGCCTCCGCTGTCATGTTGACGGCCACGGCCTGCGGCTCCGACGACGCCGATTCAGATCCGGACGGCCCGATCACCCTGGTCGTCGACATCTTCGGCGACGCAGGCTTCGGATACGACGAGTTGATCGAGCAGTACGAGGCCGACAACCCGAACGTCACCGTTCAGCAGCGAGGCATCGGCCTCGGCCTCGGCGACTACAACACCCGACTCACCCAGCAGATCACCGCCGGCTCCGGTGCCGGGGACGTGGTGGCGATCGAAGAGGGCACGATTTCGCAGTTCTTCGCCCAGGCCGACAAGTTCGTCGACCTCGGTGAGCACGGCGCCAACGAACTCGAGGGCAACTTCCTGCCGTGGAAGTGGGAAGCCGGCGTGCTGCCCGACGGCAAGGTGCTCGGGCTCGGCACCGACGTCGGCGGGATGGCCCTGTGCTACCGCTCGGACCTGTTCGAGGCGGCGGGTCTGCCGACCGACCGGGATGAGGTCGGCGCGCTCTGGTCGAGCTGGGACGACTTCATCACGGTCGGGCAGGAGTTCAAGGAGGCCACGCCGGACAAGGCGTTCGTCGACTCGGCGACCAGTTTCTACAACCTGGTGCTGAGCCAGATCGCCGGCGAGGGCACCGGGTACACCTACTACGACACTGAGAACCAGTTCGTCATGGAGAGCAACCCGGACGTGAAGGCCGCGTTCGACCTCACCACCGACATGATCGAGGCTGGGCTGTCGAACAACCTGCAGTCGTTCTCCAACGAGTGGAACGCCGGCTTCAAGAACGCCACCTTCGCCACCATCGCCTGCCCGGCCTGGATGACCGGTGTCATCGAGGGTCAGGCCGGCCCGGAGGCCGCCGGCAAGTGGGACATCGCCACGGCGCCGGGCAACGGCGGCAACTGGGGCGGTTCGTTCCTGGCGGTGCCGACCTCCAGCAAGTACCAGGCCGCCGCCGCCGAGTTGGTCAAGTACCTGACCAGCCCGGATGGCCACATCGCCGCCTTCGAGGCGGTCGGCAACCTGCCGTCGTCGCCGCAGGCGCTGGCCGACCCGAAGGTCGCCGAGGCGGTCAACGAGTACTTCTCCGACGCCCCCACCGGCGAGATCTTCGCCGCCGGTGCCAGTGAGCTCAAGCCGGTCTACCTCGGCCCGAAGAACCAGGCGGTCCGTACCGCAGTGGAGAACGCGCTGCGGGCGGTCGAGCAGGGCCAGTCGCCGGAAGAGGGGTGGCAGGACGCCATCACGAACGGCACGGCCGCCGGCCGGTAGCGCGGTGTCACAACCCGGGTGAGAGATGGCGCCGGCAGGACCTGCCGGCGCCATCTCTCCCGCCGCGTCGCGGTGCCAGCGGCGCGTTGACCTCCCTGGCCGACGTCGGCCGGCCGCCGTACAACTGAAGGACTTTCCCGATGAGCCTGGAGCTAGACACCCCCGCGTCGGCGCAGCCACGCGGCCACCGGGCGGGTCCGGCCGGCGGTGGGGCGGCCCGGCGCCGCTCGCTGACCCGACTGGACCTCAAACTCTCCCCCTACCTCTACGTCCTGCCGTTCTTCGTGATCTTCGCGATCTTCGGCGTCTATCCGATCGTCTACACCGTCTGGATCGCGCTGACCGACCGGTCTCCGCTCAACGCCGAAATCAGCTTCGTCGGCCTGGACAACTTCGTCCGGCTGATCACCGACGATCCGCAGTTCTGGAACGCCGTCTACAACACGTTCGGCATGTTCCTGATGTCCACCGTTCCGCAGTTGCTGATCGCGCTGATGCTGGCCAACGCGCTGAACCGGCGGATCAAGGGACAGACGTTTTTCCGGCTGGCCATCGCCATGCCGATCATCACCTCGACCGCGGTCGTCGCCTTGATCTTCTCGATGATCTACGCGCGGGACTTCGGCCTGGTCAACTGGCTGCTGTCGCTGTTCGGCGTCGAGCCGATCGACTTCCGGGCGAGCAAGCTCGGGTCCTGGTTCGCCATCTCCACCATGGTCGACTGGCGGTGGATCGGCTACAACGCGCTGATCTACCTGGCCGCGATGCAGGCGATCTCGAAGGACATGTACGAGGCCGCCGCCCTCGACGGCGCGTCGCGGACCCGCCAGTTCTGGTCGATCACCGTGCCGCAGCTGCGACCCACCATCATCTTTACCCTGATCATCTCGACGATCGGCGGACTGCAGCTGTTCACCGAGCCGCTGCTGTTCACCAGCGGACCCGGCGGCATCTCCGGCGGTTCCCAGGGTCAGTTCCAGACGATCACCATGTACCTGCTCGACGTCATGAACCAGCGGTTCCAGTGGGGCTACGCAGGCGCCGTGTCGCTGCTGCTCTTCCTGCTCATCGCGTTCATGTCGCTGGTCAACTATCTGCTGGCCCGCCGGATCAGCTCGGACAAGTGAGGCGCGATGACCACCGCAACCCTGCAACCCGTGGCCAACAAGCCCAAGCGAGGCAAGGGCCCGTCGTCGACCTCGGAGCGGCTGTTCAGAGCGAGCCCGTTGACCTGGTTCGGCCTGATCCTGGGCGTGCTCCTGTCGTTCTTCCCGTTCTACTGGATGATCGTCATCGCGTCGCGGACCAACGACGCCGCCAACGCCTGGCCGCCGCCGTTCCTGCCCGGCGGCAACCTCGGTGAGAACATCGGCCGGGTGCTGGCCAACCAGGACGCCAACATTCTCAAAGGGCTGATGAACTCGGTCCTGGTATCCGGCACCATCACCGTGGCGACGGTCTTCTTCGGCTCGCTCGCCGGCTTCGCCTTCGCCAAACTGCGTTTCCGGGGCAAGAACGCGCTGCTGCTCATCGTGCTCGCCTCGATGATGATTCCGATCCAGCTCGGCGTGCTCCCGCTCTACATTCTGATGTCCGAACTCGGCTGGCTGAACCGCATGCCGTCGGTGATCGTGCCGTTCCTGATCGGCGGCTTCGGGATCTTCATGATGCGGCAGTACGCCGAACAGGCGGTGCCCAACGAGTTGATTGAGGCGGCCCGGGTGGACGGCTGCTCCACCTGGCGGATCTTCTGGCACGTGGTCGTGCCGGCGCTGCGCCCGGCGGCGGCGGTGCTCGGTCTGCTGACCTTCATGGAGCAGTGGAACCAGTTCTTCTGGCCGTTCGTGGTCCTCGCCGACCCGACCAACCCGACGGTGCAGATCTCCCTGCGTAGCCTGAACTCGGCGTACTTCGCCGACAATTCCCAGATTTTTGCGGGGACGCTGATCGCGACACTCCCGCTGTTCGTTGTTTTCATCCTCTTCGGCCGCCAAATCATCGGCGGCATCATGGAAGGCGCCGTCAAGTCGTGACCAAAGCAGCAAGTCCGCAGACCGCCGAGTTCCGCGAAGGCTCCGGGCAGCTACTCTTTCCACCCGGGTTCCTCTGGGGTGCCGCCACCGCGGCCTACCAGATCGAGGGCGCAGCGAACGTCGACGGCCGTAAGCCGTCCATCTGGGACACCTTCAGTCACACGCCGGGGAAGGTGCTCGGCGGGGACAGCGGCGATGTGGCCTGCGACCACTACCACCGTTACCGCGAGGACGTCGGGCTGATGGCCGAGCTCGGCCTCAAGTCGTACCGGTTCTCGGTGTCCTGGCCACGGGTGCAGCCCGACGGGTCCGGCGCGGCCAACCAGGCCGGGCTGGACTTCTACCGTCGGCTGGTCGACGAGCTGCTAGCCCAGGGCATCGAGCCGTGGCTGACCCTATACCACTGGGATCTGCCGCAGCCGCTGGAGGATGCCGGCGGGTGGCCGGCCCGGGACACCGCGGCCCGGTTCGCCGACTACGCGGAGTTGGTGCATGGGGCGTTGGGTGACCGGGTGCGGTATTGGACCACGCTGAACGAGCCTTGGTGCTCGTCCTTTCTGGGGTACGGCTCGGGCGTGCACGCCCCTGGGATCACCGACGGTGCCGACTCGGTTCGGGCCGCCCACCACCTGATGCTCGGCCACGGTCTGGCGGTGCAGGCGATGCGCGCGGCCCGGCCGGACCACGACTTCGGCGTCACGCTCAACCTGTACGCCGTGTCGCCGGAGACGGACTCGGCGGTTGACGTCGACGCGGCCCGGCGCATCGACGGTCTGGCCAACCGGATCTTCCTCGACCCGATCCTGCTCGGGCGGTACCCGCAGGACGTGGTGGCGGACTTGGAACTGGTGACCGATCTGGCCCATGTCCGCGAGGGTGACCTGGACGTCATCGCCACCCCGCTGAACGTGCTCGGCATCAACTACTACAGCCGGCACGTGGTCAGCGGCGCGCCGGCGCCCGACACGGCCGACGAACCGTCCTGCTGGCCGGGGAGCGAGCGGATCCGATTTGTCACGCGCGGACTCCCAGTGACCGACATGGGGTGGGAGGTCGACGCCCCCGGCCTGGTGGAGGTGCTGCGCCGGGTCAACGGCGAGTACCCTGAGGTGCCGATCTACATCACAGAGAACGGCTCGGCCTACGTTGACGACGTCGTCAACGACAAAGTCGATGATCCGGACAGGTTGGCCTATTTCGACGCTCACCTGCGTGCCTGTCACGAGGCAATCTCCCACGGAGTGCCGGTGCGGGGCTACTTCGCGTGGTCTTTGATGGATAATTTTGAATGGGCTTGGGGCTATTCGAAGCGCTTCGGCATGATCCATGTCGACTACGACACCCAGCTTCGGATCCCCAAGTCGAGCGCCAGGTGGTACGCCGATGTGATCCGACGTAACGGTCTGGCCGCACAATAGGCGTGGTCAGCCAGCAATAACGGGCCGCGAGGCGCCGGTTCCCCGCCGGAACCGGCGCCGACGGCCCAGGGTCGGAGGAACAGACGATGACAACCCAGCGCACCCGGTCACTCGGGCGGCCCACCCTCGACGCGGTCGCCGCGCGTGCCGGGGTCGGTCGGGGCACGGTGTCCCGTGTCGTCAACGGTTCGCCGCAGGTCAGCCCCGAAGCGCGGGCGGCGGTGCAGCAGGCGATCGCCGAGCTGGGGTACGTGCCGAACCGGGCGGCCCGGGCCCTGGTCACCCAACGGACCGACTCCGTCGCGCTGGTGGTCTCCGAATCCGAGGAGCGGGTCTTCGGTGAACCCTTCTTCGCCGGGATCGTCCGGGGTATCAGCTCCGGGCTGCTCGACACCCCGATGCAGCTCTGGCTGGCGATGGCCCAGTCATCCGCCGAACGGGAGCGGGTCGAGCACCATCTGACCAACCAGCATGTCGACGGTGTACTGCTGCTGTCACTGCACGACGCGGATCCACTGCCGACGCTGCTCGAACAGCGCGGTCTGCCGAGCGTGCTGGGCGGCCGGCCGGCTCGGATGCTGCACCCGGACGCGCGTCCGGCCTACTTCGTTGACGTCGACAACGCCGGTGGCGCCCGGTTGGCTGTCGAGTACCTGCTGGCCGGTGGCCGGCGGCGGGTCGCCACCATCGCCGGCCCGCAGGACATGGGGGTCGGCGTCGCCCGGTTGACCGGCTACCACGAGGCGATCCGGCACAGCGGCCCGGACGGTGGCGAGTCCCTGGTGGCCTACGGCGACTTCAGCGAGGGCAGCGGCACCGCGGCGATGCGCCAGCTGCTGGAGCGCCATCCCGATCTGGACGCGGTGTTCGTCGCGTCCGACCTGATGGCCTGCGGCGCCCTGCGGGCGTTGCGCGAGGCAGGCCGCCGGGTGCCCGACGATGTGGCCGTGGTCGGGTTCGAGGACGCCCCGATCGCCCGGCAGTCCGATCCGCCGTTGACCACCGTCTTCCAGCCGGTGGAGGAGATGGGCCGGCAGATGGCCCGACTGCTGCTGTCCCGGATCCGGCACGATGAGCTGCAGGTCCCGTACGTCCTGCTGGAGACCCACATGGTCGCCCGCGACTCGGCCTGACCGCGACTCGGCTGGCCGGTGAAGTTCATTCGAACGGGTGATGGTGCAGCGTGTCCAACCCTGTACTCCAGGGGTTTTCCTGCCGAGTCATGTCATCGCAACAGGGATGAAATGGTCATCGGGCAGGCTGGTTGTCGACCGGGGGAGGGGGCCGGCCTGCGCTACGGGAGGACTGACATGTTGCTGAGGGTTCGCGTGACCCTGCCGGACCGGCCCGGTGCACTCGGCCAGGTGGCCCGCACACTCGGTGTCGCGGGCGCCGACATCGTCCAGGTGACCGTCCTGGAGCGGCTGGGTGGTCGGGCGGTGGACGACTTCACCGTGGTGTGGCCGGGTGCGGCCCGGGTGGACCGGCTGCTCGCTGGCCTGGCCGCGATTCCCGGAGTCCAGGTCGACGGCGTCTGGCGGGCGATCGGCACTCCGGTGACCGGAGGTCAGGACGCCGAACTGCTCGCCCAGGTCGCCGCCAACCCGGTTGACGGCCTGGCCACGCTGGTCGACGCCGTACCGGGGCTGCTGGCAGCCGACTGGGCGGCCGCAGCCGTGGTGCCGGCCGACTGGGCGATCCGCAGCGCGTCCCGGCCGCCGGCCGGTGCCGCCACGGCGCAGTCCGCCGGGCTGGCCGGGCCGGCTCCGACGCCCGGCGCGGAGTCGCGGTTCGACGGTGGTCAACTGCCCGACGACGACTTCATGACCGGCCTGACCGTGCCGGTGGACGAGTCTCCTACGGGCGGCGAACCGGCCGTCGCCTACGCGAGTTGGCGCGCGCCGGTGCCGCTGCGACTGCCTGAGGTCACGCCACTGCGCGCCCGGCCGATGGACGGCCCGGACGGGGTGCGGTACGCATCGGTGCCGTTCGGCCGGGCCGGCCTGGTGCTGATCGTGTCCCGGGTCGACGGGGACGGTCTGCCGGCAGCCGCGTTCCACGTCACCGAGGTGGACCGGACAGCGCAGCTGGTCCGGGCGGCGACGGTGATCCTGGGCGACCGGTTGGATCTGGTGACCGTTGACCCGGTCACCGCCAGACGGTGAGACGCAGGTCGCAGACGGCACCGCGAGAAGTCACCGCCGGGCAACCTGAGGGAAACAGCGCGGCGGCAAGGTAGGAAGCGGGCGCAGTGCGGCGCTGACCAAGCGGGCACCGAGCACCTGGGGAGAGGAGCAGCCATGGCGCTGTGGCGGATCAGAGCGACGGTCGACGACCGGCCGGGCTACCTGGCCGTGCTGACCGCCAGCCTGGCCTTGCGCGCGGTCAACATCCTCGCCGTCCAGGTGCACACCACCGAGGCCGGGGCGGTCGACGATTTTCTCGTTGACGCGCCCGACTCGATGACCGAAAAGGATCTCGTCGCGACGGTGGAGCGTGGCCGGGGCCGCGACGCCTGGGCCATCCGGGCCGAGGCTCGGGGGCTGGCCGACCAGCCCGCCCGGGCGCTCGCCCTGGCCAACCGGCTGGTCCGCGATCCGGAGGCGCTCGGTGACGTGCTGCGTACCCTGCTCGGTGCCGGCTCGGTGACCTGGCGGCCGGCACCAGCTTCGCAGGTGGCTGCCCGGTCGACGGACACGATGCGGCTGCCGGATCCGGCCGGCGGCTGCTACGACGTCGTCCGGCGGGAGCCGAGCTTCACCCCTGCTGAATTCGCCCGAGCGCAGGCTCTGGTCGAGCTGGCGGCGGCGGTCAACCGACGGACCGGCGATCAGGTGACGCTGATGATGCCGGACGGTGCCGAGTTGCTGCTGCGGCCGGCGGTCTCCGACGATCTCAACGCGCTGCACGCGATGGTGGTCCGGTGCTCGCCGGAGAGCCGCACGCCCGGTCTTCTCGGCCGACCGTCCGAGGTCATCACCGCCCGGCTGCGGCGGATGCTGGAACAGCCCCGAGGGGTGCTGCTCGTCGCGGTCGACCCCAACGCGGCGGCGGACCGGATCGTCGGTGCCGGGCAGTTGATCGTCGAGGGCGCCCTCGGCGAGGTCGGACTGCTGGTCGAGGACGGGTGGCGCCGGCGTGGGGTCGGTACAGCGCTGCTGCGCAGGCTGGCCGGTCACGCCGGTCGGATCGGGCAGGCGGCGTTGGTTGCACACATCGCCGCGGATGATCTCGGCATGCTGCGTACCCTGGCCCGGCTGCACCGGCCGGGTCCGGCCGAGCGCGACGGGGAGATGATGAGCGTCACGGTGCCGTTGGTCGATCGGCCGGTCGACATTTCGGCACCGACTCCCGCCACCACGACCTAGGCGGTTGCCCCGACGTCCCGGTCCTGGTGCGGGTCCGGTGCGTTGGACGCGAGGTCCGGGTGGCACGGCGGGGTCTCCTCCTGTAGGACGGCAGGAGGAGACCCCGCACCTTTGTGTGCGCCGGTTGGTCGCGGTTGCGGGCTTCCCAAAGCCGGGCCGGGGCGGTTTAATCATCGGTACGCGTAATGATCGCTCCCTGTCGATGGGAGCGCTCCCATGGTGCCGGTGCTGGCTGGCATCGTGACCCCTGTGAACCATCAGCCGAGAACCATTGACCGCCATCTACCGGCTGGCCCGCACCCCACCGGCGGGCCGGCCGCTGACCGCCGCGACAGCGCGACCGACACGAGGTGAGGGGCGGATGCGCCCACATCCGCCCCTCGGCGTCCTCCACGACGCGCTACCGCGCGCGGCTCCACGGACAGGAGTGAGTGTAGTGCGCGCAGACAATCGGCCGGCCGGCCGGACACGTTGGCGACGCAGGCTGGCGGCCAGCGGCATGGCCATCCTGCTCAGCGCCGCAGCCGCGACAGCCGCGGTTCCCCGACCCGGTGCCGCAGCAGCCCCACCGTTCAACTACGGAGAGGCGCTGCAGAAGTCGCTGCTGTTCTACGAGGCGCAGCAGTCCGGCCCGCTGCCGCAGTGGAACCGGGTCTCCTGGCGGGCGGACTCAGCACTCGACGACGGGGCGGACGTCGGCCTCGACCTCACCGGCGGCTGGTACGACGCCGGGGACCACGTCAAGTTCGGGTTTCCGATGGCCTTCACCACCACCATGCTCGCCTGGGGCGCGGTCGACTACCGGGCCGGCTACGCCAGCTCCGGGCAGCTGTCGCACCTGTTGAACAATCTGCGGTACGTCAACGACTACTTGATCAAGGCGCATCCGTCGCCCAACGTGCTCTACGGCCAGGTCGGCAAGGGCGACGACGACCACAAATGGTGGGGTCCGGCCGAGGTGATGCCGATGGCGCGTCCGGCGTACCGCATCGACGCGACCTGTGGCGGCTCGGACCTGGCGGCCGAGACGGCGGCCGCGATGGCCGCGTCGTCGATGGTCTTCCGGCCGACCGATCCGGCGTACGCAGACACCCTGGTCGGTCACGCCCGGCAGCTCTACACCTTCGCCGACACCGTGCGTAAGGCGTACCACGAGTGCATCACCGACGCGACCAGCTTCTACCGGTCATGGAGTGGATACCAGGACGAACTGGTCTGGGGCGCCATCTGGCTGCACCGGGCCACCGGCGAGGGGTCCTACCTGGCCAAGGCTGAAGCCGAGTACGACAACCTGGGCACCGAACCGCAGACCGACACCCGGGCCTACAAGTGGACCCTCGCCTGGGACAACAAGCAGTTCGGCGCGTACGTGCTGCTGGCCAACCTGACCGGGAAGCAGAAGTACGTCGACGACGCCAACCGGTGGCTGGACTACTGGACCGTCGGCGTCAACGGAGAGAAGGTGCGTACCTCACCGGGCGGGATGGCGGTCCTCGACACCTGGGGGGCGCTGCGTTACGCCGCGAACACCGCCTTCGCCGCGCTGGTCTACAGCGACAACATCACCGACCCGACCCGCCGAACCCGCTACCACGACTTCGCCGTCCGGCAGATCGATTACGCGCTCGGCGACAACCCACGCAACTCCAGCTACGTCATCGGATTCGGGGCGAATCCGCCGCGAAACCCGCACCACCGCACCGCGCACGGCTCCTGGTGGGACAGCATGCAGGTGCCCGAGGAGACCCGGCACGTGCTGTACGGGGCGTTGGTCGGCGGCCCGTCCGCGCCGGACGACGCCTACACCGACCGCCGCGACGACTACGTGATGAACGAGGTGGCCACCGACTATAATGCCGGCTTCACCTCCGCGCTGGTCCGGCTGCACCAGGAGTACGGCGGCACTCCGCTGTCGGACTTCCCGAAGCCGGAGACGCCGGACATCGACGAGATCTCCATCGAGACGACCGTTATGCAGAACGAGACCCGGTCGACCGGGGTCAAGGTGATGATCTACAACAAGTCGGCCTTCCCCGCCCGGGCGTTGACCGGCGCGACGTTCCGGTACTACTTCGTCCGCGATGGTGCGGGTGCGCTGGAGGTGAGCAGCCCGTACAGCCAAGGGTGTCCGAAACCCACCGAGGCCCGGCAGCACTCGGGTGACCTGTGGTATGTCGAGGTCGACTGCTCCGGCCACACCATCGCGCCGGCCGGTCAGTCGGCGCACCGGATGGAGGTGCAGTTGAAGATCGGGGTGGCCGAGGGCGGCACCTGGGATCCCGCGAACGACCCGTCCTACCAGGCGGCCACCGGGCCGAACCGGGCGGTCCCGCTGTACGAGTCCGGCACGCTGATCTGGGGACAGGTGCCGGACGCACCGTCACCGACCCCGACCCCGTCGGTCTCGCCGACCCCGACCCCGACCCCGACCCCGTCGGTCCCGCCGACCCCGACCCCGACTCCCACCCCGACCCCGACCCCGACTCCCACCCCGACCGGGTCACCGTCGCCCACTCCGACCGGCGGCCCGCCGGTGCTTGGCTGCCGGGTCGACTACACCACCAACGACTGGTCCACCGGATTCACCGGATCGGTGATGATCACCAACACTGGTGCGTCGACGATCGACGGGTGGACACTGCGGTTCGCGTTCCCGGGCAGCCAGCAGGTGACGCAGGGCTGGTCGGCCAGCTGGTCGCAGAGCGGCAACCAGGTCAGTGCCGGCAACGCGGCTTGGAACGGCAGGCTGGCACCCGGCGCGAGCACCAGCATCGGCTTCAACGGCACCCACTCCGGCAGCAACCCCCGGCCGACCTCGTTCACGGTGAACGGCCTGGCCTGCACGGCCGGATAATTTCGGCTGATTGACCTGCGGTGACCGGCCTCGGCCGTGGCCGGGCCGGTCACCGCGATCGGGCCGGTGACAGCCGATAGAGGCCGTACGATAAGACCGATATGCCGTCCAGTTCGTGTCCCGGAACCGACCGGTCGGCCCGTTCCCCGGTGCGATCGTGACGGCGGCCGGCGACCCGCGCGGCCTGCTCCGTGGCGAGCAGGCACCGCGGCGCGCCACCTTCCTGGAGCTGTATTTCGACCTAGCCTTCGTGGTCGCACTCGCCCTGCTGCTGATGACGGCGGCGCTACCGGCAGCGTTCGAGAACTGTGCGACCATCTTCGTCGGCGCGTACCTGACCATCCACCTGGGCCGCGGCCTGTTCTTCTTCTTCGCACTGCACGACCAGATGGCCCGGCAGCGCGCGGTGCGGATCTGGGGCTGGTTCGCCGTCTCGGCGGTACCCTGGCTGGCCGGTGTCCTGGTCGACGAGACCGCCCGGGTGGCGCTCTGGAGCGTCGGGCTGGCTACGCCACCTTTCAACCGGCCCCTCGGCTGCCTGCACCACTGCCTGGCCACAGGCCAGCCCTACGACCTTGAGAAGCCCTTCCCCACGATCGGCATGCCGGCGCTCGCCGCTACGGGTTGACGCAGACACGCTAACCCTTATGGACACCGCCAACGATTGGTATGCCTGGCACAGCCCTTACACCGACCCCGGCTCACCCCTGGCACGCCGGCTGAAGCTGGTCCAGCAGCACATCGCCGCATGGCTCGATGAACGACCTGGCGAAGCGGTGTCCGTGGTCAGCATGTGCGCCGGCCAAGGTCACGACATTCTCACCGTGCTGGCGTCGCGCCAGGACGCCAGAAGAGTCAGCGCCACGCTCATCGAGTACGATCCGCGCAACGTCGCCGCGGCCCGGACCCGAGCAATCGCCGAGAGCCTCGACACGGTGGCCGTCGCGCAGGCCGACGCCGGTGACCTCGCCTCATACCGGCAGGCGGTGCCCGCCGACCTGGTCATCATGGCGGGCGTCCTGGGCAACGTCAGCGACGCCGACGCCCACGCCACCGTTCACGCGCTGCCGCAGCTCTGCGCTGCCGATGCCACGGTGATCTGGACCAGGACACGACGTGCCCCCGACCTGACACCGGCGGTCCGAAGGTGGCTGGCCGACGCAGGGTTCTGCGAACGGGCGTTCACTGCTCCCGACGACGTGCTGTTCTCCGTCGGCGTTCATCGCTTCACCGGCACCCCGCAGCCGCTGGAGACCGGCAAGATCTTCCAGTTCATCACCTGACGGCGAACCGACGACTTGACGCTTTCGGAGATCAAAGGTCTTTTGATCGTCCCCACCCGGGGACGGCTCGGTCGCCCGGCTCGGTATGACTGAATGCCCCTGTCGTGCGCATGATCCGGGGGGTGTTGTCGCCGGGCCGGGTGGCGTCGGCGGACCGCTGATAGGGACCCGGCACCCCGTCGTGGGGTAGGTCTCTCCGTGACGTGGATGCCGGCAGTCCGGCGCTGGGACCAGCGGCTGAGCCAGGTCATCGCGGTGAGGAGGCGAGCTGTGCACGACGGGTTCGGCGTCTTTATCAACGGCCATACCAGCCCCAACCGGCGGACGAATCCCGCCTCGCTGCTTGACACAACCCATAGGGACCCCTCGGATCAGCCCGGCGTTGTACGCGGCGACGTAGTTGGTGTCGAACCGGGGATCTTTGTAGCTGGTGCCCTCGGTGGCCTTGATGTAGGCGAACTCGATGCCGCTGTTGCGCACGCTGGTCCAGTCAATCGAGCCCTGTCAGTGCGAGACGTTCGATGCCCGGGGTGGTCGCCGCCTGCGCCGGTGCCGTGGTGCCGGCGACCAGCGCGGCGGTGGTCAGGACCAGCGTCAGGCCGGTGGCCAGCAGCCGGCGGGGGTGCCGCGGCGGCCAGTGGCGTTGCCGGTACGGGTGGGCGGGTGCGCGCTGACGGTCGTTGCCATCGTCTGTTCCTCCTCGCGGGTCGATCCGGCGGTCAGCCGGCGCAGTAGACGAGCCGGTTCGGGCTGCCGGCCCCGGGGCCGGTGACGACACCGGTGGTGGCGTTGCGGATCAGGTAGTCGCCGACCTGCGCGGCACTCCACGAGGGGTTCCTGGCGGCGACCAGTGCCGCGCAGCCGGTGACGTGCGCGGTCGCCATCGAGCTGCCGCTGAGCACCCGGATCGCGGAGTTGTCGGTGTGCCATACCGAAGTGATGCTCGCACCGGGGGCGAACAGGTCCAGGCAGGAGCCGTAGCTGGCCGAGCTCATTCTGGCGTCGGTGATCGTCGTGCCGGCGACGGTCAGTGCCTCTGGCACCCGGGCCGGGGAGGTGTTGCACGCGCTGGTGTTGGAGCCACCGGCCGCCACCGCGTACGTGACGCCGGATCGGATCGAGTTGACGACTGCGGCGTCCAGCGTGGTGCTGGCGCCGCCGCCGATCGACATGTTGGCGACGGCTGGTTTGATCGCGTTGGCGGTCACCCAGTCGATTCCGGCGATGACCCCGGAGATCGACCCCGAGCCGCTGCAGCTGAGTACCCGTACCGGCACCAGCTGGACTGCCTTCGCGACGCCGTACGCCCTGCCGCCGATCGTTCCCGCGACGTGGGTGCCGTGGCCGTTGCAGTCGTCGGCCGGACCACCGTCGATCACGTCGAAGCCGGTGCTGACCCGGCCGGAGAAGTCGCTGTGGGTCCGGTGAATTCCGGTGTCGATGACGTAGGCGTGCACGTTGGGTGCGGTGGTGCGGTAGGCGTAGCGGTTGTCCAGCGGCAGGTTGCGCTGGTCGATCCGGTCCAGCCCCCAGGACGGCGGATTCAGCTGGACGCCGGCGGTCAACGGCGCGACGGTGTGATCCTGCTCGACGTGGGCGACGGCCGGGTGGGCGGCCAGCCGACGGGCGGCGGTGGCGCTCATCCGGGCCGTGAAGCCCTCGATGGCGGTGTCGAACACGTGCTGCACGGTGGCGCCGTACCGGTCGGCGAGCCGCCAGGCCGTTGACGCGGTCGCCGCGTCGTCGTCCAGCACCACGATGTAGCTGTCCGGGATGGCGGTGGCGCCACCGGCCCGGCGGATCTCGCCGAGTGGTCCGGCGGCCTGGGCCGCTGCCGGCCAGCTGACCAGTGCCAGCAGCGTGGTCAGCCCGGCGGTGAGAGTCTTCCGGGTTGCGGAAATGGTCACAGGACTTCCCCTTCGACAGGTCTGACCCGCCCCGTCAACGACGGCAGGGCGAGCTTCACTCCACTCTCTTGCTGGAAGTAGTTTTCCAGATACCCATCATCATGGATATCTAGTTGACGTTATGGTGCCGTTCGGGTGCGTGGCGCGGCGGGCCGGGGTCGGCGGCTGCCGCGCTGCGGCGCGTCTTCGCCGCCCGCCGGTCCGGCTGCTGTTCACTGTGTAGCGACGCATCGGGCGAGGAGGACGGGCATGGCCGATCAGGACGGTGCCGCTGCGGCCGACGCCGACGCGGGCTCCGCCGATGTCGGACGGGACGGCGACACCACCGCGCGGGCCCGGCGAGGGGTCCGCGACTGGGTCCGCGCCGCCGCACGGCGTTCCGGGGCACGACTGAGCGACGCCACCCCGTACGGCATCCTCGCCTTCCTCGCCGCCTCGGCGCTGGCGCCGATCGCCGCCGGGATCGGCTCCGGCGGGCTGCTCGCCGCCGTCGTCGGGCAGCTCGGCCAGATCGGTGGCGGCTACCTGACCGACGTGCTGGTCGACACCGCCGAACGGATGCGCGGCCGGCGGGCCACCGAGGCACAGTGGCGTGACGCGCTGGCCGAGGAACTGCTGGCCCGACTCGCCGACGAAGGGGAACAGTCCCAGGCGATCCGCGCCGAACTCGGTGAGCTGCTGCGGGGCATCGACGCGGTCGAGGTGGCGCTGGCCGCCGCGGCCGAGACCGACGCGCAGCTGCGCGACGACCTCGCCGCCACGTTCCAGGCCCTCGGCCACGACGTCGGCGCGCTGCGGTGGATGCTGACCGACGTCCACCGCGTGCTCGGGGAGGTCCGCCGCGAACTGGCGAAACGCAGCCATGAGCAGCGCGTCGAGATGGACCGGGTACGCCGGCAACTGCTCACCATCACCCAGCTGAGCAGCCGGGTGCAGGCACCCGCCGAACCGCAGGCCGACTCGGACCGGCCAGAGCCCGGCTCGGCCGCGACCGACGACCCGGTGTGCCCGTTTCCCGGCCTGGCCGCCTTCGAACCGGAGGACGCGCCCTGGTTCCACGGCCGGCAGGAGCAGACCGAGCAGGTACTCAGCCGCCTCGCCGAGCAGGCGGTGGGTGGTCCGCCGCTGATCGTCACCGGGGTCTCCGGGGCCGGCAAGTCGTCGGTACTGCGCGCCGGGGTGCTGCCGGCGATCGCCGCCGGTTCGCTCGGCCCGGCGGACCGGTGGCCGTGGCTGCTGATGACCCCGGGCGCCCGGCCGTTGGACGAGCTGGTCGACCGTACGCTCGTCGCCGCCGGAGCGGACGCCGCGGACCTGCCGGCAGCGCGGGTGCACGCGGCCCCGGAGCTGTTCGGTGCGCTCGCCGCCCGGGCCGCGCCCGCTGACGGCCGGCTGGTGATCGTGGTGGACCAGTTCGAGGAGCTGTTCACCGAGTGCGCCGACCCGGCCCACCGGCTGGCCTTCGTGACCGCGCTGGCCGCCGCCGCGCCGGCCGTCGTGGTGATCGCGGTCCGCGCCGACTTCTACGCCGACTGCGCTGAACTGCCGCCGCTGGCCCACGCGTTGGCCGCCGGGCATCTGGTCCTCGGTCGGATGGACGCCGACCAACTGCGCCGCGCGGTGACCGAGCCGGCGGCGCGGGCCGGCCTGGAGATCGAAACCGGGCTGGTCGAGCTGTTGCTCGCCGACCTGAACGCGACAGCACGGGCCGGCTACGACCCAGGGGCGCTGCCCCTGCTCGGTCACGCCCTGCGGGCGACCTGGCAGCGGCGCGACGGGCGGCGGCTGACCGTGGCCGGCTACCGGGGCACCGGCGGAATCCGCCGCGCCGTCGCCGAGTCGGCCGAGCGGATCCACCTCGACCTGGATCCCGCCGGCCGCGCCGCGCTGCGGACCGCGATGCTGCGCCTGGTCACCGTCACCGACACCGGGGCGGTGGCCCGCCGTCGCGACGCCAGCCGGCTGTTCGACGCCGACCTGCTGTCCCGGCTGGTCCGGGCCCGGCTGGTCACCGTCGCCGCCGACACCGTCGAAATCAGTCACGAGGCGCTGCTGACCAACTGGCCGCGCCTGGACAGCTGGCTCGCGGAGGCGAGGGACGAACTGATCCGGCGGCAGCGACTGGCCGTCGCAGCCGAAGACTGGCAGACCGCCGGCCGCGACCCCGACCTGCTGTTGCGCGGCACCCGGCTGGCGCTGGTGCGTGACCAGGTGGACCGCAACGACCTGTCCGCGACGGAGGTCGACTTCCTGTCCGCGAGCGTGGCTGCCGCCGAGGCCGCCGAACTGGCCCGGCTGCGCGGCGTACGGCGGCTGCGCCGGCTGGCCGTGGGCCTCGCGGCGGCGTTGCTGCTCGCCGTGGCCGGCGGGCTGGTCGCGGTGAACCGGCAGGCCGCCGCCGAGGACCAACGCCGGCAGGCGATCTCCCGACAACTAGCCGCCGAGTCGCAGATCGCCGCGGCCGCCGACAACGACCTGCTCGCCGTCGGCAGGGCGCTGGACGCCTGGGACCAGGCACCCACCGTCGAGGCGTACGGTGCGCTGCTGTCGGCGCAGGCGGCGGGGACGATCGGGCCGCTGGGCAGCGAGCCCGGCGGGCTGTCCACCGCAGTCAACCCGGACGGCACGGTGGTGGCGGTGGGACATCAGGACGGTCTGGTCCGGCTCTGGGACGTCGCCACCCTGCGCCAGCGCGATGTCGATCTCCGGCACGCCGCCGACGCCGGCGTGGTGTCACTGGCCTTCTCACCGGACGGCCGGTTCCTCGCCTCCGGTTCGTTCAGTAGGGACGGTGTCCGGATCTGGGAGGTGTCGACCGGTCAGTTGCGGTACACCCTGCCGGCGGTCGGCGCGCTCGGCTGGCTGCCCACCGGTGCCACGGTCGTTGCCGGACGACTCGGCACCGACCTGTCACCCGAGTTGCAGGTCGGCGGCTGGTCGGCGAACACCGGCGAACTGCAGTGGTCGCTGCCGACCGGGATGCTCGGCTACGACCTGACCATCAACGCCGACGGTACGCTGCTGGCCGTCGCGAACCCCACCGACGGTGACGTCCAGGTCTGGCAGTTGCCCGACCGGGCCCTGATCCGCAGCCTGCCCGCCGCCCAACAGGTGGCCTTCGGCCCGGACGACGTGCTGGTGACCAGCGGACCCGACGGGACGTTGAGCAGCTGGTCGGTGTCGTCCGGCGAACGTACCGCCCTGCAGACGGGGCCGTTTCGCGCCGCGGTGCCGCTCGCCGTCACCCCGGACGGCTCGCTGCTTACCACCGGCGGGTGGCGTACCAGCCGGATCGACAGTTGGGCGTTGACCACCGGGGTGGTCTCCTCGGGCTTCACCGGCTACGCCGGCCGGGTCGTCGCCGACGTGGCGGTGGCCGCCGACGGCCGGACCATCGCCGTCACCGGGCCGGACGCCCCGACGGTGCTGTTCCGGCGCAGCGGGGTGCTGCTGCGGCATCCGGAATCGGTCCAGTTCGTCGCGGTCGACCCGGCAGCGGACCGGGTCGTCACCGCCGCCGGCGACGACGTGGTACGGATCTGGGATCTGGGCACCCGTGCTGTGCGGGCCAGCGTCCGCGCGTCGGACACCGTCACCGGGGTCGCGGTCGCCGGTGACGGCACGTTCGCGGTCAGCACCACCGGCAGTGGCGTGCTGCGCTACACCGTCGCCGGTGAACTGGTCGGGCACGACACCGCCGCCGGGCGGGACGGCTGGACAACCAGGCACCCGGCGTACTCCCCGGACGGCCAGCTGCTCGCCGTCGCCGTGCTCGACCCGGCCGGCGAGGACAGCGGGGTGCTGGTCTGGCGGCTCGACCGGGACGTCGAACCGACTTTCCTGCCGACCGGTGGTGCGGTGAACGCCCTGGGCTTCGGCGCCGACGGGACCACGCTGTTGGCGACCGCCAACCACGGTGTGGTGAGCGGCGACGAGACGGTGGTGCGGGCCGAGCTGAGATCCTGGCACACCGCCGACCTGTCCGGCAGGGACCGGGCAGTCATCGCGGACCTTCAACTGACCGACCTCGCGGTCAGCCCGGACGGACACCTGGTCGCGGTGGCCCGCAGCAACGGTCAGGTCGAGCTGCGCACCGTCGCCGGACTGGACCTGGTCGGCACAGTGGACACACCCACCACCAGGCTGTCTGCGGTGGCCTTCAGCCCGGACGGCGAGCAGCTGGTCACCACCGCCGTAAGCGACGACCTGGTCCGGGCGTGGCAAACCGACAGCGGCGAGTTGACGGCGGTGCTCGTCGGACACGTCGACAACGTCAACGCGATCGCGTTCACCCGCGACGGGCTGCTGGTCAGCGGTTCGACCGACACCTCGGCCCAGGTGTGGGACCTCGACCCGGGCCGGGTCGTGGCCCGGCTCTGCGACGTGGCGACCCCAGCTGCCCGCGCGGTCGGCGGCGAGCCGCCGCGTCGGTGCCGCTGACGGGTGCGGCCAGGCCGCCGCCGGTCAGGCCGGCCGGGTGGCACAGCAGGGCGGGTCAGCTCGGCCGGACCTCGCCGTGTTCGACGCACCGCGCCGACCAACCGGCCGGTAGCACCTGTACCTTCATCCGTCGCCGGCACCTGGTACAGAAGCGGGGTGGCTCCCAGGCCCGCGCCGCGGCGCAGTCATCGTGGTTGCCGGTGCTGGTCCCGGTACCACACCGGTCGCACCAGATCGCCTGCACGCCCGGCCGCTCAGATCGTCGCAGACAGCGCCTTGACCGGCATCTTAAGGTCGTCCAGCAGCGCCAGATCCTCTGTCGCCGGGCGGCCCAGAGTAGTCAGGTAGTTGCCGACGATCACCGCGTTGATGCCGCCGAGCAGCCCGTCCCGGGTGCCTAGATCACCGAGCGTGATTTCCCGGCCGCCGGCGTACCGCAGAATTGTTCGTGGCATCGCCAGCCGGAAGCCGGCGATGGCGCGTAACGCGTCGCGGGCCTCGACCACCGGTCGGTCACCCAGCGGAGTGCCGGGCCGTGGGTTGAGGAAGTTCAGCGGCACCTCGTGCGGGTCCAGCGCGGCCAGCTGCGCGGCGAACTCGGCCCGCTGCTCGATCGTCTCGCCCAGCCCGAGGATGCCGCCGCAGCACACCTCCATGCCGGAGTCTCGCACCATCCGCAGCGTCTCCCACCGCTCCTCGAAGCTGTGCGTGGTCACCACATTCGGAAAGTAGGAGCGGCAGGTCTCCAGGTTGTGGTTGTACCGGTGCACCCCCATGTCGACCAGTTCGTCGACCTGCTCCTGGGTCAGCATCCCGAGCGACGCCGCGACCTGGATGTCCACCTCGGCCCGGATCGCGGCGACACCCTCGCGCATCTGCCGCATCAGCCGTGCGTCCGGCCCCCGCACCGCCGCCACGATGCAGAACTCGGTGGCCCCGGTCGCCGCCGTCTGCTTCGCCGCCTCGACCAGTGACGGGATGTCCAGCCACACCGCCCGTACCGGTGAGGCGAACAGGCCGGACTGGGAGCAGAAGTGGCAGTCCTCTGGACAGCCGCCGGTCTTGAGCGAAACGATTCCCTCCACCTCGACCTCCGGCCCGCACCAGCGCGTCCGCACCTCGTGGGCGAGTTGCAGCGCGGCCGGGACCCGGTCGTCGGGCAGCCCTAGCACAGCGAGGACCCCGGCCTCGTCGAGGCCGACGCCACGCTCCAGGACTTGGGCGCGGGCTAGGTCGAGGATGTCGGACATGTGCGTACCCTACAAGGCGGCGCGAACGACGAGGGGGACCCGTGGCGGACTGGTTGGACGGCCTGCGGCGGCGGGCCGAGCTGCGGGTCAAGGCCGGGCTGGCCCGCGAGCTGCGCAACCGTACCGCCGACGACCCGCTGACCGACCTGGCCGGCAACGACTACCTCGGGCTGGCCACCCGCGCCGAGGTGGTCGCCGCGGCGGCAGACGCCCTGCACCGGTACGGCCTCGGCGCGACCGGCTCGCGGCTGGTCCGTGGCTCCACCGCCGCGCACGCCGCGCTCGAGACCGATCTGGCCGACTGGCTCGGCACCGACCGCGCGCTGGTCTTCTCCTCCGGCTACCTGGCCAACCTCGGTGCGGTCCGGGCGCTGGTCCGGCCCCGTACCCTGCTGGTCTGCGACGCGCACAATCACGCCTCGCTGATCGACGGCGGCCGGCTCGCCGGCGCGCAGACCGAGGTCGTCGCGCACGCCGACCCGGCTGCCGTGGACGCGGTGCTGACCGCCCACCCCGGGCGGCCCGCGGTGGTCGTCACCGAGTCGGTCTTCTCCGTCGACGGCGACCCGGCGCCGCTGGCCGCGCTGCACGCGGTCGTCCGCCGGCACGGTGCGCTGCTGCTGGTCGACGACGCACACGCGCTCGGTGTCATCGGGCCGGCCGGTGCCGGCGGCGTTGCCGCCGCCGGGCTCGCCGGCCAACCCGACGTGGTGGTCACCGCGACCCTGTCCAAGGCGCTCGGCGGTGCCGGGGGAGTGCTGGCCGGGCCGCAGCCGCTGATTCGGCACGTGGTCGACACCGGGCGTACGTTCATTTTCGACACCGCGCTCGCCCCGGCGGTCGCCGCCGGGGTACACGCAGCACTGACGCTGGCCCGCGACGGGGCGCGGCTGCGGGTCGAACTGACCGACCGGGTCGCCGCCGCCGTGGGCCGGTTCACCGGTGCCGGTCTGGACCTCGGCGGGCCTCCGGCCGGCGGGGTGGTGTCGCTCGGCGCGCCCGGGCCGGAGACCGCGCTCGCCTGGGCGCGGGACTGCCGCGACCGGGGGGTCGCGGTCGGCTGCTTCCGGCCACCGTCCACCCCGGACCAGCGGGCCCGGCTGCGGATCACGGTCAACGTCGGGATCCCCCGGGCCGACTTCGACCGGGCGCTCGACGTGATCGTGGAGTGTGCGCCGTGACCGGCTGGCACGGTGCGGTGGTCGTCACCGGCACCGACACCGGCGTCGGCAAGACCGTGGTGACCGCGGCGGTCGCCGCCGCCGCCCAGGCCGCCGGCCTGCGGGTGGCGATGGTCAAACCAGGTCAGACCGGCACGGTGACCGGCGAGCCGTCGGACGCCGACGTGGTGACCCGGCTGGCCGACCCGGCCACCGTGCGCACCATCGCCAGCTACCCGGAGCCGCTGGCCCCGTTGGCCGCCGCCCGGGTCGCCGCGGCCGAGCCGCTGGAGCTGTACGCGGCCGTCGACGCGGTACGCGAGGAGGCCGACAAGCACGACCTGGTGCTCGTCGAAGGGGCCGGCGGGCTGCTGGTGCCGATGGGCCTGCGACCGTCCGGCGAGCCGTGGACCATCGCCGACCTGGCGGTGTCGCTCGGCGCGCCGGCGGTGGTGGTGTCCCGGGCCGGGCTGGGCACCCTCAACCACACCGCGTTGACCCTGGAGGCGCTGGACCGCCGGGCGGTCCCCGCCGGCGTGGTGCTCGGCGCCTGGCCGGCCGAGCCCGAACTGGTGCACTGGGCGAACCTGAGTGAACTGGTCCCGACCATGGTCGGCGCGGTGCCCGATGGCGCCGGCACCCTCGAACCCGGGGTGTTCCGCCGCTCCGCGCCCGGCTGGCTGACCCCGGCGCTGTACGGCGTACTGGACGACTGGCGGGCGTGGGCGGACGAGACCAGCTGACCGCCCGACCTCTGTGCAGGGTCAACCTGCGGCAGCCGGGCCGGCGCTGGTCAGTCGGCCACGGCGGAGCCCGGCCGTCGGATCACCAGCGCGTCCGGCATCCGGAATGACAGGTTGTCCGGTGACCACGGCGCCCGGACCACCTCGGCACCGGTGAGCAGCGGCACCGCCTGCTCGACCACCACCGCCGTCTCCATCCTGGCCAGCTGTGCCCCCACGCAGCGGTGCGCCCCCGCGCCGAAGGCCAGGTGCCGGCGGGAACCCGGCTGACCGGGGACGAACTGGTCGGTCCGCGCCACCACGGCCGAATCCCGGCCGGCCGCCGCCAGCCAGAGCACGACGCTCGACCCAGCGGGCGCCGGCACGCCCGCCACCGTCGTGTCGAGCGCCGTCCGCCGCCGCCAGGTGACGATCGGCGGCACCAGTCGCAGTCCCTCCTCGACCACATCGTCGACGTTGATCGATCCGTCGGTGAGCCCGGCGAGTACTGCCGGCTCGCCGGCCAGCCGGTGCAGCAGCAGCGTCAGGAACTGCGAGGTGGTCTCCTGTCCGGCGACCAGCAGGAAGAACAGCGCGCCGACCACCGAATCGGTCGGCTGACCGGCCTCGCGCAGCGACTTCGCCAGCCCGCCGCCGGTCACCGCGAAGTCGCGCAGCACGGTGTGGAACCGGCCCACCGTGTGGGCCAGCTCGTGCTGTCGGTCAGCGTCCACCGGGGCCCAGAACAGCTCCAGCGCTGCGCGGGCGAACCGCTTCACCGTGTCGGTCGCGGCCGGCGGCAACTCGACCAGCCGGGCCAGCACCAGCAGCGGCAGGTCGGCGGCCAGCCCGGCGTACAGGTCGACCCGGCCGCCGGCGGCCAGCTTCGCGGCCAGCCCGGCCACCCGCTCGCTGACCAGCCCGGCCAGCCAGTCCCGCTGACCGGCGACCCGGGTCGGGTGCAGCGCCTCGGCGACCACCGCCCGGATCGCCGGATGGCTCGCGGTGCCGTTGTTCGCCAGCGTCGGCGGTAGCCGGAAGCCGTACGAGGCCAGCACCCGCAGCGCGGCCACCGGCACCGGGGTGACCGCGTCCAGGGCGTTGTCCGGCCGGAAGGTCGCCGGATCGGCGAGCACCTGACGGACCAGGGCGTGTCGGGTCACCAGCAGATGCGGGGCACCGGTGTGGTCGGCGACGCGGACCACCGGCGGCCACCGGTCGTCAAGCCTCTCCCAGTTGCGGAACAGCACCCGGTCACGCTAGCGCCCGCCCCGGCCGGCGTACCGGCGGGCGCAGCTGCCAGACCCGGGCACGCCGTACCCGGACGCTCTCCAGCGCCGGCGGCACCGGCACCTGGTAGTCGGCCAGCTCGGTGAACCGCTCCCGGGGCAGGTACGCCCGGTCCGGGTCACCGACCAGCACCCGGGCCCCGTCGGCGGCGGCACCCAGCAGGAAGCGCAGCATCCGCGCGGCCATCGCCTCGCTGTAGAACACGTCACCGGCCAGCACCACCTGCGCGTCGCCGTGATCGCCGTCGAGCAGGTCGGCGACGGTGACGTCCAGCCGTACCTGGTTCGCGGCGGCGTTGAGCCCGGCGGCGGCACCGGCAACCGGGTCCACGTCGACCGCGCGTACCGTCGCCGCTCCGGCCCTGGCCGCCGCGATAGCGACCAGCCCGGAGCCGCTGGCCAGGTCGAGCACCCGCAGGCCGGCGACGGTCTGCGGATGATCCAGCAGGAACCGGGCCAACGCCTGACCGCCGGCCCAGGGGAACGCCCAGAATGGCGGTGGTTGTTCGCTGCGGAACTCACCCTCGGCCAGCTCCCACAGGCCGATCGGCTCGGCCGCCTGGTAGAGCCGCAGTTCCGGCACGTAGGTAACCGGGGCGAGCCGGGCGTGGGCACGGACGAAGGTCGACAGCTCGGCGCTTGACAGATCAGTGGTCACCATCCGGATTGTGCCGGCCGGTCCGGCGAGCGCTGGTCGCGGCCAGCGGTTACCGGTTCACCACAGGTGGTGAATTAACCCGTTTCAGTTCGCACTGGGTGAGAAGAACGGACCCTGTCCGGTCCAGCGGTACGGCCGTACTGTGGCCAGTGGACACGGTACGGATGCCGGGTGGCAACCCGGAGAAGGTGGTGAGCTGGGTGGGGCGAATCGCGGTCCGGGTCGGGGTCGGGCTGGCCGCAGTGGCCGGACTGATGCTGACCGCGGCGACACCGGCGTTCGCCCAGGCCGGCTACCGGGCGCAGGTCACCGAGCTGCCGGACGAGGCGGTCGCGGGTGCCGGGACAGTCGAGATGACCGTGGTGGTCAGCCGGAACCTCGGCGGCGAGTGCGAGAAGGTCCGCTGGTCGTTGGTGCTGCGCTCGGACGGTGTCGGCCTCGACGAGATCCGGGCTGCCCGGGTCGAGCAGGGCACGGCGTTCGCGGTCGACGTGCAGACCGACGGTGACGACGCGCGGCTGACCGACGTGCAGCTCGATCCCGGCATCCTCTGCGCCGACCGCACGGTCACCGCGCAGTACCAGTTCAGCTTCGCCGACGACGCCGAGGGCAAGGTGACCTTCACCGTCGAGGCGTACGACGAGAACACACAGCTGCTGGCCGACACCGCGGCGACCCTGCCGGTGGTCGGCGAGCCGGGTGGCTCGGATCCCGAGCCGTCCGAACCGGCCGAGGAGCCGGTGGACAGCCAACCCGGGGCCGAAGTGCCGGGCGGCGACGCACCGGCCGGTGTCGGCGGTGGCGGACCGCAGCCGGTGGACGCGATCCCGGCCGGCGATGCCTCCGGTATCCCGGTCGCCTGGTTCATCGCCGGTGGCGCGATGGTCTTCGTCGGCTTCGGTTTGCTGCTGCGGGTCCGGGCCCGGCTGATGCGCGGCCTCGCCGACCCCGACGACGCGGTGCCGGCCGTCGCCGGTGCCGGTGTGGGTGCCAAGGCACCCCCGTTCGGCGGCTGGAGCCCGTCGAGTCGGGCCGGCCGGAGAGGTCGCTTCGGCTTAGGCCGGCAGACCGACCCGGGCGGCCGCCGCCGACCAGGCTTCGGCGCCGGCCGCCGTGGGCAGGTACGTTCGTAACCGGCGACCGCGTCGGATCAACGCCCGCAGCTCGGCGAGCCCGCCCCGGACGGTGCCGGCGGCTCGGGCCTGCACCACGACGTTGCCGAGCGCGGTCGCCTCGACCGGGCCGGCGACCACCGGTAGCCGGCAGGCGTCCGCGGTGAGCTGGCAGAGCAGTTCGTTGCGGGCCCCGCCGCCGACCAGATGCACCACGGTCACCTCGTGGTCGGCGAGTTCGGCCGCCTGACGTACCGCCGACCGGTGGGCGAGGGCGAGGCTGTCGACGACGCAGCGGACCACGGCGGCGGGCGAGTCCGGCACCGGCTGACCGGTGTCCGCGCACGCCCGGGCCAGCCGGGCCGGCATGTCACCGGGTGGCAGGAACACCGGGTCGTCCGGGTTGACCACCGCGGCGAGCGGCGGCTGGCGGGCGGCCTGCGTGAGTACCGCCGCCAGCTCCACCGGCCGGCCCCGCTCCCGCCAGTGCCGTAGGCATTCCTGCAGCAGCCAGAGACCCATCACGTTACGCAGATACCGTACGGTGCCGTCGATGCCGGCCTCGTTGCTGAAATTCGCCGCCCGGCTGGCCGTCGACAGCACCGGTGCGGTCAGTTCGAGCCCGACCAGCGACCAGGTGCCGCACGAGATGAACGCGAACGATCCGTCCACCGCCGGTACGGCGACCACCGCCGACGCGGTGTCGTGCGAGCCGACCGTGGTCACCGGCACCGGCCGGTCGGCGCCGATCGCGGACCGTACCTGACGACGCAGTTCGCCGGCCGGCTCACCCGGCCGGCGCAGCGGGCCGAAGAGCCGCTGCGGGATGCCGGCGTCGGCGATCACGTCTGTCGCCCAGCGGCGGGTGTGCACGTCGAGCAGCTGGGTGGTGGAGGCGTTGGTGACCTCGGTGCCGGCCTGCCCGGTCAGCCAGTAGGCGAGCAGGTCGGGGATCATCAGCAGCCGGTCGGCGGCCGCCAGCGTCGGCGTGTCGGCGGCCGCGACCAGCTGGAACAGTGTGTTGAACGGTAGTTGCTGCACGCCGGTGGTCCGGTAAAGCCGGTCGGCACCGAGCCGGGCGACCACCCGGTCGGCGACCCCGTCGGTGCGCCGGTCGCGGTAGTGCACCGGGTTGGCGAGCAGATCACCCCCGCTGTCCAACAGCCCGTAGTCGACCGCCCACGAATCGACGCCGATGCTCATCAGATCGGCCCGGCCGGCCACCGCTGCCCGCAACCCGGTCACGGTCTGCGAGTACAGCCGCAGTACGTCCCAGTACAGGGTGCCGGCCACCTGCACCGCGTCGTTGTCGAACCGGTGCACCTCGGTCAGCGTGACACCGTCCGGGTCGACCTCGCCGAGCATCACCCGGCCGCTGGCCGCGCCGAGATCGACGGCGGCCACCGCCGCCCGGTCGGTGGTCACCGGAGGAAGGCAGCGGGTACGCCGGCGTCGACCGGCAGGTGGGTGCCGGTGGTGTGGGAGAGGTCGTCGGTGGCCAGCACGAAGACGGCGTTCGCCACGTGCTCCGGCAGCACCTCACGCTTCAACAGCGTGCGGCGGGCGTAGAACGCGCCCAGCTCCGCCTCGGGTACGCCGTACATGGCGGCCCGCTGGGCACCCCAGCCGGCGGCGAAGATCCCCGAGCCACGGACCACGCCATCCGGGTTGACGCCGTTCACCCGGATGCCGTGTGCGCCCAGTTCGGCGGCGAGCAGCCGCACCTGGTGCGCCTGATCCGCCTTTGCCGCGCCGTACGCGACGTTCTCCGGCCCGGCGAACACCGAGTTCTTGCTGACCACGTAGATGATATCGCCGCCGATACCCTGGTCGACCATGATCCGGGCGGCGGCCCGGGACACCAGGAACGACCCGCGTGCCATCACCCGGTGCTGCCGGTCCCAGTCGTCGTCGGTGGTTTCCAGCAGCGGCCGGGACAGCGACAACCCGGCGTTGTTGACGACCAGGTCGACCCCACCGAAGACCAGCGCGGCACGGGCCAGTGCCGCCTCGACCGCATTGGCGTCGGTGACATCCACGGTGACCGCGACCGCCCGGTCCGGCCCGCCGATCCTGCCGGCCACCTCGGCGGCGGCCGCGCCGTCGCGGTCGGCGACGACCACGCTGGCGCCCTCGCCGGCCAACCGGCGGGCGGTGGCCGCGCCGATGCCCGACCCGCCGCCGGTGACCAGCGCGACCCGTCCAGCCAACGGCCGGGACGCCGGCAGCCGGCGCAGCTTCGCCTCTTCCAGCGCCCAGTATTCGATGCGGAACTTTTCCGCCTCGTCGATTGGCGTGTACATCGATACCGCCTCGGCACCGCGCATCGCCTCGATCGCGTTGCGGTAGTACTCGCCGGCGATCCGGGCCGTCGCGGCGTCCCGCCCGTAGCTGAACATGCCGAACCCCGGCACCAGCACGATCGTCGGATCGGCACCGCGCATCGGCGGCGAGTCCGGTCCGGCGTGCCGTTGGTAGTAGGCCCGGTAGGCGTCCCGGTACCGCTGGTGCAGCTCACCGAGCCGGTCGCGGACCTCGGCCAGCGGGGTGTCCGCCGGCAGGTCCAGCAGCAGAGGCCGGACCCGGGTCCGGAGGAAGTGGTCCGGGCAGGAGGTACCGAGCTCGGCCAGCCGGGGGAGCGCCCTACGGGACAGGAAGTCCAGCACCACCGAGTCGTCGCTGAACTGGCCGACCTGCCGGCCGTCGGTGCTGACCAGGCCACGGATCAGCGGGGCGAGCGCGGCGGCGCGGGCGGCCCGTTGGTCGGCGGCGAGCGCCGCGTACCCGTCCCGGACCGGCCCGAACGGCTCCGGCCGGCCGTGTTCGGCCAGGAACCGGTCGATGCTGGAGATGATCTCCATTGACCGGGCTTCGCACTCGTCGCTGGTCGCCCCCCACGCGGTGATCCCGTGCCCGCCGAGGATCACGCCGATCGCCTGCGGATTGTCCCGGGCAAGTGCGGCGATGTCGACGCCCAACTGGAAGCCGGGCCGCCGCCACGGCACCCACAGCACCCGGTCGCCGAAGCAGCGCCGGGTCAGCTCGGGCCCGTCGGCCGCCGTGGCGAAGGCCAGCCCGGCCTCCGGGTGCAGGTGGTCGACGTGGGCGGCGTCGATCAGGCCGTGCATCGCGGTGTCGATCGACGGGGCCCCGCCGCCCCGACCGTGCAGGCAGTAGTCGAGCGCCGGCACCATCTCGTCCTCACGTCGCGGCCCGACCGGCTTGCCGTGTCGCCGGCCCAGGTAGCGTCCGGCCAGCTCGTGCAGGCGGTCGACCCGCAGCACCGCCAGCCCGGCGTCGGTCAACGTGCCGATGTCGCCGCCGGAACCCTTGACCCACATCAGCTCGACCGGGTCGCCGGTAACCGGGTCGTCGGCGGTGGCCTTGACGGAGATGTTGCCGCCACCGTAGTTCGTGGTCCGCCGGTCAGCGCCCAGCCGGTGGCCGCGGGCCAGCAGCGCGGCGACCTCGGGATGCCCGGCGGTCTGTGGCTGTCGGTCGGTCTGTGGCTGTCCGGCCATGTCAGGCCCCCCAACCGGCCGGCTGGCCGTCGGCCCGTTCGGCGACGATCCGTTCGGCGTACCCGCTGCGGGCGTAGGCGGCCATCGGATCCGGGTCCAGCCCCTGCTCGGCGCGTAGCTCGCGGAGCAACGGCCGTACGTCGGTGTGATAGGCGTCCATCAGCACGGCGTTGGCGCCCAGCACGTCCCCGGTGGACTGCGCGACGGCCAGTGCCGCCGTGTCGACCAGCAGCGCCTTGGCGGTGGCCTCCTGGACGTTGAGGACGGACCGGATCTGGCCGGGGATCTTCGGCTCGATGTTGTGGCACTGGTCGAGCATGAAGTTGATGCCGCTGGCCGGCCGCAGCGCGTCCGCCGAGACGATCTCGAACATGATCCGGAAGAGCTGGAACGGGTCGGCGGCGCCGACCATTAGATCGTCGTCGGCGTAGAACCGGGAGTTGAAGTCGAAGGCGCCGAGCCGCCCGGCCCGCAGCAGGAATGCCACGATGAACTCGATGTTGGTGCCCGGGGCGTGGTGGCCGGTGTCGATCACCACCTGGGCCCGCTCGCCGAGTCGCAGGCAGTGCGCGTACGCGGTGCCCCAGTCCGGCACGTCGGTGGTGTAGAAGGCCGGCTCGAACAGCTTGTACTCCAGCAGCAGCCGCTGATGCTCGCCGAGCCGGGCGTAGGTGACGTCGAGCGCCTCGGCGAGCCGGTCCTGCCGGACACGAATGCTGTCCTGGCCCGGGTAGTTGGTGCCGTCGGCGAACCACAGCTTCAGGTCGGTCGACCCGGTGGCGTCCATTACGTCGACACAGTCGAGCAGGTGAGCGACGGCCTTGCGCCGGATCCGGGGGTCGGGATTGGTGACGCTGCCGAGGCGGTAGTCGTCGTCGGAGAAGACGTTGGCGTTGATGGTGCCGATCCGTACCCCCAGGTCGGCGGCGTGCCGGGCGAGCTGGGCGTAGTCGTCGACCCGGTCCCACGGGATGTGCAGTGAGACCGTGGGGGCGATGCCGGTGACCGCGTGCACCTGGGCCGCGTCGGCGATCTTCTCCTCGGGGGTACGGGGCACCCCGGGCTGGCCGAACACCTTGAACCGGGTGCCCGAGTTGCCGTACGCCCAGGACGGCACCTCAATTCGCTGTTCCCGGAGCGCGTCCTTGATCCGGCGGATCATATCACTCGTTTCTGGTACGAAGTCGGGTCTTCTGCCGGTCGTGGCGGCTGGGCTGGCAGCGGCCGGCCCAGCCGCGGCGATCGGGCATCGCCAGGGCGCGGGCCGTCGAGCGCGGCGAGTTGCTCGTCGAGGTCGAAGATCTCCTCGAGCAGGACGAAACCCTCGTCGGGGCGCCGGCCGCCCAGTTCGGTGAAGAACGGTGCCATCTCGGCCTGCCACCGGGCGTTGACCTCGGTGCGGGCCATCGCCGCCTGCGCGGCGGCCAGATCGTCAGCCCGGACATGGCCGACCAGCAGGCCGTCGGGGTGCAGGAAGAGTGCGTAGTCATGCCAGCCGGCGGCGCGCAGTGCATGCAGCATCTCCGGCCAGACGGCCGCGTGCCGGGCCCGGTACTCAGCCAGTCGATCCGGTCGGACCCGCAGCACGAAGCAGTACCGCCGCACCGGCACCTCCCGGATGAACCGTTTCAACAGCCGACCCAAACATACGAGCGACCAAACGGGCTGTCAAGGTCGTGGATCAGCCGCCCAATCGGGTGCCGCGAGTATCCTGACTGGACTCGCGGACCACCAGCTCCGGCTCGAAGACCACCTGGCGGTGGCGGTGCGAGTCCGGGCTGGCCGCCTCCTCCAGCAGCAGAGCCGCCGCGGTCTGCCCGAGCCGCTGCCGGGGCTGGCGTACCGAGGACAGCGGCACCGCCGCCGCCGCGGCGAACTCGATGTCGTCGTAGCCGACCAGCGCGATGTCCTCGGGTACCCGTACCTGCTGACGAGTCAGCCCCTGCAGGACCCCGAGGGCCAGCAGGTCGTTGGCGCAGAACACGGCGGTCACCCGGGAGGTGCGGGGCACACCGAGCATTCGTGCGGCGGCGTCCCGCCCGGCGGCCACCGTCAGGCTCGGCGTATCGAACCGGCGCAGCTGCCGTTCGTCGAGTCCGGCCTCGGTCAGCGCCCGGAGCGCCCCGGCGTACCGGTCCCGGACCTGTTCCAGATGCCCGGGCCCGCCGACGTACGCGATCCGTCGGTGCCCGGCGTCGATCAGATGACGCAGGGCCAGCTCGCCGCCGAGCCGGTCGTCGACCGAGACCGAGCAGAGGTCCGGCCGGCGGGACCGCCGGTCCAGCAGAATCACCAGTACGCCGCGATCGCGCAGCCGCAGCAGCCGGTCGCTGGCGTCGTCGACCGGGGTGATCAGCACCCCCTGCACCCGCTGCTCCTCCAGCAGGTCCAGGTAGGCGCTCTCCTTGCCGGCGTCGCCGTCGCTGTTGCAGAAGATCACCGGCATGCCGGCACCGCTGGTGGCGTCCTCGACGCCCCGGGCCACGTCGGTGAAGAACGGGTTGGCCACGTCCAGCACCACCAGGCCCAACGTGCGGCCCCGGCCCCGGCGTAGTTGTCGGGCCGCGTCGTTGGGGACGAAGCCGAGTTCGTTGATCGCGGCGAGCACCCGGGACCGGGTGCCGACCGCGACGATGTCCGGCCGGTTGAGCACGTTCGACACCGTGCCGACGGAGACGCCGGCCCGCGAGGCGACGTCCCGGATGCTGATCCCTGCTCCCGGCACCCAGGCCTCCTTCTCCGTGGGCGGCGCGCGGTCACCGGTGGTAGGTCCGGGCCGCTCCCGGGGCGATTATCCGCCTACCGGTCGTCGCCGGACAGTGGCAGGTCGGCCGGACGCCGGTTGCCGTAACCACCGGTCCCGAGCAGGCCGAGTCGCCCGCCCAGCGGGCCAAGCGGCGGTTTGAACCGTTTCGACGCGGCGACGATCAGGCCAGCTCCTCCGGCTTGCGGCCGATCTCGCGCGCCACGGCCAACCGGATCCACTCGGTGAGCTGCCGGCGGGAAACCACCCGGTCGTGCATCGCGGCCTGCACCGCCAGACCGTCGATCAGCGCGTTGATCCGCCAAGCCGCGCCCTTCGGGTCCGGACACTGGAAGGTGCCGTCGGCACACCCGGTGGCGATTACCTTGATCAGGGCCTCTTTCCAACGCAGGTCGAGGTTGCGGCACACCCGGTTCAAGGCGGGGGTACGCAGCGACTCCGACCAACCGTCGATCCATAGCGTCCACGCCTTGGACTTGCCGGTCGGGGCGTACAGCCGAATGATCTTCTTCAGTTTCTCCAGCGGCTCGGCGGACGACCGGACGACCGTGTCGAGTCGGGCCAGGTCCTGCTCGGCGGCGTACGCGAACGCCTCGGCGAGCAGCCGGTCCTTGGTGGAGAAATGGTAGAAGACCAGCGCCTGACTCACCCCGGCGGCTTCCGCCACGTCTGCGGTGCGGGTGTTGGCCAGGCCACGCTCCACGATCACCTCACAGGCGGTGCGCAGCAGCGAGTCAAGGCGTACTTCGGCCGAACGTCTTGTCACGGCGAACACGGTAACGCACTATCATCGATACGATGAGTTACCAGTCAATTTCCTGACTCAGGAAGTGGTCGGGATCGGGTAAGGCGAATCGATTTCACGGAGCCAGGTGGCTCACGGGGTGATATAAGAACTTTGTCGGGTATCGTGCCGTGGGCGCGCCCGGGCACCCCCCGAGTTGGCACTCTCGCGACGGCTGGGCTAAAGTTCTCATCCGTTGGCAGGAACGCCCGAGGGCGGGGAGGCCAGCGGAGACAAGCGGACGTAGCGCAGTTGGTAGCGCATCACCTTGCCAAGGTGAGGGTCGCGGGTTCGAGTCCCGTCGTCCGCTCGGAGATGCCACCACAGCACGTCGGGGGCAACCTCGGTGGAGTGGCCGAGAGGCGAGGCAACGGCCTGCAAAGCCGTGTACACGGGTTCAAATCCCGTCTCCACCTCGTCACAACGAGGGCGATTGGCGCAGTGGGAGCGCGCTTCCTTGACACGGAAGAGGTCACTGGTTCAAACCCAGTATCGCCCACCAGGTCAGAGGCCGTGCCGATCACCCGGCACGGCCTCTGAGTGTCTAACTGAGTGTCTGAGCTTCCCCGGCTGGTTCGTCGTCGGGTCCGAAGATCTCATCCATGGCCCGTGCTCCACTGAGCAGGACCGGCCGTAGCTGGTGCCGGTAAACCTTCTCCGTGACCGACGTGCCCGCGTGGCCGACCAGGTCGGCGATCTGCTCAAGACTCATGCCGCTGTCCGACAGCAGCGACACGAAGCTGTGTCGCAATTCGCGGGGCGTCCATTCCTTTTCGTTCAGTCCGGCCAGCCGGGCGATCCGGCGGAAGGCTCGGCGGACGTTCGCAGCGTCCAGTTCCTGCCCGGTCGACGACGAGAACACCACGCCGGTTTCCGTCCATCGACTTCCGGCACGCTGCCGCGCGCGTCGCTGGTCGGCCTGGTGCTGTTTGAGGGCAGCGACGCACCGGGCCGGTAGTGCGAGGGTGCGACGTGACTTCCTTGTCTTGGTGTCGCCACCGACCCGCACCGACCGCCACACGTTGATCGTCGGGGGAGTAGGCGGATCGGCGTCCGGGTTGCCGTCCAGGTCGACGCGGTCCCACCGCAGCGCGCGTAGTTCCTCGGTACGGGCACCGGTGAGCAGCGACACCACGACGTACGCGTAGAGGCTGCTCTGTTCAGCGGCTTTCAGGATCGCCTTGGCCTGGTCGAGGTTGAGTGACTTCGATGGGCGACCGGCTTGCCCGGACGGGATGCTGCACAGGTCGACCACGTTGCGCTTGACCAGGTCGCGCGCCATCGCGCGAGTAACCGCCCGGTTCAGACAGGAATGGATCACCCCCATGGTTCCGGTGCTGAGTTCCTTCGCCTTGTCAGCTAGCCACCGGTCGACGTCGCTGGCGCTCAGCTCCCGGAGCTTGCGCGCGCCCAGGGCGGGGATGACATGCGTGTTGCACAAGATCGTGTACTTGGTGACCGTGCTCGCGGCCCGGCCGTTCAACCCGTACGTAAGCCAGTCCGTCACCGCGTCGGAGACGGTGACGCCGGTCGGGCCGGCGGCGATCCCGTCCTCATGGTCTCGCATGACCTCCTTGAGCTTGGCCTTCGCTTCGGTCTTGGTCTTGCCGCTACCGCGCCGGTAGAGCCGCTTACCGGCCGGTGTGAAGCCGATGGTGATCTCAGCGATCCATCGTTGCCGCGCTTCGCTCCAGTACAGGCCACCGTCGCCCCTGCTGCGTCGCTTCGTCATCAGGCGGCCCGCCCGATGCTCTCGCGTTCGAGCAGGGCGACGTAATCGGCGATCGCCCCGGCGGGGATCAGCCGGGCACGGCCTTCCCGTACGGACCGGAGCCGGCCGGAGCGGATCAGCTCATAGATGATCGTGCGGCTGAGGCTGAGGATGACCATGGCTTCCGAGACCTTGTAGAGCGCCTTGGGTGGCACAGCGAGGGGTACTCCTGTCAGTCCTGGGGCGGTGGGGGTGGTGGCGGTGGGCCGTGGACACAACTGACAGAACTGACAGAACCTCGGTCAGCGGGGGGTTGTGTCAGTTGTGTCAGTTCTGTCCGAGGGGTTCGGCGGTCCGGCGGACGTGGTGGCCCTCGGCTGCTGCCGTCCGCCGCCGGGGGCGTCGGGCACCCCGTTTGGCCGTGGACAGAACTGACAGAACTGACAGAACCTCGGTCGGCAGGGGGTTGTGTCAGTTGTGTCAGTTCTGTCCGGGGCATCAGGCGGTCCGCCGGACGGCGTCCGGCAGGGCGTGGACGGTGGCGGCGGGTTGCCCGTGTAGGTCGGGGTGGACCAGGTAGGACGGCGAGGGGGGTCGGCCACCACCGGCCCGCGCACGGGGTGCGTCGACGTGGCGGATGTAGCCGTGCATTTCGAGTAGGGACAGGGCGGGGTCGAGGTCGGCGACGGTGGGCAGTTGGCTGCTGCGGACGGCCCGGAACAGCTCCCGTTTCGTGAAGGCGGTGGTGGTGGTGCGTTCGATCCAGGTGAGGACGTGGCGGGCGTGTCGGCTGGTCCGGTCGGTTCCCATGTCGTCGAATGCGGCCAGGGCGTGTGCGGCGTAGTAGTCGCCGATGAGTGCGGCCCGGTCGATGGTGTCGGCGTGGATGGGTTTTCCCCATCCGTCGCGGAGGTGTTCGGCGAGGTGGATCAGTCCGGCGATGCGGACGACCGCGCCGGTGTATTTGCTGCCCCAGTCGATGACGTGTGACCACGCGCCACCGGGAGCCAGTCGGGGTTCCACCGCGCGTTCGATGTCGAGTACCCGCGTGTTGGCGTCGGGGGTGAGTGGCAAGACGGCGGGGTCGGTCCACTCGGCGAGGGACATGACCATCGTGGCGAGGTTGGCGGCGTAGGTGGTGGCGACTGGTTCGGGTACGGGGTCGGCTCCGATGCGGCGTCGTCCGACGGTGTTCTCCGGCAGGCTGAACAGGATGCGCGCGAGCAACCCTTTGCCGCGGAATCCGGGCATGTCGGCGATGTCCCGTAGGACATCGGGTTGCACCGCCAGGCCGAGTGTCAGCGCCGGATGCTCGACATGTTCCGGCGCACGGGACCGGCGGTTGACGCGCAGCATGTCCCCGGCATGCCCCTTGAGGAACACCTCAAGGTTGGGGGTTCCGGAGTAGCGGCCGGCGATGGTGGCGAAGATGCCGCCTTCGGGGGACAGGACGGCCAGGCGTCCGCCCTGTTCGGCGAGCAGGGATGCGGCTTCCTCGCTGGTGACGTCGTCGGCGACCAACTGTGGCAGGGCGGGGACGGTGATGGTGTCGGCGTTCATCGCGGCGGCGGTCGCCTCAGCCAGGAGGGTGTCACGGCCGGACGCATCCGCGTTCGCGGCGGCGATAGCCGTTCTCTCTGCCGTCTTCCCGGCCACCCGTGCCGCGAGTTCGGCTTCGACGATGGCCGGTCGGGTCCGCTCCACCAACGCCTTCTCAGCGGCCAGCAACGGCCCGGTGATCGCGGAGAACACCGCTGACTTCCGCGAACCGGGCGGCAGGACGACGACGGTGAACAGGTTGACCGGTTCCCGCCACGACCCCCGTACTTCGACCTCGGCCCGGCCACCGGCAGCGGTGGACAGTGCGGCGAGGGCGATGCAGCCGGGCAGGTCGACGGGGGTCTGTGTGAACTCGGCGACGCCGTAGACCATGTCGGCGACCCAGGCGGGCAGCATTTCGGCGGGGAAGGCGGGTAGGTGGCGGCGGTCGCCGAGCGGGATCAGCGGTGCCCAACCGCTGGTGTCGGCCTGGTCGAGCAGCACGCGACCGGTCGCCATGACGTCGGCGACGTCCGCGCCGGATTCGGCGAGGCTGGTCAGTCGCTCGCCGAGGTCGACGACCCGGCGGCGGGCGGCGTGGTCGGCGACGATCCGCGCGTAGTGCCCCGCGTTGCCGGCGGCGGGGACGTCGCGCATGAGTGTGTGCAGGTAGGGGGCACCGCCGACCTTGCCCAACTCGCCCGTCTCCGCAAGGTAGGCGGTCAGGGTGATGGGGTCGGTGGCCTGGCCGGTGGCGTGGACAGCGGTCAGGGCCTGCCAGATGATGCCGTGGGCGGGGCGGTGGAAGTCGTCGGCGGTGAGCAGGGCGGTGAGGTCGGCCAGGGCGTGCGGGGCGATGAGTGCCGCGCCGATGACGGCCCGTTCCGCGTTGTGGTCGTGGGTGGACTGTCGACTCATTAGGCGTTCCTCCTTCGATGTCGTCGGTTGGTGGTCAGGCGGCGGGTCGGTGCCCGTGCTGGTTCGGCCGGGGGTGGGGTCGGCCGGCGGCGGCGGTCCGGGTGATCAGGTCGTCCAGGTCGGCGAGCAGGACCGCGAGTTGTCGGCGGGCGGCGGGGTCGGCGTCGGCCAGGGCGACCCGGATACGGATTTCGGCCTGGTCGTGTCCGCCTGCGGTGCGGATGCGGGTGAGGACGGCGCGGGCGTGGCCGGGCAGGTCGACGATCATCGACGGGGAGCGGTGTCCGTCGTGTCCGCAGCGGTGGTCACGGGCGCACCAGTCGGTGTGTTCCCCGTGCGGATGCCGGCGGCTCATCGGTTGGTGCCGTTGCGGTGTTCGCGGCGGATCTCGTTCCACACGTGCCGGCCGATGCGGATACGGCGTCCGGTGCCGTCGCACCGGTAGCAGAGCCGGAACGCCTTGCCGAACGGGGCGCGGCGTTTGCCGGTGCCGTGGCAGCGTCGGCAGGGTCCGAACGGCCAGATCGCGCAGGTGATCAGGTAACCGAACGTGACGATGATGGCGAGGGGGCAGAGCAGGCTAGCGAGGGTGGCGTACGGGTCCATCAGGTGCCTCCACAGGCGGTTTTCGGGCGTGCGGGGGTAGGGGCGCTAGGCGGCTAGCGTCCTGGCAGGGGTTTGTTTCGGCGGCTAGCGGTGCCGCTAGGTCTAGCGGGTGTCGCCGATAGACCTAGCGGCCCGCGAGCGGCTATCCAGCCTTGCGGCGTTGGTCACGCTTGGTTACGGCGGTGGTGATGTCGTCGCGGTGGATGCCTTTGCGGTTGGCACCCTTGCCGGTGGCCGGGTCGGTGCCCCACACCTGCCGGCCGACGGTGATGCCGTGTGGCTTGAGTGCCGCCGCGAGTTGGGCTGGTTCCCACCGGCCGTAGACGTCGGGGCGTAGCTCGGCGAGTCGGGCGACGACGGTCTCTGACCACACCTTCGCCTCGGTCGGCGGGACGACGGTGAGGATGTCGTCCAACAGGGTGTCCCCGGCACGGGCGATGGTTTCGGGTGCCTGGCCGATGGCGTGGCCGGTCAACGTGCCGGCCCGCTCCCGCGACTCCCGGGCACGGCTGATGACCTTCTCGACGTCGGCCATTTCGGCGAGGTTGGTCCGCACGGTCACGGCTTCGTCGACCGATCCGGAGTCGTCCGCGCCGAGCAGGATGCCGACGCCCTTGTGTCCGCGTTGGAACCGCGACGAGTCGTAGCCGGCGGTGTACGACCCGGCACCAAGGACGGCTTCGGAGGACTGCCACGTCATGGTTTTCAGGGCGAAGCGGGTGCCGATGTTGTCCCGCAGGTCGGTCGGCACGGCTTTGCCGTCCGGCTTCTGCGTGGCCAGCAGGATCATGATCCCGACCGACGGGCCGACCTTGCACAGCTCGGTCAGCAGCGACACGATCTCATCCCCGTGGACAGGGTGGGCGGAGTAGCGCTGAAACTCGTCGACCGCCACCAGCACGGGCCACAGCTTGAGCGACCGTTTCTCGGCGATCTGCCGGGTGACCTTCGATTCCGGGCACAGGTCGGCGGGCAGGGTGGCGATGGTGTCGTAGCGGCGGTTCATGTCGGCGACCAGGCCGCGTAGGTCGTCCACCAACGCTTCTACGACCTCGTCGCGGACGCCGTAGCCGGTGCGGTGGGCGATCCGTTCGAACGGTCGCCAGTCCTGACCGCCCTTGCCGTCGTAGATGTGCAGCTCAACGATCGGATCCAACGCCGCCGCGAGCACGGGCAGGCGTGCGGCGAACGTCTTCCCCATGCGCGGGATGGCTCCGACCAATAGGGACGTGAACATCATCAGCAGCGGCACCGGGCGTCCGCGCTGGTCCTGCCCGAACGGAAACGGCGCGAACACATCCACGCTGCCCTTCGCGATGAGCGGCCAGGGGCCGGACCCCTTGGCGTACGGGTCCTCATCGGCGACCCACAACGCCAGGCGGCGGGCAGAACCGGCGGTGCCGCGTACCCGCTCCGGCCACACCTGCACCTCGTCGAGGTCGAGGCCGGCGGCGAGCTGGTCGCGCTTCTTGATCGCCTTGTCGGCGTTCGTCCAGAACGGCAGATCGATCACCGCACGCCAGCCGGGTCCGTCGCGCATGATCGGGGCGGGGAAGGTGATCAGGTCGTCCGGCTTGCACAACCCGGCGGCGAGGAAGGCGCGGGTGACGACGTCGGCGGACAGCTTCCGCACACGCGGACTGACAGCGGCGACGTCCAACAGCGGCTTGTCCTTCGGCGTACCCGCCACACCGAACAGGGCGACGATGCCGGCGAGGATCGCCCACCGCTGCCACGACCCAGCAAGGGCCATCAGCGTGAGGACGGTGGGGATGCCGAGCAGCAACAGGGCGGTCAGGACCAGGCCGCGCCACCGGACCCGTACGTCACGCTGCCGCGACAGCTTCAAGTACAGTTCGGCGTTTTCCTGCCGGACGACGGCCAGGCGGACGGGGATGCCCTCGGCGTCGGTGACCCACCGGACGGTGTGGCCGAGTAGTCGGGCGACGCCGAACGGGGCACGCCACGCCAGGCGTGCGCCGTACTTGGGCGACCGGGACAGGTGATACATGCTGACGTGTGTGTAGTGGCCCGCAGTCCAGCGGACGGCGTTGGCGAGTTCGGTTCGGGAGCGTAGCCAGGCGGGGATGATCGGCCGACGCTCCGCACCCACCACACCAGCGAGGCGGGACCGGCCACCGGTAGGGGTTACGGGTGGGTTGACCGGGACCGGGGCGTCGTCGTCCTGGTCGTCGCTCTCGTCGTCGATGTCGACAGCGAACGATCCGGCGGGGTTGGTCTTGCGGCGGCGGGCGGTCAGGTCGACCACATCGGCATGGTTGCCGCCGGTGGCGTCGTCGGTGAGGTCGGTTTCCGCTGCTGCCAGTCGTAGCCGTCGTCAGGGGTGGGCATGGGGGTTGCCTCCAACAGAAAGTCCAGAACCAAGGGGGAGAGTTGGGGATCGGGGACCGGGCGCGGCCCGCGTGCCGTAGCCGCGCCCGGTCGAGGGCCGGTCAGACCGGATCGGTGCCGGTGGGGTCGGCGGTGCCGGGGCAGGCAGGCAGGTGGTTGACCAGCGCGGCCAGGGCGGGAGCCAAACCGGCGATCTCGCGGTAGAGGGTGCAGCCCTGGCAGCGGACGAACAGCCGGCCGCGCCCGTCACGCTCCACCCACGCCTTTGCTCCGGCCGGGGTGTGCTGGATACGCGACACGATTTCCGTGGACGGCAACTCGTCCGGTGACGGCGTGGATGCCACGATGAGAGTCCTTCCCGAAGCGGTTGCTGAGGGTCGAGGGGCCGGCGGCACAGCACTGGTTTCCAGGCCGTAGGGCTGTGCCGCCGGGCAAAGTCAGGACTGCCGCTGGTCGGTGTGCAGCAGGTGCGCCAGAGCGGCGCCCATACCGAGCACGGCCACCGGCAGGCACGAAACGACGGTCGTGATCCACCACGGGGCGGCGGTGATACCGGCGGACTCCATCAGGTGATACGCCACCTGCCCGGCCGCACCCAGCACGAGCGACCCGATCGCCGACCAGGCCGCGAACCGCCGTGCCCGTGGCGGAACCCCGTCCGGGGCGAGCCACGCCCGTAGCGCGTACGCGGCATAGGCCTCCACGCCGATCGGCAACGTGATCGCCGTGTTCACCGCGAAGGAATCCCAGATGCCCGGTAGCGGGTGCACCACACCGAACCCGGTCAGCTCACCCAACCCCACCCACCCGGACCAGATCGCCACGAACGCGGGAGCGGCCAGCAACAGCAACACCCACGACCGCACCGGCGACCGGACCGGCCGGGGCACACCGGTCGTGATCTTCGTGTCCGGGTGTCCGTCCACCACCACCGGCGACGACGCCTGCGCGGTGTCCTCGGCGACCGGCGACGGCAGGTCCGCCCCGGACCCGGCCGACGACTCGTCAGACGGGGCGACCGGCACCGGGTCCGCCGACACATCCGCCGACACCGGCGACGGGTCGACCGGGGCCGGCATGTCAGCCTCGGCAGGCTGGCCGGTGGGGGTGTCGCGGACCAGGCGCAGGCCCCGGTGCCCGCCCGTGGACTCGACCTGACCCGCGTCCTGATCCTGCTGTTCGTGGTGGAGGGCTTCCCGCAGGGCGGTCGCCTTCGGCGAACCCACCCGCAGTTCCCTCATCAGCAGGTTCCGCGACGGAACCTCGCCCAGCCGGACGGCAAGGGCACGGGCAGCGGGCAACAGCTCCTGCACCGGGCGGGGATACATGCTCGCGGGCGTCGTCATCAGGCCACCGCCTTCCGCACCCGCAGCGCGGTCACGGCCTGCACGTCGCCCAGGGCGGCGGCTTCCCGCATCACCCGCTGCTCAGCACGCCGCACCCGACGACGGTCAAGCAACGACGGCCCGCCATCGGCGTACAGGGCGGTGATCTCCGCGTCCAACAACGCCAACTCGGCCTCAATCAACGGCCACTCACGTTCGATCGCGGCCAACTCGTCGGGGGTGGGCTCGTCGTGGACGAGCGGATCGATCAGCACACGTACTCCTAGCCTCAGAGGTGAAGCAACTGGCTTAAGCCAGCTACTGGCTTGAGCCAGTTTGAGGTGCGCGGCGAACATTTGTCAAGAGCTGGCTTGAGCCAGTTGCGGTAGGGTGGGAGGTGATGGGACCACCAGGGACAGGCAGGCAGACATGGACGAGCCGACCAGCACAGACAAGCGACCACCCAGCCGACGCATAGCCGATGACCTGCGCCTCAGCATCCAGGCGGGGGAGCTGGCACCCGGAGACAAGCTGCCATCGGAGCGAGACCTAGCCGCCCGGTACGGCACAGCACGCAACACCGCCAGGGAAGCGATCAGCATCCTGCAAGGGGAGGGCCTGGTCGTCGCGCAGCACGGGCGAGGCGTCTACGTCCGCCCCAACCGGCCCCTGATGCGCCTCGGAGCCAACCGCTACTCCCGCCAGCTCCGCAACGAAACGGGACTCTCGCCGTTCCGCATCGAAGTCACGAAACAGGGCCGCGTACCCAAAACCGAATGCCGGTCGGTCACCCGCGACACCCCACCGCCGGACGTCGCCGAACGCCTCGGCATCGACGCGAACACCGCGACCGTCATCCGGCGGGAGAACTGGTACTTCGCCGATGACGAGCCGGTACAGGTCGGCGTGACCTACATCCCCGTTGACGTCGCCGACGGATCGCCGCTGGCGACTGACCGGACTCTCGGCAAGGGCAGCATCTACGCGAGGTTCGAAGAACTCGGCCACCGGATCACCCGCATCAGGGAAGAGATCTCGGCCCGGATGCCCTACCACGACGAGTTCACCGGGTTGGGGATGCCGCCCGGCGTCCCGGTCATCGAGGTGCTGCACACCAGCTTCGACGAGCGGCACAAGCCGTTCGAGGTCACCAGGTTCGTGATGCGCGGTGACCTGAACGGGCTGGACTACGACATGCCCGTAGAGGACTGACGGGGCCGCCTGATGAGTCGAGGCAGCCTCGTACGGCTGGTGATGCTCGCGTTGCTGTGGGGGTCAGGATTCCTCTGGATCAAACTGGCGCTACGGGGCTTCACGCCGGTGCAGATCGTCCTTGCCCGCCTGGCCCTCGGTGCACTGGTGCTCATCCCCGTCGCCCTGCACCGAGGGCTACGGTTCCCGGCCGACCGGACAACGTGGGGGCATCTGTTCGTCGCGGCGCTGGTCGCCAACGCGGTCCCGTACACCCTGTTCGGCATCGGTGAGCAGACCATTGACTCCGGTGTCGCCGGAGTCCTCAACGCGACCACACCCCTATGGACGGCACTGATCGCTTTTATGGTCGGGACTGACCGCACGGCAACGTGGTCGCGGGGAGCGGGACTGACCCTCGGCTTCGTCGGCGCGATGGTCATCTTCACGCCGTGGAAGTCGGCCAGCGAGGTCGCCAGTTGGGGAGGGCTGGCGATCCTGGCAGCGTCTGCCAGCTACGGAATTTCCTACGTCTACATGGGCAAGTTCCTCACCAACCGGGGAATCCCGCCGATCATGCTGTCCGCCGCACAGCTCACTGCCGGCACGATCCTGATGATCCTGGCGCTGCCCCTCGGCGGACTGACCGTGCCTGACCTTCGCTTCGACGCGGTTGTCAGCCTGCTGATCCTGGGTGTCCTCGGCACCGGGGTCGCCTACGTGCTCAACTACCGGCTCATCACCGATGACGGACCTACCCTGGCCTCCACGGTCACGTACCTGCTGCCGGTCGTCGCGGTGGGACTCGGCTTCCTGGTCGTCAACGAGCAGGTGACAGCGTCCATGGTCCTCGGCATGCTCCTGGTCCTGGCGGGCGTCGCGCTGGTGCAGCGCCGAACCTCGCGCGACCGGCCCAGCGTGCCGGATTCTCTGCCGCTCGGAAGGAAACCGGGATGATCGTCGTTGACCCGAACTTCGTCCGACTGATGCGCCGACTCCGACAACAACAAGGAATGTCGTTCCGGGAGCTGGCAAGCAAAGCGCACTTCTCACACTCGTACCTGTGGGAAATCGAGTCCGGCAAGAAACCGCCCAGCATGCACCTCGCCAAGGCCCTGGACGCCTGCCTCAACGCCGAAGGTCAGCTCACGCGACTCGTGACCACCGTTGCCGATGATCAGGAAACCGAAAAACGACTCCGATCCGCAGAGTCCGGCGACGGCCCGGACCGCGACGCCGAAGCGTGGCGAACGCGTCCGGCGTGGTCCGCGCAGACGGGCGGACCAGCGCCCGTCAGCGCATCCCAATGGGCGCAAGTCGCGACGATGCTCTACGACGTCTTCGTCCGTAGCCGACCACCGCTCATGCGCCTCGGACCAGACCGGTACACCAACCCCTCCCTACAGCAACAGAACCTGACACCATTCGCTGCCGAGGCAACAATGCAGGGACGCGCACCACGTGTCGAATGCCGCGCCGTATCCCGACAGCAGCCACCAAGCGACGTAGCCGCCCTGCTCTCCCTGGACCTCGGCGACGCCGTCGTTCTCCGAGAGAACAGGTACCTTGCCGACGGCGAACCCGTCCAACTCGGCCACACCTACCTGCCAACGCGCGTAGTTGGAACATCAACCCTCGCGACCGAACTGGACTTGGGACCAGGCGGGACCTTCGCGGCCCTGGAGCGACTCGGATACCGGACGGCACGGATCCGAGAGCAGGTCACCACTCGATTCCCGACCCGTGACGAGGCAGAGGCACTGAAACTCCCGCCCGGTGTACCCGTCATCGTACTGCTGCACGCCTCCTTCGACTCCGACGGCTTCCCGTTCGAAGCGACCCGCTACATCATGCGCTCCGACGCCATGGCAGTTCAGTACGTGGCAAAGGTCGCTGCCTGACCGCATACGCGCCCGGCAACACCGACCGACATGCCGACGCGTCCGCCCTCCTGTTTGCAAGCAATCGGCAAACGGCTTTCCATAGACCGTCATACGGATCGTCGGGCAGCCTGATCACGGCGGTTGACGCTGATCAAATAGCGTCGGCTAGCGAAGCGAGTGAGTCTCGCTAGCAGTGCCCTCCCGTAGATCATCGTTGCGGTACGGCTGGGCTGGCCGCCTCCTACGGCAAAGGGGGAGAGCCTTGCTCGGGAAGTGGTTTCAGCGCCAGGACCTGCCGATCGACGTCGTATACCCAGTGCCAGGCCAACGCCGGTACACCGACCGAAACGTGCCGCCGGACCGACGTCCAGCGACCCGCGAGGACCGAGCGGAGCGGCGAGGCGGCAACACCGGCCGCCACTACCTTCCATGAACCAGCGTCGCGGCGAACCTGCACACGAGCCGCACCGCCCGTCCTGGCTGTGCACGGTATGCCCGAACGGTGTGCCCTGGCCATGCCCACCCGGACGGGTGCAGCTGACAGAGGCGTACGTCGGGGAACCCGTCGCACTCTCCGTCGAGGTGGCGGAACTACTGCCCCTGGCTGTAGAGGAAGCGGGGATCAACGACCCAGCCGAACTGTACGAGCGGTTCGTTTCCTGGACATGGATCGAGGCGGGCGAACGGTGACTGCGTCAGTCGGCCGGCGGGTCGCACAGTGGCGCGTCAAACGGCGGATGACCCAACAGGTGTTCGCCGACCGGATCGGCCGATCGAAAAGCTGGGTTGAGAAGGTCGAACGCGGCGTACGGAAGCTGGACAAGTTCTCGGTCATCCAGCAAATCGCCGAGGTGCTACGGGTCAGTCCTGCGGAGTTTCTCGGTGCTGATATCCCGGCGACAACCGCAAGCCCAGTGGCGGATGGAGTTGAGGGGGTCCAGGCCGCCCTGGCGTGCCACGACGTATTCAGCGCTAGGGGGACCGCCGGAGAAGCATCGAAGTCGGGAGAACTGGCGCACCTGGTCTCACGTGCGTGGCTGACCTATCAACACGCTGACTATCCGCAGCTACTTCGGACGTTGCCGAACCTACTCAACCTGGCGCGACTGCCGAACCCAGGGCAATCGGTCGACGACGTAGATATCATAGTGCAGGCGTACCGGGTAACGGCATCAGCGCTGGTGAAAGTCGATGAGACAGACCTGGCATGGCTGGCAGCCGACCGGGCGATCGTAGCGGCCGGTGAGAATCTGCTGTTAGCCGCAACAGCAGCGATATCGCTAGCGCAGGTGCTACGGTCGCTGGGCCGATACCGACTGGCGATGGCAACGAGCATTGCGGCTGCGCACCGAATCGCTCCGTTAGCTCTTGGTAACAGCGCACATGAGCCGCTCTCGGTGTACGGAACCCTACTGATCCAAGCCGCCTTAGCCGGTGCCCACCGTGGTGACAAAGGAAGCATTGCTGAACTGGTCCAGCAAGCGCGAGCGATCGCCGTTCAAGTCGGCGATGGCAAGGACCACCGAAACACGAACTTCGGACCTGCAGCTGTCGACCTCGCGCAAGTGGTAGCGACCGCAGCGCTCGGAGACGCTACAGAGGCGACCAGGCAGCACGCTGCGGTTACCCAAAAGGGCGGATTGCAACGACTGCCGAGGGAGTACCGCGCAGCGTACCTAATAGATGCCGTGTCGACGTACGTGCAAGTAGGCGACTTCAAGGCTGCCGCCCAAACGATCCTTGAGGCCGACCGCGTCGCACCGGCCGAAGTCAGGCACCGTCCGGCAGGTCGCATGCTCGCTGCTGAGGTGGTTCGAGACGGGTCGGGTATCGCCGGTGCAGGTCCTCTAGCGCGCGCGCTCGGATTGACATAACAGTGCGAACGGACGATCAGCCTTCCGCTTCTCTTCCCCAATGGGCTTTCTAGAGAAAACACTCGGAATGGCCCGATGGCTGCTGGTACCCCTCCCGGTGAGTGAGTCCACGGCAGACGTTGCGGCGAAAGAGGCGACAACGCGGGATTTGATCCGACTATTTTTCACGGCCACCATGCATGTACGTCATGTTGAGCCTTCAATAGGTGGTGTACTATTGGCTGCTGTGCGACGTGCTGTGCAAGGGTCGCCGTCACCTCGAAGCAACTGTCACGGCGAAGTTGGCGCATGGCGAGCCGGGCAATCGGTAGGCCCAGTTCACTGAGAGCCGGGATTGAAAGAGCTCCCATTCGTTCGACGGCCGCACGTGCCACCCCCAGGTTTCGGCCACGGTCAATCTCGAGAATGCGAAAGATCTGGCTGGGGGTTAGATAGGGTACCAGGCCGGTCAACGCCTGCGCCCGTGCACGCCCGTCAGCGATTGTGGTGGCGATGTCGAGTGCTGCGGTCAGTACCGCCGGCCGCTGGTCGGGGTTCAGGTGGGGTGCCAGGCGG
>NZ_JBHMIP010000026.1:0-120023 GCF_048060245.1 Micromonospora sp. LOL_014
CCGCCCGGACCAGCACCCGCACGGCGCGTCACGAGGCAAACGTTCCCTGACACGGCACTAGCAAGGCCTGCGAGCCCGACCAGATGTTGCACGACGCATAGTTAATTACCGGAGTATTTCGTCATATTCCTTCAATATTTCCCACATCGGATGTTCGGTGGGTGCCGCGGCGGCAGGGTGTGCCTACAAGCAGTCGGAGGGGAGACGGAGAATGAAGAGTCGGGGTGTGGTCGTGAAGCGGTGTGGTTGCCTGAGTTCGGCGACCGGGCGTCCTCTGGGTAGGGCGTGTTCGAGGCTGTCGGAGCGCGAGCACGGGAGTTGGTATTTCCAGTGTTCGACGAGGGACCTGTTGGGGCGGGTCGAGCGCGTCCGGCGGGGTGGTTTCCCGTCCGAGGAGGCGGCCCGTCAGGCGCGTGATGGCCTGCTGGCGCTGTCGCGGGAGAAACAGGCCGGCCGGTCGTGGACGGTCGCCCGGTGGATGCGGTACTGGTTGTCGGCCCGGAAACGGATCCGGCCCACGACGAAGATGCACTACACGCGCGATGTCGAGAACTTCCTGATTCCCCACATCGGGCATCTGGTGCTCGGTGACCTGAATTCGCGGCAGCTCAACGCCGCGTTCGCGCGGATCGCCGTTACCCGTAACCGGGTCGGTCAGCCGCAGACGGCGTGCACGTTGCAGCACATCCACAGCACCCTGCGGGTGGCCCTGAACGCCGCGGTCCGCCACGGGCTGATCGTGGACAACCCGGCCTGCCGGGTGGAACTGCCCGCCAGAGAGCGGCCGCAGGCCCTGGTGTGGACCGAGGCCAGGGTCGCCGAATGGCGGGTCAGCGGCACGCGCCCCGCAGTGGCGGTGTGGACGGCTGCGCAGCTCGCCGATTTCCTGGACTACGTCCGCGACGACACCCTGTACGCGCTGTGGTGGCTGATCGCCCTACGTGGGCTGCGCCGTGGCGAGGCGGCAGGGCTGCGGTGGGTCGACGTCGACCTGCACGAGGGGCAGTTGTCGGTGGTCCGGCAGCGGACCACGGCCGGGTACGACGTGTACGAGGGCCCACCCAAGTCCGCGGCCAGCCGCCGCACCGTCGCTCTCGACACGCATAGCGTGCAGGTGTTGAGGCGCCACCACGCCCGGCAGGGGGAACGGCACGCCAGCCGTGTCGGCGCGGGCAAGGTGTACCACCTGAGCGGCTACGTGTTCACCGGCGCCGACGGGCTGCCGCTGCACCCCGGTTACCTCACCCAGCGTCTGCGGTTCCTGGTCGGCAGGGCAGGGCTTCCACCGATCCGGCTGCACGACCTGCGGCACGGCGCCGCCACGCTCGCGCACGCTGCGGGTGCGGATTTGAAGACCGTCCAGGACCAGCTCGGGCACGCGAACATCCGCCTCACCGCCGACGTTTACACCACGGTCCTGCCGACGACGGCGCGGGAAGCGGCCGAGGCCACGGCCTCATTTCTCCTCGCGGCTGGCAGGCCGGGCGCGCAGGTCAGGCAGCAGATGGATCGCGGCCGCGTCCCCGAGCCTCCGGTCACGAAACCTGGGCCATGCCTGTAGCCGTGCAGCGGGCCTGTAGGCCTCTGACGGCCAGGCAGTGGATGACGAATCGTGGTGTCGCGTCCACCGGGGAGTCAAAGATCGAGCGGCGATTCGGGTAGCTGCAGTGATCCGGTGACGGAGCCGGGGCTGTTGCCGATCCCGGTGGACAGTGCGGGGTGCGTCAGGGGCCCGGGCAGATTCGGGTGCAGGGCGGGCTGGGCTGGTGTCCTGCACCCGGATCTGCTACCCGGTTTGGGTGGTCGTCAGGATCGGACGCGGGTGTTGAGCTGCCGTGCGGATCGCGGGCAGGTGGTTGGTCAGGGTCCGGGCGTATGCGGCCAGGATCTCCGTTGACCGTTCGACGTGGTCCCACAGAGCCTCTTCCTCCGCGACCACCTCCGGCTCGGCGATCCGGACCGCGGCGGCGAGTGCGTCGTCGACGGCCCTGGTCGCTTCCCGGATGGCCTCGACAACGGTCGGCGGCACACCGGCGGTGGTGAACGCTGCGGCGAGTCTGTCCGCAGGCGGCAGCGCCGGCATCTGGTAGGCGACCCACGTGTCACCCCACATGCGCGGCAGGCGGGCACCCGGCGAGGTTTCATCAGCGGCGATCAGCTCTCCCGACGGGGAGCGTTGCGCCATCGGTCCCGCCCAGGCGGCGAACTCGCCAGCGTCCAAGGAGATGTCGGTGGCTTCCGGATTCATGGGCGGGACGGTGAACAGCGCGACGAGCTCGGCCAACGCACTGTCCTTGTCGGACCATCCCGGCAGGTGGCGAAGCTCCTCCTCAATGAGATAGGCGCTGGGATCGGCACCGGCAGCGCGCACAGGGTTGACCGGTTGACCCGCCGCGGCGGACAACGCGGCATGGGTTGCCAGGTCCGCCCACCACGCGACGATCTCCCGACTCGACTGTCGTAGGAGGCGGGCGCGGTGGACGGCGTGGTCCAAGCGCACCGAGGACAGCGCCCGCCGCGGGTTCGGGCAACTTCGATAGCCGGCCGGCGTCCCGGTCTGGATAAGCCAGCGCTCGTTGTCGTCGTTGCGTTCATCGACTTCACGCTGGGCCACGGCCCATTCCTCGATGAGACGGTCGGCCACCGCGGCAAGGTCCGCCAGGACGGCCTCGACGGCCTCGGCGGTCATCCCCGAGAGCGCCGGCGACGCCGCATGGTCAGGAAGCTCGCTGGTCTGCCTCACTGGCGCTCTCCTCCGGCAGGTGATGGGGCGAGGCGGTCACGTCCGCCGCGAGTCGCCGTTGATGGAGGCTACGCACCGCCCCACACCGCACCCACTACGACACGCCAACAGACCATCGCCTGCGGTAACCGCGTCCCCGGCGCGCGATACACACGATCCCGACGTGCGCGAGTCCCGGGGTGCGCCGTCAGGAACACCACAACCGGGATTGGGGATTGGTGATCATCGAATGATGGCGTGGTTCACCAACCAATCGAATCATAACTCTCCGTGTTCTCGTTTGTCTCGCCGACACCAGCGGCCTCTCGGGGTGACTCCTGTCGGGAACAGGCGTTGCCACGACGGCGTTGGCCACCCGAGTACCCACATTCCCGCAGGTCCAGTGGATGCCAGATAGGCGGGAATCTCAACGGAACGGGGAGCCATGAAATCCAGAGGCCGCATCTTCAAGCGTTGCGCATGCTCCGACCGCGTGACAGGAGGTAACCGAGGCGGTCATTGTTCCCGGCTGAACGATCGCGGTCACGGTAGTTGGTATTTCCACTGCTCCACCACCAACATTCTCGGCCGTCCGCAACGGGTTCGCCGGGGCGGGTTCCCGTCGCAGGCCGCGGCCCGTCGCGCCCGTGACGAACTGCTGGCGATGTCATCGGAGCGCCGTACCGCGCAGAGCTGGACAGTGGCGCGGTGGCTTGAGCACTGGCTCCAGACCCGGACACGGCTGCGCCCGACCACCAAGCTGCTCTACACCCGCGACATCGAACGGTTCCTCATCCCGCACGTCGGACGGACGCTCCTGTCGGAGCTGACCTCAAGCCAGCTCAACGCGGCGTTCCGTGCCATCGCGCGGCAACGCAACAAGTACGACCGGCCCCACTCGGCATCGACACTGAGACACGTCCGTGCCACGCTCCGCGCCGCCCTCAACGCGGCGATCCGGGAAGACCTGCTCACCGACAACCCCGCACGTCGCGTCGAACTGCCCAACCCGGCCCAGACCCGAGCGCACATCTGGACCGACGAAAACGTCGCGGCCTGGCAGGAAACCGGCATCCGGCCGGCGGTCTCGGTCTGGACGGCACCCCAACTCGCCGCGTTCCTCGACTTCACCGCCAACGATCCGCTCCACGCCCTCTGGCGCCTGATCGGCCTGCGCGGGCTCCGCAGGGGCGAGGTCGCCGGCCTGCGTTGGTCCGACACCAACCTCGACGCCAACGAGCTGACCATCCACCAGCAGCGAACGTCCGCCAGACACCACGTCTACGAGGGGCCACCCAAGAGCGCGTCAGGACAGTGGGTCGTCGCCCTCGACGAGGCCACCGCCACCGCCCTGGCCCACCACCGCCAGCAACAACAGCAACAGGCCGCCCGACGGATCGAAGCCCGGCAGACCTACCGCGACACCGGCTACGTCTTCACCCGACCCGACGGCCAGCCCTACCACCCCGGCTACTTCACCCAACGGTTCCCAACTCTGGTCCAGAAATCCACCCTGCCACCCATCCGGCTACACGACCTGCGGCACGGCGCCGCGTCCCTCGCCCACAACTCCGGCGCGGATCTCAAAACCATCCAAGCCCAGCTCGGCCACTCGCGGATCGACACCACCGCAGACGTGTACACCAGCGTGCTACCAGCAGCCCAACATCAGGCCGCCGTGGTCACCGCTGAACTCGTCCGCAATGCAGCCCGGGAACGCCGCGCCGCTATCAGGCGCGCCGCCCGCAAGGCCGCCAGGACGGCGAAAAAACCAGGAGGCCCAACGGAGCCGGACCAGCCGGAGGACCGTCGAACACCAGGTCAAGGCCATGATGATCACTGAGTAACTACAGAGAGTGATGGCGCAGATGTGACACAGGTGTGGCAACGAACGTCCACACTCCATCAACAATGACGGGATCTGATCTGCGTTTCGGCAGGTCAGACCCCTGTTGATCTTGCGCGCCCGAAGGGACTCGAACCCCTAACCTTCTGATCCGTAGTCAGATGCTCTATCCGTTGAGCTACGGGCGCAGGTGCCTGGCAAGCATACACGCCTCGCCGAAGCGCGGAGACTCCGGGATTCGAACCCGGGAGGGGCTTTAAGACCCCAACCGCATTAGCAGTGCGGCGCCATAGACCAGACTAGGCGAAGTCTCCCCGGCGGCCGCTCCAGACCACCGCCGGTCGAGGATACAGGGCACGCCGCGCCCGGGGCAAAGCACCTCCCCGGCCGCAGCCAACGTCAGTGCGGCGCGACCGATGTCGGCGCCGTCCGGTCGGGAACGGGCAGACGGCCTGGACGTACGACGACCAGGAGCACGATCAGCGCGGCCAGCACGCCTCCGGTGATCACCGTCGCCATCGCGATGCTGCCGGTGCCGAGTAGCCCGACGACCGGCGCGGCGAGTGCGCCGACACCGAACTGCACCGCCCCGAGCATCGCGGATGCGGTTCCGGCAGCTTCCCCGTGGCCGGCCAGGGCCAGCGCGGGAGCGTTCGGTAGCGCGAACCCGGCTGCGGCGAGAACGGCCCACAGCGGGATCAGGACGCCTGGTAGCCCGCCGACGTTCGTTGCCGCGAAGCCGAGCAGGATCAGCCCGCAGACCAGCCCGGCGATCAGTGAGGTCCGCAGGATCTGCTGCGGTGAGTAGCGGCGGAGCAGCCGTACGTTGAGCTGGGTGGCAGTGATCATGCCGACCGCCCCGGCCCCGAACGCGATACCGAACTGTTGCTCGTCGAGCCCGTACTGGTCCTGCAGGACGAACGACGAGCCCGCGACGTACGCGAACAGCGAGGCCATCGAGAAGCCGGCGACGAGCACCAGGCCGACGAAGATCCGGTCCCGGAACAGGCCTCCGTACACCCGGAGGGTGTCCAGCACCCGGGCCGGACGGCGGCGGTGCGGCGGCAGCGTCTCGGGCAGCCCAAGGGCGGTCACCGCGATCAGGGCGAGACCCAACACAGCGAGCGCGGCGAACACGCCCCGCCAGTGCGTCCAGCTGAGCAGCGCGCTGCCGAGGGTCGGCGCGAGGACCGGCGCGACGCCCATGACCAGTAGCAGTCGGGACAGTACGCGGGCGAAGGCGATCCCGCTGAACATGTCCCGGACGACCGCCATCGCGATCACCGCCGCCGCGGCGGCTCCGAAGCCCTGGACGATCCGCAGCGTGCCGAGCACCGCAATGTTCGGCGCAACGGCGCACAGGACCGAGGCGAGCACGTGCAGACCGGTGCCGACCAGCAGCGGCCGGCGTCGACCCCACACGTCCGACAGCGGCCCGATGATCAACTGGCCGATGGCCAGCCCGGCGAGTGTGCCGGTCAGCGTCAACTGGACGCCGGCCGCGGTGGTCTGCAGATCATCACTGATTGCCGGAAGTGCCGGCAGGTACATGTCGATGGTCAACGGGCCGACCGCGATGAGTGTGCCGAGCACCAGGATCAGCCGGATCCGCTGCCATGGGCTGAGCGACTCACCGGGAGTCGGCTCCACGACGGGGACTGGCGCGGACCCGCCGGGCCGTTGGGCGAGCGCTGTCATGATTCCTCTTCCGCGGAGGCGCGTCGTCTGCGCACGGTAGGCGCGGGTCGTCGCGACCCGTCTGGTGGGCCAGTGCTGCCGCTGTGCAGGCGCGCAGCCAATCTCACAAGCTGGCCGTCGCGCTTGCCATTCCCGTTACGGCGAACGGTGTGGCGTGTCACAGCGGCGCGAACAAGGCACTCGGTGGCCCGGATGTCGGCTACTGCACGTGTGGAGGGCCGCCGTCGGCGGTGCCCGCGGCGGGAACAGGCCCACCGGCCCACCCAGGTCCACCGGCCACCCAGGCCAACGCTGGGTGGCGGGCGTCCACCCGATCATCGTACTGACTATGACAGACGACAATGCATATTGTGTACGTCATATCTTCGTGCGGCAGGTCGCTCCGTAGGGCGCTATCAGAAATAATCGGTCCGGAGTCTTGTCGTGGGAACCGTCGAAGCCTAATCTCTGGCATCACCGATGCGCGACTCGCGTCGCCGGTGCGGCGCCTGCCCGGCGTCGCCGGACAGCAGGTGTCCATCGACGGAACCCCGTCGTGGAACACCGGCCCGACCGGCCCGGAATCCCCCGGGGCAACCCCTTCGGTTAAGGAGCCAGCCTTGCGTATCCGACTCACCCTGGCCATTGCCGCGACCGCGCTGGTCGGCGCGTTCGTGGCCCCGTCCGCCGCGGCTGCGGCACCGCAACAGATCATTGGCGGCGGCACGGTCTCCTCGGCACCGTGGGCGGCCGCCGTCTTCCAGAACGGCTCGTTCGCCTGTTCCGGCTCGATCATCGCCTCACGGTGGGTGCTGACCGCGCGGCACTGTCTCGGCGGGTCGATGTCGGTGCGAGTGGGCAGCGTCTACCGCTCCTCGGGCGGCGCGACCAGCACGGTCAGCGCCAGCTACGGCCGGTACGACCTTGGCCTGCTCTACCTGAGCTCGGCAATTTCCACCAGCTACGTCATGTTGGCGTCCAGCAACCCGCCGGTCGGCTCGACGAACACCATCTACGGCTGGGGCCGGACCTGCAGCAACTGTGACGCCTCGGCGCAGCTGAAGGTCGCCTCGGTGCGTACCACGACGAACGGCGCGTCCGACGCGTACGGCGGCCCGGCGATCCGCAGCACCGGGGTGAACGGCGTGGCCTGGCGGGGCGACTCCGGCGGTCCGCAGTTCTACAACGGGCAGCAGGTGGGTGTCTGCTCGACCGGCAACGGGTCGACGTACCAGAACTACGCCTCGGTGGCGTCCAGCCGGAGCTGGATCCGCTCGGTGACCGGGGTCTGAGGCTGTGACGACCGCGGCGGCCAACAACGGCCGTTCGGTACGCGGGCGGTCGGTAGGCGTCCCGCGTACCACCTGATCCGCCGGTTCGGTGGCCGCTGCTCGCAGCGGCCACCGAACCGGCGCCGGCTGCCATACCTGTACCGGCTCGCTCCGGCCGGCGATCGACATCGGTGGTTGCTGGTGGAACCTGAGCCTCGTGCCGGCGGCGCGGTAGGTTTCCGCGGTCACGGCGACATGGCCTGGGGCGGCATGCGCCTGCAGCCGAGCGGCTACGTTGATCAAGTCGCCGGTGAGGAATCCGACTCCGCCGTCGACTGCACCCGCAGTGTCGATGGCCGCCGATCCGGTGGCCACTCCGACCCGGATCCGTACCCGCGCGCTGTCGGGAAAGTCGGTACGGCGGACCGCGGCGGCGAGTTCGAGAGCGGCCCGCACCGCCGGGTACGCGCCGCCATCGCCATGGTCATCGTCGTTGCCGGCGATGCCGAAGACCGCCATCACCGCGTCTCCGATGTACTTCTCCACCACTCCGTCCCACCGTCGAATCACCGTCCGCACCGCGTGGAAGTAGCGCAGCTGCACGTCGCGAACCTCCTCTGGGGTGAGCCGATCGGACAGGGCGGTGAAGCCGACCATGTCGACGAAAAGCACGCTGACCGTGCGACGGCGGGTCCGGGCGGCTGGAACGGACCAGCCAGACGGCGGTTTCCGTCGCGCTCCGCAGTTGGGACAGTAACGGTGGGTCGACCTTACGGGGGTACGGCAGATCGGGCCGGCTGCGTGGGTCGGGCCGGTGGGGCGGCGGTAGTTGCGGCGGAGCGTCCTCATGATCGCCTCCTGCGCGGTGATGGTGCTTTAGTCCGCTCCCGGGTGGACCTGATCCGGTCCGTGTGGACCGGCGTACGGGACGGATGGCTGAAACGGTCGCAGCCCAGCGCAGCCCTAGGATCTGTAGAACGACGTATGTCAGATACTCCCACCCTTTATGTCGGTGATCGGATTGACACAGTCACGCGATGGCAGGTCGCTGGCCCCCAGCTCCGACGAGGTTCCCTTCGTCGGGCGGCAGGCTCAGCTGCAGGTGTTGCACGAGTCGCTACGTAGGGTCGAGCGGGGGAGCACGGCCGCGGTCTTCGTCATGGGCGAGAGCGGCATCGGTAAGTCGCGGCTGCTGAGCGCGGCCAGCGACCGGCTCCGTGCTGCCGGTGCGCTGGTGCTGTCCGGGGCATGTCTGGACATTGGGGACTCATCACCACTGCACCCACTTCGGCAGGCTCTGCGGCGTTATCAGCCGGCGGCCGGCCGGGCCGGCGTTCTGTCCGGCGCTGCGGCCCGCGAGTTGATCTCGGTGCTGGACGGCGAGGCTCGGCACCCCGACGGAGCTGGTGACCTGCTGGAACGGCTAACCCGTGGGCTCGGCGCGGTCGCCGCCGGACGGACCCTGGTGCTGGTCATGGACGATCTGCAGTGGGCCGACCTGACCACCCGGCATTTGCTGCTGTACCTCCTCGCCGGGCTGGGGGACGTCCGGCTGCTGCTGCTCGGCGCCGCACGGACCGAGACGCTGCGGGGCGACGACCCGATCCGCCGCATGCTGCTGGAGTTACGCCGGTCCCGGTCGCGTTCCGGCGCGGTCGACGTGTTGGAACTGGAGCCGCTGGACCGGACGGAGACCGCCCAACTCGTCGCGGAGCTGCTCGGCGGCGACCCGGAGCCGGACCTGGCCGAGTCGGTGTGGCGGCGCAGCGGTGGGGTGCCGTTCCTCGCCGAGGAGCTGGCCCGGGACGCCCGGGACGGCCGGGACGGCCTGTCGGAGACCCTGCGCGAGATCGCCCTGGCCCACGTCGACGCCCTGCCGGCCGACGCCCAGCTCGTGTCACATGCGGTCGCCGCCGGCGTCGAGCCGGTCGCCCACGACCTGCTGGACCGGGTCGCCCAGCTCGGCGAGGACCGGCTGCTGCAGGCGGTACGCGAGGCGGTCGGCCAGCGGGTGCTGTTGTCCGAGCCGGACGGATACCGGTTCCGCTACCCGCTGATCCGGGAGGTCCTGGAGCCGCGGCTGCTGCCGGGGGAGCGGGTCCGGTGGCACCGGCGGTACGCCGAGGCGCTCGTCGCCGGCCCCACCGGTGACCTGCGGCATGCCCGGTTGGCGTACCACTGGCGGGAGGCGGGCGAGACCACCCGGGCGTTGCCGGCCGTGGTCGCCGCCGCCGAGGAAGCGGAGCGCCTGTACGGTTTCGCCGAGGCGTTCGAGCACTGGGCCAGCGCGGTCGACCTGGCCAACCAGGTCCCGCCTGCCTGGCTGGTCGAGTTCGACGCGACCATGCTGGGCCGACGCGCGGCGGAGGCGGCACACCGCAGCGGCGAGCACGAGCGCGCGCTGGCGTTGCTGGAGCAGTTGGCCACCAACCTGTTCGGTCCGCCGCCGTCCTGGCTGTACACCCTGCGGGCGCGGTACCTGACGGCGGTCGGTCAGCTGGCCGAGGCGGAGCGCGAGTACGACCGGACGCTGGCTGCGGCCGACGCCGACGCTGGCGAGCGGGTCGCCGCCGCCGCACACTCCGCCGATCTGCTGCTGCAACTCTGCCGGTACGCCGACGCCGGCCGGCGGGCCCAGGAGGCACTTGACCTGGCTGCCGGGGCGCCCGACTGCGCCTCGGCGATGGTGCTGGCCGGGGTGACCCTCGGCTATAGCCAGGCATACCTCAACGACCCGGCGGCGGGCAAGGAAGCGGTCCGGCAGGCGCGGCGTACCGCCGAACTGACCGGCGGCCCGGCGGACGTCGCCGTCGCCGACCTGCAGCTCGCCGAGCTGCTCAGTGGACACCTCAACGAGTTGGAGGAGGGAGTCGCGGTCGCCCGCCACGGCGCGGAACGGGCCGAGCGGGTCGGGCTGGCCCGCACCTACGGCACCCGGTTGCTCTCCGCCGCCGCCAACGGGCTGTTCCGGCTCGGCCGGTGGAGCGAGGCCGAGGAGGTGATCACGGCCGCGCTGCGGCATCGGCCGTCCGGGGCGGACGCGGTCGAGCTGCTGCTGGCCCGTTGTCGGATTCATGTGGGTTTCGGCCATCTTGATGGTGCGGAGTCCGACCTGGAGGCGATCGAGACCCTGCTGGCCGCTGGCGGTGGGATGCGGCACATGCTGCCGTTGCTGACGTTGCGCGCCGGGCTGGCCATGTGGCGTGGCCGGCATGCTGAGGCGCGGGAGGCGGTACAGCAGGGCATCGACCTGGCCGAGCGGCACTCGGGTGACGTCTGGTTGCAGGCGCCGCTGGTCTGGCACGGGCTGCGGGCCGAGGCGGAGGCCCGGTCCAGCGGGGCACCGACCGACCCGCAGGCGGTGCAGCGTCTGGTCAAGGTTGTCGGCCGGATGGAGCGCAGCAGCAACACGGAGACTGCGGCACCGGTACGCGACGCGGTGATCGGCTACCGGGAGCTCTGCGCCGCGGAGATCAGCCGGATCGACGGCCGGTCGGACCCGGTGTTCTGGTCGCGGGCCGCCGAGGTCTGGGAGCGGCGGTGCCATCCGTACCCGGCGGCGTACGCCCGGTTGCGCCAGGCCGAGGCGCTGTACGCGATCCGTACCCGTAACGCGGACGCGACCCGGGCGCTGCAGGCGGCGTACCGGACCGCCCGACGGCTCGGTGCCCGTCCGTTCACCGAGGAGATCAAGGCCCTGGCCGCCCGTGCCCGGGTGGCGTTGGGCGCGGGTGAGCCGGAGCCGATGCCCGAGATGGACAGCCAGGAACGGGTCACCCTGCGGGCCGGTCTGACCAGCCCGCCGACGGTCGGCGAACGGGTGGCTCGGGCGTTGGTCAACGACCGCGTGAAGCGGACCTCGATGGTCGAGCGGGCCGGTCAGGTGCTCGCCCCGGGCGGTCCGGACGAGCTCGCGGCGCTCACCGACCGGGAGCGTCAGGTGCTGGAGCTGGTCGCGGAGGGACGGACCAACCGGGCGACGGCCGAGGTGCTGTTCATCAGCGAACGTACGGTCGGTGTGCACGTGTCGAACATCCTCAACAAGCTGCAGGTGAGGACGCGAGTGGAGGCGACTCGGGTGTTCATGCGTAACCAGCCGCGTGCCTGACACCCGACTGTGAACCTGCCAGTCCGGTGCGTGGCGGCCGCCGACCGGTCGGTCCACCCCGGCCGGTTGACGTCTCGGCCGGAAAACCGCACACCGGGGCAGCGGATCGGCCAGTGAGACACCCGTCGTTGCGCCGATACCTGCGGGTTGGCAGCGGCTGCCACTGTAGGGACCGACCATTTCGGTGACGACCGCCCGCCGCCCGGGGCGAGGGAGCACTGCAGACTGGAGGTGTCCGATGTCAGAACTCCGCTGGGGTCACGTGCACGACCAGGTCATGGAGGTCCTCGACCACCGGCCGATCGACGTCGCCGGCGTGGTCGAGGATCTGGCGGCGCTGCAGAAGCTGCTCGAGTCAGCCACGCCGAGTGACAGCGACAATCCGGTGGCCGACTTCAACCATCTCTACTGGGTGATCACCAGCACCATCGACGAGCGACTGCAGGCCGGTGAGTTCGCCGACCCTGCCTTCCTCACCTTGCTGGACATCGAGTTCGCGGAGCGGTACTTCGCGGCGCTGCGCTGCTGGGGCAACCGGGGCGACACCCCGGCGGCCTGGGAGGTGCTGTTCAGCCGGCTGCGCGACGAGAGCGTACGGTCGTTGCCGTCGGCCGCCGCCGGGGTGAACGCGCACATCAACTACGACCTACCGTTCGCCCTGCTGAGCACCTGGGCCAAGCTCGGGTCGAGCCCGGACAACGACGAGCAGCACCGCGACTACCTCTACATCAATGAGATCTTCTTCGACCGGATCCCGCAGCTGCGGCGCAGCTACCTGAGTAGCTGGCAGATTTGCCTCGACCGGCTCAACGGGCAGGTCGACGACTGGTACCAGAACCGGTTGGTGGAGTTCACCCGGGACATCGCCTGGCGGGACGCGGCCCGGATGTGGCCGATGCGGGACAACCCGACGATGCTGGAGAGCGAGCGGTTGCGGATGGACCGGCACACCGCCTTCCTGGGCTGGGCGTTGCTCTCGCCGGTGGGCAGCCTGCTGCAGTGACGCCCGGCCGGGTGCCTGCCGGTCCGCTGCCGGTGGTGTCCGCTGTGGCCGGGCACCCGTGGTCAGGCGGTCCGGTCGAAGCTGTCCCGGGCCGCGAGCACCGTCGGCATCTCGCGTTCGACCAGCTCGATCAGGTCGACCAGCTTGCCGGCGACGGCGCGGCCGAGCGGGGTGAGGCTGTACTCGACGCGGGGCGGGATGGTGGCCTGGACGTCCCGGACGACCATCCCGTCGCGCTCCAGCGCTTGCAGGGTCTGAGCCAGCATCTTCTCGCTGATGCCGTCGACCCGGCGGCGCAGCGCGTTGAACCGGTAGTTGCCGGCGAACAGGGCGGCCATCGCTAGCGTGCCCCATTTGCCGGTTATGTGGTCTAGGGTGGCTCGTGACGGGCAGCTGCGGGCGAAGACGTCGGTCACCAGGGCGGCCGTCGGGTCGTCGGTCGGCGGGCTGGATTCGCTGTGCGGTGCGGGCGCGGACCGGCTGGCCATGTTCCCAGGGTATCTCCCAGCGATGCGTCGAATGGGCCACAGCACTTCCTGAACTGCTTGCGCTTCCGAAAAGTTAGTGCAGGCTGGTGGGTGAGGGCGATCGTGGGGCCGCCCCGCAGGGACCTAGGAGCTGACATGATCACTGTCACCGGTGCCGCCGGCCAGCTGGGCCGGTTGGTCGTCGATGAGTTGCTGGACAGCGGACTGCCACCGGCGCAGATCGTCGCCGTCGCACGGAACCCGCAAAAGGCCGGCGACCTCGCCGCGCGCGGCGTACAGGTCCGGCACGGTGACTACGACCAGCCGCTGACCCTCGGGCCGGCCCTGGTCGGGACCCGCAAACTGCTGCTGATCAGCGGCAGCGAGGTCGGCCGGCGAATCGACCAGCACCGCAACGCCGTGGCGGCGGCGAAGGCGGCCGGAGTCGACCTGATCGCGTACACCAGCATCCTCAACGCGGACACCAGCAGCGTCCCGTTGGCCGCCGAACACCTCGCCACCGAACAGATGATCCGAAACAGCGGCCTGCCGTTCGTGCTGCTGCGCAACGGTTGGTACCTGGAGAACTACACCGGTTCGGTGCTGCCGCAGGCGCTCGCCACCGGCAGCGTGCTGGGCGCTGCCGGCTCGGGTCGGGTCGCCGCCGCGACCCGGGCCGACTTCGCCGCCGCCGCCGTCGCAGTGTTGACCGCGCCAGCAACAGCCGGCAGCGCTGACACCGCCGGAACGGCCGGCACCGTCTACGAGCTCGGTGGTGATGAACCCTTCACCCTGGCCGAGCTGGCCGCCGAGATCAGCCGGCACAGCGGACGGGAGGTCGGCTACCAGGATCTTCCGGCCGACGTGTACGCCAGGGCGCTGACCGACGCCGGCGTGCCGGAAGCGTTCGCCAGCATGCTGGCCGCCTCCGACGTCGGCATCTCCCGGGGCGATCTGACCACCGACAGCGGCGACCTCGCCCGACTGATCGGCCGGCCCACCACGTCGCTCGGCGGCGCTCTCCGGGCCGCCCTGGCCAGCCTACCGGGCTGATTCGCCGTTCGGCAGTTGGTAGTTGGTGACCAGCAGATCCCAGCTGCCCCGCTTCGCCGACTGCAGGTTGATGTCCCGGCGGGTCGCCATCCGGGCGATCAGGAAATCCGCGCCGAACAGCTCCCGTACGAACGGCGTGTCGCTGTTGGTCAGGGTCAGTCGGACACCGCGCCGGCTGGCCCGTACCATCGCGTCCCGCAGCCGCACGTGATCGGCCGGCCCGAACTGCGCCGAGGTGTACCGCCGGAAGTCCGCCCACCCGCCGAGCGGTACGTACGGCGGGTCCAGGTAGACCCAGTCGCCGGCGGTGGCCTCGTCGAGTTGCTCGGCGAAGTCGGCCACCCGCAGCTCGGCACCGGCCAGCGCCTGCGCGGCGTCCAGCAGCACCCGCCGGTTGTAGTACGGCCGGTTGTAGGCGCCGTACGGCGCGTTGAACTCGCCCCGTCGGTTGACCCGCCACAGCCCACGGAACGCCGTCTTGTTCAGATAGATCACCCGGACCGCGCGTTCCAGATCGGAACAGTTTGTCGGCGAGCGACGGCGGACCGCCGCGAAGTGCTCCGGCGTGTTCGGTTGCTCGTCCAGCAGCCGCATCACCGCTTCGGGGTCGCGGGCTACCTCCCGGAAACAGATGATCAACTCCGGGTTGGCGTCACTGAGCACCGCCCGCCGCGGCGCCAGCTCGAAGAAGACCGCTCCGCTGCCGAGGAACGGCTCCCGGTAGCTGCCGGTGAACGGTGGCGCGGCGGCGACGAGGGCGGCGGCGTACCGAGTCTTCCCGCCCGCCCACTTGAGGAACGATCTACCGTCCGCCCTGGTGGTGGAGCGCGCGGACCTGGCGCCGGCCCGGATCATGGAGCGGATCATACGGGGCGGTGACCCGCCAGGCGTAGTGCGGCGAGGCGAGGAACTCGGCGAGCAGGCTCGCCGAGCCGGGAGCGAACGGCCGGCCGTCGCTGATCTGGTCCGGCCGTAGGAACTCCATCGCGGCACCCTCGCCGAGCCGGACGTCGCACTGCCGGGCACGGGTGGAGCCGAAGTAGTAGTGCGCCGTACGCTGTGGGTTCAGCTGCCGGCGGCAGAACAACCGCAACCCGTGCTCGGGCCGTAACCCGGTCTCCTCGGCGAGTTCGCGCAGCGCCGCCTGCTCCGGTGTCTCCCCGGGCTCGCAGTGCCCGCCCGGCACGCACCAGGCGTGCGGATGGCTCGGCGCGTTGCCGTCCCGTAGCTGCAGCAGGACGGAACCCGCCGAATCGACCAGTAGCACTGCGGCGACGTCACCCATCGGTCCAGTGTGCGGCCGAGCCGCCGGTAGCGGGGGCGAGCGCCGAAAGCTGGTCGGCGTGGCGGTCGATTCCACCCGGATGTGCGAGTCGGGTGGCGATCTCGGCCGGTGCCGGCAGTCTCGACATCAACTCGGCCGCGTCCGCCACCCCGCTGGCCGGACCGCCCTCGGCCAGCAGTTCGGCGAGCAACTGCGGGGTCACCTCCTCGGGTGCGCAGCCCAGGCCGAGCCGGTGCCGTCGGACCAGGTCGGCGTTGCTGAACTGGTCGGCGCCGTGCGGCAGGACCAGTTGCCGTACCCCGGAACAGATCGCGCCCATCATCGTCCCGGAGCCGCCGTGGTGCACCACGGCGGAGCAGCCAGCGAGCACCTGGTGCAGCGGCAGCCAGCCGGCGGGCCGGACGTTGCCGGGCAGCGGCCCGAGCGCGGTCACGTCGGCGTCTGTGCCGAGGGCCAGCACGAAGTCCGCGGCGGTCTGCCCGGCGGCGTCGATGGTGTGGCGCAGACCGGTCAACCCGGCCAGCGCCGGCACCACGGTGCCGAGGGTGATCAGCACCCGGGGGCGCGTGGCGGGCAGGCGCAGCCAGTCCGGCAGCGCACCGCCGGCGTTGTAGGGCACGTACCGCATCGACCATCCGTCGCCGTCGCCGATCATCAGCTCGGGCGGTGCCAGGTGCAGGACCACCCGGTCGGGCAGTTCCAGCGGTACGCCGTTGCGCTCGTGCGCCGCCGCCAGGTACGGCAGGAACCGGGCGGCCAGCGCCTCTTCGCGGAACAGGTTGAATCCGTGCTCGACGGCGGGCACCCGCAGCGCGCGGGCGGCCATCAGTCCGGCCGGATGCAGCCGGGAGTGCACCACCAGGTCCGGCCGCCACCAGCGGGCCAGCGTCAGCGTGCCGTCCGCCATCAGGTCGGAGACCCGCCCGAAGGTCTCCAGCAGCAACGGGTCGGTACGGCTGCCGGCGGCGGCGATCCGCTGGCCCCGCTCGCGCATCCGGGCGGCCAGTTCGGCCGTCGTGCCGGTGCCGGTGCCGAACACGGCGGCGATCGGGGCGCCGGGAGCGACGTCCACCGCCGGCAGACCGGCCCGGGCCGCGCCGGCCAGTCCTTCTGCCGCTGTGCCGACCAGTACGTCGTGGCCGGCCGCCCGCAACGCCCAGGCCAGCGGCACGGTGGGGAAGAGATGCCCGACTCCGGGCGGGCTGGTGAACAGGACACGCACCGGGGAACCTTCCGGTTGACACTCGAGTCGACAATGGATAATTTATCGTGATTGATCCGGTTTCGCGAGAGGGAGTTCATCGATGGCTGGGCCGACGGACATCCCGTTCACGCCGGAGCTGCACCTGCGACTGCTACTGAGCATCGACCGCGGGCACAACGTGCAGCGCGCGGTCCGCAGCGCGGTGCGGACCGGTGACCGGGTGCTCGACGCTGGCACTGGCAGCGGGCTGCTGGCGCTGGTCGCCGCCGACGCGGGCGCCGCCGAGGTGGTCGCGGTGGATCGGCACCATGTCGGTATGGCCGAGCGGATCGCTCGGCACAACGGGGTCGCCGACCGGATCACCTTCGTCGAATCCGACCTCGCCGATCTCGACCCGGAGGATCTCGGCGGTCGGTTCGACGTACTGCTCGGCATGATCCACACCAACAACCCGTTGCTGGACGAGGAGCGCTCCCGGCTGGTCGTCGAGCTGCGTCGCCGGTTCGGCACGGCCGACTGCCGGGTGCTGCCGGGCGAGGTGCGCTACCTGGCCACCGGCTGCGACCGGCTGGACTGGGACCTGCCGACCGAGCTGGCCGACCTGGCACAGGTTGCCGAGACGCTGCAGGGGGCGTACGGCTGGGACTTCCAACCGCTGGTGGACGCGGTCCGCGACGGGGTCGCGACGCGTTCCGCCCGGCCGGCCAAAGGGGTCGCCCCGGCCTGGCGGTCGCCGACCCGGTCCGGCGCGCTGCGCTTCCCGCGAAACGACGTGCGGCTGCTCACCGCCGCCGAGGACTGGGTGACGGTGGACTACCAGGCGCCGCCGTTCGACGGGTTTCCCGACCAGGTGCGGCTCACCACGACCGCCGCCGGGCGGCTGACCGGGGTGATCTGGACCCAGCAGCTGCGGTACGCCGGGGCGCCGCTGTGGACCAGTGAGTCGTACAGCCCGCTGGGCGGCCCGCGCCACGTCGACCCCGGGCAGGAACTGGTCTTCGGCACCGGTGCGACGTGGCGGGCGACGAACGTCCTCAGTCACCACCACCCGACGTAGTCCTCCAAGAACGCGGCCAGGTAGGCCGGTGAGTCGACCAGCCGGGTCAGCCGCGCCGCCTGTACCTGGTGCAGGAAGGCCGCGTCGGCCGTGCCGTATCCGGGGGTGTTCACCAGGTCCATCATCCAGTGCACGAACTCCTGGGCCCGCCAGATGCGGGCCAGCCGGTGCTGCGAGTAGGCGTCCGACCGGCGGTGGTCCCCGGCGGTGAACCGCTCGATCAGCCCCAGCGCCAGCTCTTCCGCGTCGGCCAGGGCCAGGTTGAAGCCCTTGCCGCCGACTGGCGGCACGATGTGCGCGGCGTCGCCGGCGAGGAACAGCGACCCGTACCGCATCGGGTCACAGACCAGGCCGCGCATCCGGACGGTGCCGGTGTCGGTGACCGGCCCGGTGTGCAGCGTCCACGGCTCGTCCAGCGCCAGTCGGATCCGGATTTCCTTCCAGATCCGCTCGTCCGGCCAGTCCGCCCGGGTCTCGTCCCGACCGCACTGCAGGTAGAACCGGCTCACCGTCGGCGTCCGGCGGACGTGTACGCAGGCCCCCGACTCATGCAAAGCGTTGATCACGCAGTCACTGGACGGCGGGGCTTCGGCGAGCACCGACAACCAGGCGTAGTCGTACTGGTAGTCGGCGCAGCGCAGCGCCCCGGCGGGGACCGCCCGCCGGGCGACGCCGTACTCGCCGTCGCAGCCGGCCACCACGTCGCAGCGCAGCTCACGGCCGTCGGCGAGCCGGATGCGGGGCTGCCCGGCCAGGTCGTCGATCGCCCCCGCCGCAGTCTCGAACCGCAGGTCACCGCCGTCGGCGAGGTAGGCGTCGACCAGATCGCGGACCAGGAACTGCTGCGGGTAAATGTAGTGGCTGCGGCCGTTGGCCAGCGGTTCATAGCGGATCGGGTAGCGCCGCCCGCCGAGCCGGAACTCCACCGCGTCCTCGACCGCGCCGGTCCGCAACAGGTTGCCAGCCAGGCCGTGCCGGCGGAGCAGGTCGACCACCCGGTGCTCTACGGTGGCGCCCCGGGCGCGGTTGGCGACGTACTCGCGGTCCCGACGCTCCAGCACCACACAGTCCACCCCGGCCCGGCGTAGCAGCACCGCCAGCAGCATCCCGGCCGGCCCGGCACCGATGACGCCGACTTGGGTACGCTCGTTCATCACCGGTCACCGCCGGCCGGCTGGTCGACCTGCCCACCGGCGTCCGCGCCCGGCGTTTCGTCTCCGTAGCCACCCAGGCCGGTGTCCGGCGTCCCGCCGCCTTCGGGCCCACCGGGTGTCCCGCCCCTGTCGGTTCGGTCCCGGTGGCTGCCGTGGAGCGCGAACAGCCGGGCCCGCATCATCTGCCGTACCACCTGCACCCCTGGCGACGTGCTGCGCCCTGCCGACCGGGCGGCCATCCGGAGGCTGGGCAGCACGTCGCCGCCGAACCGGGCGCAGATCAGTTGGTGCGCCTCGTACGCCTCGACGGTCGCTTCGACGAACTCGTCGAAGGCGCTACCCAACCGGGCCGGGCCGATCTTGGATCGCATCGCGCGGACCTCGGCGAACAGCGCCATGAGGTGGGCGTGGTCGCGGGTCTGCAGTCCGCTGAAGCCGGCCTGCACCGCTGGGGGTGCCATCGCCGGACGGATCAGTCGCTCGTAGTCGACCGGCGAGAAGTCCGAGGTGAACCGGAAAGCGGCCGCCGAGCTGCACATGAACGCCGTGGCGACCCGCAGCGCGGCTCGCGCCTCGGCCTCGTCGCCGTCGGCGCTGGCACCGAGGAAGCAGTTCAGCCCGGTGATCGCCCCCTGCATCAGGGTGAAGAAGAACTGGTGACCGATCAGCCACCGGTCGGCGGCGGCGTCGGAGTCACCCGGGTCCGTCCCGTTCGACTGTGGGTGCGGCGGGCGTTGGACGGACTGGTCGAGAACGCCGATCGGCTGGTTGTCGACGTCGTGGCCAGCGTACCGGTACAGGCTTTCCAGCCCGAGCCACAGCTGGGCGACATAGCCGTTGCTGAGCTGCGAAAGCCCATTCGCGTCGACGTTGTTCCGAACTGCCAGATGCGTTATTGCCAAGGCGTGGAGAAACGCTGATTCCGGTGCTTGGTGCGTACGGCGAATCTGGAAGTAGCGGTCATGTTCCTGATAGTCGACTTGCTGGTAGTCGACGGTGACCGGGTCGGCCCGGACGCCCGACGTCGCGCCGTCGAGCGGCTCCGGGGCCGAGGTGTGGGGGCCGTCGGCGATCGCAGCACGGAGTCGGTGCCGGTTGGCCGGCAGCAGCTCCGGATAGGGTAGGCACAGTGCACCATCAGACACAGGGCAGCCCTTCTGGTGGCTTCCGGGCATGGGTACGGTGTCGCAATACCGTGCCGGCGGAGTGGCCAATTTACCGCGCCGCCGGTGATCCACAATGCTCGCAAATTCTCGCGGCTGCTGTGATGGCTGTCAATCCCTGTGTAGTTTTTCGCCTACTGAGTAGTGACTTTGTGCACGTCAGCGGCGCGATATTGAGTCGGGCGACCGACGGTGCCCTCCGGTTGGAGGGCGACCGTCAACGGTGTACTCGGTCCAGCATCGGGTCGGTCTCGGCCCGCGGCAGCACGTACGGCGCGGTGATGGTGTCCACCCCGGTGCCGCGCGAGCCGGTGGGGCGGTAGGTGACGGTCGCCGCGCTGGCTGAGGCGGTCTCGACGATCCCGGCGCACCAGGTGCCGCCGCGGTAAACCCAGACCGGGTCGGACGGCTGGTACCGGTCGGTCGGGTAGACGTCCCGGGGATCGCGTTGGTTGGGGTTGAGGATGGGAGCCGGCATGCTCATCGCCCTCCTGTCTCGCTGCGCGCGGTGTGTCTCGTGGCTGCTGCCGTCGGATGACGCCGGAGGCAGCTGACCGGCCCGCAAAGCGGTGACTCTGCGTGCGTCGTTGTCTACGCCACCCCTAGCCTTATCGGGGGTGATGTCGTCGAATGTCCGATTACTCATCACAATGGGTAAACCGCCGGATACAAGTTCACGTGCGCTATCATGCTCGCAATACCTTGCAGGCGCAAGAGCGGATGCACGTGCATTTGACCCTTCCGTGACGAGGCGCGGCCGACCCTGGAGTCCTACGTCTGTTGCGACAATGTCCGATTTGGATTGTATGTATGCATAAGCCGGATAGTGACGTTCCAAGTACCGACCTGCCGACCCTCGCCTGGCGCAAGAGTGGCCGCAGCAACCCCAGCGGGAACTGCGTCGAGCTTGCCCGGCTGCCCGGTGGTGGCGGGATCGCTCTGCGTAACTCCCGCTACCCGGACGGTCCAGCGCTGATCTACACCCGTGCGGAGATCGAGGCGTTCATCCTCGGCGCCCGAGACGGTGACTTCGACGACCTGATTCGCTAGCATCGATCCGGCCGGGGGCCTGCGCCGTGGGGGCCCGTCCGGACTCTGCTGGTGACGACCGTCCGCACCGCACGGCGGTGGCCACTGATCGGACCGGTATCGACGGGGGCCTTAGGGATCACCCTCGGGTCATGGCATGCTTACTCGCCAAGAGTAGCTGCCATACGACGCGACGGTGTCCGGAGGTCGGTGGGTGACGATGACGGCCCAGCCAGATGGCGGATCGGCGACCGGGCCGACCGTGCTGCGGATGCTGCTCGGCGCGCAGCTGCGGCGGCTCCGGGAGAGCCAGGGAGTGAGCCGGGAGGCGGCCGGCTGGCACATCCGCGCCTCCGAATCGAAGATCAGCCGGATGGAACTCGGCCGGGTCGGCTTCAAGGAACGCGACGTCACCGACCTGCTCACCCTCTACGGGGTGACCGACTCACGGGAACGCACAGCGCTGCTCGGGCTCGCCCGGCAGGCGAACACGCCCGGCTGGTGGCACCGGTACGGCGACATCCTGCCCAGTTGGTTCCAGTCCTACCTGGGGCTGGAGGCGGCCGCGAAGATGATCCGCAGCTACGAGGTCCAGTTCGTACCCGGCCTGCTGCAGACCCGCGACTACGCCCGAGCGGTGGTCCTACTCGGACACGGTCGGGCCCCGGCCGACGAAGTGGAACGCCGGGTCGAGCTGCGGATGGAGCGCCAGGAACTGCTTCATCGGCCACAGCCACCGAACCTGTGGGCAGTGATCGACGAGGCGGTGCTGCGACGGCCGATCGGCGGCCCCGCCGTGCTGCGCGACCAGATCAACGCTCTGGTCGAGGCGACCAAGCTACCGAACGTACGGCTGCAGGTCGTGCCGTTCGATGCCGGCGGGCACGCCGCCGCCGGCGGAGCCTTCACCATCCTGCGCTTCGCCGACCAGGACCTGCCCGACATCATCTACATCGAGCAGCTGACCAGCGCGATCTACCTGGACAAGCGGGAGGACGTCGACCACTACGCCGCCGCGATGGAGCGGCTCTGCGTCGAGGCCGACCCGCCCGCCCGTACCCAGGACCTGCTCCACCAGATCTTGCGCGACCTGGACTGAGCCGAGACAACCTGCGCCGACGGACCCGGTGTCGCGGGCGTGACCGCAGGTGTCACGCCCGCAACCGGGACCGGACCCGCCGGCAACCGGCTGGCGGCCGGGTCGCCGGTCGGCGAGATCGGCCGCGGCTCCCGGAGCCCGCACGTCGGGCTCGGATGTTGAGCAGAGGTGGACCGGAGCGGTCAGGTGCCGATGACGCCGCCATCGGCCTTGCGGATGACCACGGTCGCCGACCGGGGCCGGCCGGCCGGGTCGAAGTCGGGCCAGTTGCTCACCGCCCGCGGGTCCTCCGGCGTCGGGCTGCCCCAGTACGTCGTGGACTCGCCCGGATGCTGCACGTTGATGAACATGGTCCGCTGGTCGGGGGTGGTGACCACACCGGTGATCTCCGCGCCGCGCGGGCCGACCAGAAACCGCCGGATCTCACCGGTACGCGGGTCGGCGGCCAGCATCGCGTTGTTGCCAATGTTGTCGTGGCCCCGGTCCGCCCGGTTCTGCGTCGAATTCGACACGTCGGTCTGAATCCACAGCCGTCCGTCACCGTCGAACCAGATCCCGTCCGGCGAGCCGAAGATGTTCGTCTCGTCGAGCTGCACCTGCGGGTCGTACGCCGGGTCACCGGCCAGTATGAACACGTCCCACTCGAAGCTGGTCGCGGTGTTGTCGCGGCCGCGCTCGCGCCAGCGGACGATGTGCCCGTACGGGTTCGGGGTACGCGGGTTGACCGCACCGGGCGAGCCGGTGCCGTTGGTCAGGGTCAGGTAGACGTCGTTGTTCTTCGGGTTGACCGCCACCCACTCCGGACGGTCCAGCGGGGTGGCGCCGACCGCGTCGGCCGCCTCCCGGGTACGCAGCAGCACATCGGCCTGGTCGTGCCAGCCGTTCGCCCTGGTCAGTGGTCCCTTGCCGTGCTTCAGTGGCAGCCAGACGCCCTTGCCGTCGTCGTCGAACCGGGCGACGTAGAGCGTGCCGTGGTCCAGCGGGCTGCGGCCCAGCGCCCGCTGCATCCGCCACCGGCCGTCACCGACGAACTTGTAGAGGTAGTCACCGTCCTGGTCGTCGCCGCTGTAGACGACGACCCGACCGCGCGACTCCCAGAAGGTGGCGCCTTCGTGCTTGAACCGGCCGAGGGCGGTCCGCTTCACCGGGGTGGAGCGTGGATCCATCGGGTCGATCTCCACCAGCCACCCGAAGCGGTTCAGCTCGTTGGGGTTGCGCGCCACGTCGAAGCGCGGGTCGGCCAAGTGCCAGCGGTAGCCGAATCCGGCGGCGTTCACGCCGTACCGGGCCTGCTCCGGCGTCGGTGACCACTGCGGGTCCTCGGTGCCGAAGTACCCGTTCCAGTTTTCCTCACAGGCCACGTAGGTGCCCCACGGGGTGACTCCGTGCGAGCAGTTGTTCAACGTACCCATCGGTGGGTTGTTCGAGCGCAGCGCCGGGTGCCGGCCGGACACCGGGCCGGAGAAGACGACCGGGGTGGTGCCGGTGACCCGACGGTTGAACCGCGAGTCGACGTTGCGCCACCTGCCCCGCGACAGTTCCACCTCCACGACGCTGACCCCGTGGCCGGCGAGTGCCTTGTCGACCTTCTCCCGGGTCATCTCCGCGTCGCCGTCGGGGTAGAGCAGGGTCCGGTCGACGTACTCGTGGTTGAGCACCAGCAGGCCTCGGCGGCTGCCCAGCGGGCCGCGACCCAGCGGGAAGAAGTGCATGCCGTCGTGGTGGCTGCCCACCTGCTCGGCCTGTTCGGCGGCGGTGTTGGTGGCGTCCTTGCGCCAGGCCGGTCCCCGGCTGCGCAGCGGGGTGCCCCACGGGATGAGCACGTCGGCGGTGTAGCCCGGCGGGACGGTGATGGCGTCGTCGGTGTTCGGCAGCACCGGGTCGAAGCCGAGCAGACCACGCCGGCCGGGCTTGCCCTTGCCGTGCCCGTGGCCGCCGGCGCTGGCCGGCGCGTCGGTGCCGAGGGCACCGCCGGCTGCGCCGAGGAAGGCCGCGGCGGCGATCACCGTACCGCTGCGGACGATGTCGCGGCGGCCGGCGCGGGCGGCGAGCACCGCACGGAACGGACGGTTGCCGGACGGGTTCGAGCTGATGTCGTCCGGGTCGGTGTGGGTTTGGCTGTCATGGTCGATTGACATGTGATCCTCGCTCGGTCGGAAGCGGGCCGCCCGGTCCGGTGCCGCATCGTGCGCGGCGCGCGGACCGGTTCTGCCAGCGGCGGTCCGGGCGGGACGGCGTCGCTGGCACCGGGACGGTATGCAGCGGACCGGGACCGTCCGCGAACGCGTGTGCGACCTGCCGGCGACGTCGAGATGAACGATCGATGTCCTGATCTGGGTGTCGCCGGACCGTCCCTTGTCACGAAGGGGTAACGGGACCCGAATGTTTAGCAGGTCACCACCGACCCGTCTGTGCTTCGAAACCCGCGTCTCCTAGATTTACTGAACTCACCCTCTGACCGGAGGAACGCCTACATGCGCCAGCACAGACGCATAGCCACCTGGAAGATCATCACCGCGGTCGTAGGGGCCGGCGCGCTGAGCGTGCCCGGCAGTGCCGCTGCCATGGCCGCACCGGCCGCCGGTGACCCGTTCATCAGCGAGATCCACTACGACAACGCCGGCACCGACACCGGCGAGGCGATCGAGATCGAAGCCCCGGCCGAGTTCGACCTGACCGGCTGGCAGATCGTCCTCTACAATGGAAGCAACGGCACCGTCTACGACACCCGTACCCTCGCGGGCACCGTCACCGCGGCCGGCGTGGTCGTCGCCGAGTACCCCGCCAACGGCATCCAGAACGGGTCCCCGGACGGGGTGGCCCTGGTCGACCCGGCCGGCTCCGTGGTCGAGTTTCTCAGCTACGAAGGCACCCTGACCGCGGCCGGCGGCCCCGCCGACGGCACGGCCAGTGTCGACATCGGTGTCGCGGAAGCCTCCGACACCCCGGCCGGGCACTCGTTGCAGAAGGTCGACGGCGACTGGCGGCAGCCGGTGGCGAACACCTTCGGCGTCCGTAACGGGACCGGCGACCCGGACCCGGACCCGGACCCCGAGCTGGGCTGCGACGTCACGGTGACGAACAGCATCGCCGAGGTGCAGGGCACCGGTGACAGCACGCCGCTGGCCGGCACCGAGGTGACCGTCGAGGGCATCGTCGTCGCCGACCACCGCGTCGGCGGTTACAACGGCGTCTACCTGCAGACCGCCGGCACCGGCGGGTCCCGTACGGCTGCCGCCGGCACCGCCAGCGACGGGATCTTCGTCTACCTGACCAGCAACCCGGCCAACCACCCGGGGGTCGCGATCGGTGACCGGGTGCGGGTCACCGGCCACGCCGGTGAGTACTTCGGACTGACCCAGGTGAGCATCGGCGCGCGGACCGACGTGCAGATCTGTGACCGGGACAATCCGTTGCCCACCCCGGTCGCGCTGACCCTGCCACTGGCCGCCGGCGACCGGGAGTCCGTCGAGTCGATGCTGGTGGCCCCGGTCGGTGACTTCGCCGTCGCCGAGGTCTACAACACCAACCGGTACGGCGAGGTCGTGCTGACCGCCGGTGACACCCCGGCGGTCATCCCCACCGACGTGGCGCAGCCGGGCAGCGCCCAGGCCGAGCGGATCGCCGCCGACAACCGGCTCAACCGGATCCTGGTTGACGACGGCCGCACCACCAACCTGGCCGACGCCGGCATCGCCCCGCCGTACGTTTCGCCGGACCAGCCGCTGCGGGTCGGTGACTCGGTCGAGGCGTTCGGGCCGAGCGTGCTGTCGTACGGCTTCGACGAGTGGCGGCTGCAGCCGACCCTGCCGGTCGACGCGGACACCCCGGCCACCGAGCGGACCACGTTCAAGGTGACGAACCCGCGTACCGCCGCCCCGGCTCCGGTCGGTGGCGACATCCGGGTGGCCAGCTTCAACGTGCTGAACTATTTCGTCCACTTCGGTGGCGATGCGCGTGGTGCGGCCGACGAGGCCGCGCTGGCCAAACAGGAGGCGAAGATCGTTGCGGCGATCACCGCGCTGGACGCGCACGTGGTCGGCCTGCAGGAGATCGAGAACTCGGTGCGGTTCGCGCCGGGCGAGCCGGAGAAGGCACTCGTCCGGCTGGTCGGCGCGCTGAACGCCGCCGACGGTGCCGGGACCTGGGACTACGTCCGCTCCCCGGCGGACCTGCCGGGCGCCGCCCAGCAGGACTTCATCAGCAACGCGATCATCTTCAAGCCGGCTGCGGTGACCCCGGTCGGGCCGTCCCGGTCGGTCGACGACGAGAGCGTCTGGTTCAACGCGCGGGAGCCGATCGCGCAGACGTTCACCGCCGACGAGCTGACCTTCACCGTGGTGGCGAACCACTTCAAGTCCAAGAGCACGTCGACGCCGCCGACCGGCGACAACGTCGACACCGGTGACGGGCAGGGCGCGTACAACGGTGACCGGACCCGGCAGGCCGCCGCGCTGGCCGACTTCGTCGACGGGCTGGTGACCGACAGCGGCAGCGACGACGTACTGTTGCTGGGCGACTTCAACTCGTACACCCAGGAGGACCCGATGCGGGCCCTCTACGACGCCGACTACGTCAACCTGAACGACACCGGACGCAGCACCTACGTGTTCGCCGGTGAGTCGGGTTCGCTGGACCACGCGCTGGCCTCGCCGTCGTTGGCCGCCCGGGTCACCGGGGCCGACGTCTGGCAGATCAACGCGGTCGAGTCGTACGCCTTCCAGTACAACGGTTCCCCGAACTTCTTCGACCCGGGTCCGTTCCGGGCCAGCGACCACAACCCGATCATCATCGGGCTGGACACCGGCGCCGGCGGTCCGGTCGAGCTGCAGCTGCTGGGGATCAACGACTTCCACGGCCGGCTCGAATCCGTCGGTACGGTCGACGGGCAGCCGGTCGGCGGCGTGGCCCAGGTGGCCGGGCTGGTCGACCAGTACCGGGCGACCAACCCGAACACGGTGTTCGTCTCGGCCGGTGACAACATCGGCGCGTCGACGTTCGTTTCGGCGATCGACGACGACAACCCGACCCTCGACGCGTTCAGCGCCGCCGGTCTCGACGTGACGGCGGTCGGCAACCACGAGTTCGACAAGGGCATGGCGGACCTGACCGACCGGGTGATCCCGCGTTCGGACTTCCCGCAGCTCGGCGCCAACGTGTACCGCGACGACGAGCGGGCGCTGCCGGCTTTCCACGTGCAGGAAATCGGCGGGATCCGGGTCGGCTACATCGGTGTGGTCACCGAGCAGACCGCAGTGATGGTCAGCCCGGACGGTATCGCCGGGCTCACCTTCCGCCCGCCGGCACCCGAGGCCGACCTGGTCGCCACCGCGCTCAAGGACGGCGACGAGAGCAACGGCGAGGCGGACGTGGTGGTGCTGCTCACCCACGAGGGCGCGGCCACGGAGAACATCGACTCGCCCGAGGCGCTGATGAGCGACCCGGTGTTCGGTCCGTTCACCCGGACGGTTCCGGAGGTCGACGTCATCTTCAGCGGGCACACCCACCAGCCGTACGCCTTCGAGGTGCCGGTGCCCGGCACGGACGAGACCCGGCCGGTGCTGCAGGCCGAGGACTACGGAAAGAAGCTCGGCCGGATCGTGCTGCAGGTGGACGTCGAGGCGGGGACGGTCGAGACGGACACCGTCGAGATAGTCGACGTGGTCGGCGCGCCGGTCAACCAGGAGGTCGCCGACATCGTGGCGGCGGCGAAGGCCAACGCCGAGGTGCTCGGCCAGCGGCCGCTGGGCTCGATCACCGCCGACATCACCCGGGCGTACACCAACGGCAACGAGGACCGGGGCAAGGAGTCGGTGCTCGGCAACTTCATCGCCGACGTGCAGCTCGCCGGGACCCGGGAGCCGGGTCGGGGTGGTGCGCAGATCGCCTTCATGAACCCGGGCGGGCTGCGGGCCGACCTGTTGTCCGGCGAGGACGGCGTGGTCACCTTCGCGGAGGCGTTCTCGACCCAGCCGTTCGCCAACGACATGGTCACCCGGACCTACACCGGTGCCCAGGTCAAGCGGGTGCTGGAGGAGCAGTGGCAGCCGGCCGGGGCGTCGCGTCCGCTACTGTGGCTCGGCGTGTCGGAGGGCTTCTTCTACACGTACGACCCGACGTTGCCGCAGGGCGAGCGGATCACCTCGATGACCCTCAACGGTCAGCCGGTGTCGCCGACCGGGACCTACCGGGTCACGGTCAACTCGTTCCTGGCGGCGGGTGGCGACAACTTCACCACCCTGGCCGACGGCACGGATACCTCGACCACCGGGGACAACGACCTGACCATGCTGGTCGCGTACTTCGCCGAGAACTCGCCGGTCACCGCGGACATCAAGACGCGGTCGGCGATCGGCCAGCCCGGACCGACCTGCGACGTGACGGTCACCGGCAAGCACGACAGCGGGCTGATCGTCAAGGCGGGGATGACCTACTGCCTGGAGTCGGCGACGGTCAACGGCCCGGTCACGGTCCGCCCGGGTGCGACGCTGCTCGCCACTGACGGTGCGATCAACGGTCCGCTCACCGCGAACCGTCCGGCGGCGGTCAGCTTCACCGGCACGAGCGTCTCCGGGCCGCTGGCCCTGCTGCGCGTGACCGGGGCGGTGGCGTTGACCGGGGTGACCATCCGGGGTCCGCTGGAGGTGACTGGTGGTGACGGCGGTCTGCGGCTGGACGGCGCTGACATCTCCGGTCCGGTCCGGCTGGTCAACAACAAGCACGACGAGCTGCCGGTGGTGGTCGCGGGGAACACGATCCGCGGCCCGCTGCACTGTCAGGGCAACAGCCCGATGCCGGTTGACGAGGACCGAGTGAACACGGTGCAGGGCCCGGTGTCCGGGCAGTGCGCCCGGCTGTGAGCTGCCCGGTTCGCCAGCACTGAGAAGCAGTGCTGAGAAGTGGCCCTGAGAAACGGTACGGCCCGGCGGACCTTGACTGGTCCGCCGGGCGGTACCGGCCTTGCCGGGTCCGGCTGCTGCCGCGGGATCAGACCGTCGCGGGCTCCGGTGCCGGCGTGGCGGCCGTACGGCGTCGACTCAACATGGCGTCGAGCGAGTACCGGCCTGGCCCCAGCGCGGCCACCAGCAGAAACGCCCAGCAGAACAGCGCGGCGAGTTCGCCGCCGTTGTTCTGCGGGAGAAGTGCGTCCGGCTGATGGACCACGAAGTAGGCGTACGCCATCGATCCGGAACAGATGACGGCGGCCACCCGGGTGCCGAGTCCGGTGAGGACCAACAGACCGCCGACGAGCTGGATCAGCGCGGCCCACCACCCGGGCCAGACGCCGATCTCCAGTGCCTCACCGGTGCCCCGGAAGCCGCCGAAGATCCCGAAGATCGAGGCGGTACCGCGTAGCGCGAACAGCAGACCGACCACCACGCGGAACAGCGTGGGGACGATCTCCGGCAGGCGGGTGAATACGGGCATGGGGGACTCCTCGTGAATCTGGGAACACTGGTCCCACGGCGCCCGGATCATATCGACAGAAATTAATCTCAGTCAACGATCTCTCACCCAGTGTGATGATCGACTAGGTGGTCCGCTAACCCGAATCGGTGGTCTCCCGGTCTGTCCGCAGCGGGCGGGTGGCGTCGCGTAGGCTGGGCGCTTCGAGCAGCCCAACTCCGCCGCGCGGGCCTACGGGCGCCACCGCAGGTCGGAGTCGCGACCCGCCAGACGGAGACCAGCATGCACGAGATCCGGGTGTCGTCACCCGAAGCCGGGCACTGCGTCATCGAAGCCTCCGGCGAGCTGGATATGACCGCAACCGGAGAGCTCAGTGCTGCCGTGCAGGTGGTCGACCGGAGGCAGGCGACCTGGATCATCGTCGACCTGGACGCCGTCACACTGATCGATTCAAGTGCGGTCAAGGAACTGGTCGACGCGCATCACGCGGCCGCCGGTCAGGGTCAGATCCTGATAGTCCGCAACCCGCAGCCGATCGTCGCCCGGGTGCTGCGGGTGACCGGAGTCGCGCCACTGCTTGGCATCGTGCCGCAGGACCACACCGGAACCGTCTACGGTGGTAGACCGGACAACGGGGACCACGGGTGAACACCCTCACCTGGCTGGTGGCGCGTGACCTCGCCAGCGGTGTCACCCGGATCCGGCTGACCGGCGCGTTGACCGACACCGAACTGGTCCGGCTCGCCCCGGTGCTGCGCCGCTGCCTGCTGGAGGAGCCGTTGGCGCTGCTCGTCGAGCTGGACGAGGTGACCGTGGCCAGCCCGATCGGGCTGCGGGTCTTCGCCATCGTGCAGGGCGGCGACGCCAGCCACCGTCCGGTGGTGCACCTGTGTGCCCGGCCCGACTCACCCACCGGCCGGCTCGCCCGGCACAGCATGGGCGACCTGGTGAGTGTGCAGGACAGCGTGATCGATGCCACCAAACTGGTCGAATCAGCACCAAGGTCCGCGTACCGGTGGCACGAATACCTGCCTCCGCACCCGCACTCACCGGGACAGGCCCGCCGACTGATCGGCGGTGCCTGCCGCTCGTGGCACCTGACCGCTCTGCTCGACGATGCGATGGTGATCGGTTCCGAGCTGGTCAGCAATGCGGTCGAACATGCCGGCACCGAGTTGGACGTCACTACCACCCGGCAGGCCGGAGCGATCCGGATCAGCGTCCGCGACCGCGCTGCCGAGCTGCCCCGACCGGCCACCGGGCCCCGGCCCGGTCCGGCACCCGGCCGTGGTCGAGGGCTGGCCATCATCGAGGCGCTCGCCAGCGACTGGGGGTACGCCGGATTCGCCGACGGCAAGACGGTCTGGGCGGCACTGCGGCTGCCTGACTGACCGGCCGTTGCCCGACCGGTGTCGGCCGGTCCGGTGTTAGTCGGGCCGGGCAGCGGGTACCCGACCTCAACGGTCACACCTGTGGAGGTCACCATGACGCAAGCAACCGAGATGCTGGAAACCTATCCGCTCGATCTGGGACACGTCGACCAGCAGGCACTCGCCGACTGCATCGACGCCTGCTTCGACTGCGCTCAGGCCTGCACCGCCTGCGCTGATGCGTGCCTGAGCGAGGACACGGTCGCCGAACTGGTCAAGTGCATCCGCACCAATCTCGACTGCGCCGACATCTGCGCCACCACCGGCCGGGTGCTCTCCCGGCACACCGGCTATGACGCGAACACCACCAGGGTGATGCTGCAGGCATGCATCCAGGCATGCCGTTCGTGCGGCGAGGAGTGCCAGCTACACGCCAGCGAGCACGAGCACTGCCAGGTCTGCGCCGAGGCCTGCCGTCGGTGCGAGCAGGCCTGCCGGGACCTGATGGCCGCGCTCGGCTGAGCCGGCCCCCCGCCCTCGGCGTGGCTCGCGGGGCCGGTGGTCAGATCCGGGCCAGCGCGGTCCGCAGCGGGTCGAGACCGAGTACGCCCAGGTCCAGCGCTGCCTGATGAAACTCCTTGAGGTCGAAGGCGGCACCTTTGCGGGTTCGGGCGTCGGCTCGGGCCTGCAGCCAGATTCGCTCCCCGACCTTGTACGCCGCCGCCTGCCCCGGCCAGCCGAGATACCGGTCCAGCTCGAACCGCAGGATCTCGTCCGGCAGTTGGCAGTGCGCCCGCAGAAACTGCCACGCCAGCTCCGGAGTCCACCGCTCGCCGGGATGGAAGTTGAACGAGTTCGGCGGGATGGTCAACTGCAGGTGCAGGCCGATGTCCACGATCACCCGGGCCGCCCGCAGCGCCTGCCCGTCCAGCATGCCGAGCCGGTCACCGGGGTCGGCCAGGTAGCCCAGCTCGTCCATCAGCCGTTCCGCGTACAGCGCCCAGCCCTCGCTGTGCCCGGAACACCAGCAGAGCAGCCGCTGCCAGCGGTTGAGCAGATCGGCACGGACCTGCGTCTGACCGATCTGCAGATGATGTCCGGGCACCCCTTCGTGGTAGACCGTGGTCACCTCCCGCCAGGTCGAGAACTCGGTGAGCCCGTGCGGCACCGCCCACCACATCCGGCCCGGTCGGGAGAAGTCCTCACTCGGCCCGGTGTAGTAGATGCCGCCGTCGCTGGTCGGCGCGAGGCAGCACTCGATCCGCCGGATCTGCTGCGGAATGTCGAAGTGGGAGCCGTGCAGGTCCCCGATGGCCTTGTCAGCCAGCGCCTGCATCCAGTCGCGGAACGCCTCACCACCGGCGATGGTCCGCGCCGGGTCCGCGTCCAGGGCGCGTACCGCGTCGTCGATGCTGGCGCCGTGCCCGGCGATCTCGGCAGCGACCCGGCGCATCTCCTGCTCGATGCGATCCAACTCGAAGAAGCCCCAGGCGTACGTCTCGTCCAGGTCGATCCGCGCGCCCAGAAAGTACTGGGAGGCGAGCTCGTATCGGTCCCGGCCGGCGGCCTCGGTGTCCCGCCCCAACGGGGCCAGCTCGGTACGCAGGAACCGGCCGAACGCGATCGTCGCCGCAGTGGCCGCCGAGGCCGCGCGGCGCAGGTCCGCGGTGAGGGCGGCCGGAGCGGACAGCCGGCCGACCAGGGCGTGGAAGAAGTCGTCCGCTTCCGGGTCGGTCCAGACGTCACACTGGTCGGCGACCTTGAGCATCTGCGCCCGGGGTGCCACGTGCCCGGCCCGGGCCGCGTCCAGCAGGGTGACCCGTACCTGGTCCAGAGCCTGTGGATAATTGTCCAGCCGGGCGGCGATGTTGGCCACCGCATCGGTGCCCTCGGTCGGCATCAGGTCGAAGACCTGGCGCAGCTGGTGCAGACCGCTGGTGATGACGCTCAGCTCGCTGGTCTCCTCGCCCGCCTCGTAGCGGGCCAGCTCCAGCCCGAGCCGCTCCGCCATCGCGTCCCGGGCCACCCGCTCGGCCTCCGACTCCGGATCGGCGACACCGAGCTGCCGCAACGTGTCGCGAGTCAGGGCGGCGCGTTCGGCGTACCCGTCCGGTGACAGGTCGTCGAGCTGGTCGTCGTACCCGTCGACGCCGATGTAGGTGGCTCCGGTCGGATTCAGCCGCGCCCACTGCTCGACAAAGCTGTTGCTGATGTCATCCACACGTCCCATGCTGATGACCCTACGCGGCAGGTCGGTGGGGCCGGCGCAGCCGAAAGGGGGAACGGGAATGCAGGAACCCGGTTCGGCCGGCCCACCACCCGGTCCCCGGCTCGCCAGCTGGCTGCCCGGCTTTCTGCTGCTCGCCGGAATCTGGGGCACCAGTTTCCTGCTGATCAAGATCGGCATCGCCGAGCTGCATCCGATCCACGTGACCCTGGCCCGGGTCGCCGCCGGTGCGCTCACCCTGCTGATCGTGTTGCCACTGATCGGCGACCGGCTGCCCCGGGATCCGTGGCTGTGGCTGCACCAGTGCGTCGTCGCGGCGGTCGGGGTCGCCCTGCCGTTCACCCTCATCGGGTACGGGGAGCAGCGGATCCCGTCGCTGCTCGCCGGCATCTGGAACGCCACCACCCCACTGATCGCCCTGCCGCTGGCGGCGCTGGTGTTCCGCACCGAGGCAATGACGGCCCGCCGGCTGGCCGGCACCGGGTTGGGCTTCGTCGGCGTGCTGGTGGTGCTCGGGGTCTGGCAGGGCGTCGGCGGGGGACAGTTCGCCGGGCAGCTGATGTGTCTCGGCGCGGCCGCCTGCTACGGCGCGACGATCCCGTACCAGAAGCGGTTTGTCGCCGGCCGGTCCGACAGCGGCGTCGCGCTCGCCGCGACCCAGCTGATCCTGGCCACCGGCCAGTTGGCCGTCGTCGCACCGATCGTTGCCGGGGCCCCGCCGACGCCGACCCGGCTCTCCCCGGCGGTGATCGTGAGCGTGCTGATTCTTGGGGCGGTCGGCACCGGACTGGCCTTCGTGATCCACATGCGCAACATCCGGCTGGTCGGCGCCAGTACGGCGGCTACGGTCACCTATGTCGTGCCGGTCGTCGCGGTCGCGGCCGGGGTGTCGGTCCTCGGCGAGCGGCTGGTCTGGCACCAGCCGGTCGGGGCGCTGATCGTGTTGGCCGGAGTGGCCATCGCACAGGGCACCGGGCCGCCCCGAACGGCCCGTTCCGGCCCGCTGCCCGGCGGCCCGCTGCCGGACAGCGGTTCAGTGATGGGCAGCGGCCCAGTTGACCAGCTCCCCGGCCGACCAGGTGTTGACCACCCGGTCGGCATCGACACCGCAGAGCGCGGCCCGGGCGCACCCGAACCGCTGCCAGTCGAGCTGACCCGGCGCGTGGGCGTCGGTGTCGATGGCGAACAGGCAGCCGGTCTCGACCGCTAGCCGGATCAGCCGCTTCGGCGGGTCCTGCCGCTCCGGCCGGGAGTTGATCTCGACGGCCTTGCCGTGTTCGGCGCAGGCGGCAAAGACCGCTTCGGCATCGAAGTCGCTTGGCGGCCGGGACCGCCGTCGGTGGCCGCGGTCGCCGGGGCCGATCACCCCCGGCGGCCGGGACGTCACCATCCGACCGGTGCAGTGACCGAGGATGTCCAGCCGGGGGTTGGCGACCGCGGTCAGCATCCGTCGGGTCATCCGCGCCCGGTCGTCACGCAGATTGGCGTGCACCGAGCCGACCACCACGTCGAGCCGGTCGAGGAGTTCGTCGGACTGGTCGAGGGAGCCGTCCGGCAGGATGTCCACCTCGATGCCGGTCAGGATCCGGAACCCCTCCGGCAGGGCGGCGTTGAGCGCCGCGACGTGGTCGAGTTGGCGCCGCAGACGGACGGCAGTCAACCCGCGGGCGACCGTGAGCCGGGGTGAATGATCGGTCAGCACCAGGTACTCGTGGCCCAGCTCGACCGCGGCCAACGCCATCTCCTCGATCGGCGAACCGCCGTCGGACCAGTCCGAGTGGGTGTGGCAGTCGCCGCGCAGCGCGGCGCGCAGTGCCGCCGCCGCCTCGTCCAGGTCGGTGCCCTCGGTAGCCAGCAGCCGGCGCAGATAGACCGGCTCCTCGCCGGCCAGCGACTCGGCCACACACCGGGCGGTCACCTCGCCTACCCCGGCGAACTCGGTCAACGTGCCGGTATCAGCCCGCTGCGACAACTCGGCAGCGGGCAGTCCGGCCAGTGCCGTGGCGGCGGACCGGAACGCGCGTACCCGGTAGGTCGCCTCGTTGGCCCGCTCCAGCAGGAAAGCGATCCGACGAAGGTCGGCGATCGGGTCCCGGGCATTGCTCACACCGGTCACCATAGGCCCCTTCGGCGGTACTGTCGCCCGGCCGGAGCCGACTAAGGTCGTCGCATGCGGACCATCGACTGGGTCGACGACGCCATCGAGATCATCGACCAGACCGCGTTGCCGGACCGGACCACCGTACTGCGGCTGTCCACCGTCGAGGAGGTGGTCGACGCGATTCGGTCCCTGGCGGTACGCGGCGCGCCGGCGCTCGGCGTTGCCGGTGCACTCGGAGTGGCGCTGGCCAGGCGGCTGCACCACGACGAACCGGACCGGCTGGCCGCCGCCGTCGACCGGCTGCGCACCGCCCGGCCGACCGCGGTCAACCTCGCTCGGGGCGTCGACCGGGCGGCGGCCCGGCTCGCGGAGAGCCCGTCGGCCGTACTCGCCGAAGCAGTGGCCCTACGCGACGAGGAGGAGGCGGCGTCGGTGGCGATGGCCCGGCTCGGGGCCGACCTGCTCGGGCAGCTCTGCCCGCCCCGGTGCCGGCTGCTGACCCACTGCAACACCGGCGCGCTGGCCACGGTTACCGGAGGAACCGCGCTCGGGGTCGTCGTCGAACTGCACCGACGCGGCGGGCTGGAATCGGTGATCGCCAGCGAGACCCGTCCGCTGCTGCAGGGTGCCCGGCTGACCGCCTGGGAACTCGACCGGGCGGGGGTCGACTTCCGGGTCGCCGTTGACGGGGCCGGGCCGTTCCTGATGGCCCGTGGCCGGGTCGACGCGGTCGTCGTGGGCGCCGACCGGATCTGTGCGAACGGCGACACGATCAACAAGATCGGCACGTACGCCCATGCGCTCGGCGCCCGGCGGGCCGGACTGCCGTTCGTGGTGGTCGCTCCCGAATCGACGGTGGATCCGGCGACCGCCACCGGCGCACAGGTCGAGATCGAGGACCGGGGATCCGCCGAGGTGGTCAGTTTCGCCGCTGCCCGGACCACGCCGGCCGGGGCCGGCGCGGTCAACCCCGCCTTCGACGTGACGCCCGCCGACCTGGTGACCGCCGTTGTCACCGACCGCCGGGTGATCCGGCTCGACCGGGGCGAACAAATCTGAGCCGCCGCCGGTAGAAAGCCGGTCCACCGCCGGCCAGCCGGGCCGGGTCAGTCGACCGGCGCCGGCCGGACCGCCGTCACGGTACGTCGGTCCTCGGCCACGGCGGTGATCCAACCGCCGGCTCGCCCCAGCCGCAGCAGCGCGTCCGGCCGGGCCGGCAGCTCCAGCGGCCGGCCCGGCTGTGGTGGCCAGCCGCCCCGGGCCGAACTGCCCGGGGTCAGCCAGGGCACCAGAGCCTGCACCGGGTCTTGCGCGTCCAGCGCCGCCCGGGCCGCAGTCAGGGTGGCGAGCACCTCGTCCAGGGCGGCCCGGACCGCCCCGGCGTTGCCGCCGCACATCGCCGCCACCAGCTCCGGCCGGCTGGCTGCGACCCGGGTGCCGTCCCGAAAGGACCCGGCGGCCAACGACCAGGCGAGCGGGTCCGTAACCGCGGTGGCGGCCAGGGCGGTCGCAAGCAGATGTGGTACGTGGCTGATCGCCGCGACGGCCCGGTCGTGCTCCTCGGCGGTGGCCGGTACCACCCGGGCGCCCAGCCCGGTCACCGCTGTCGCCACCGTCAGCCAGTCGTCGACCGAGGTCACCGGCGGCTCCAGGCAGAGCACCCAGGCGCAGCCGGTGAACAGTTTCGGATCGGCGGAGGTGAACCCGGAGGTCTCCCGACCGGCCATCGGATGGCCGCCGACGAACCCGGCGGTCCGGTCGTGCTGGCGGTGCAGCCGCCGGTCGACCAGCCGCCGCACCGGCTCCTTGACCGAGGTGACGTCGGTGACCAGCCCGGAGTAGCCGACCGCGGCGATCTCGTCGAGTACCGGACCCACCGCCGGCAGCGGCACCGCCAGCAGCACCAGATCGGCGTCGGCCACCGCGTCCCGTACCGTCGGGGCGACCTGCCAGCGCGCGCCGGGTGCCGCCCGCGCGGCGGCGGTACGCGCGGTGGCCCGGGTCGCGGGATCGGCGTCGTACCCGAAAACCCGGTGTCCGGCGGCGGCGAACGCGCGCAGCGCCGAGCCGCCGATCAGCCCCAGCCCGATCACCGCCACTCGCACGCGGTGACTCTGCCACATCGAGCCAGGGCGCGGTCGGGCAGCCGTCGTCGGTACGCTGACTTGGCACGTTGGTGGACCGACGCGAGCCGCCGCCCCGGCCGCAGGAGGGAGGGACGAGATGCCGGACCGGCCGATCGACTGGCCCTCACCCGCACCGACCAGCCCGCCGGGTTGGCCCGGTGTGCCGGCCGGCTGGCACCCGCCGGTGGCCGGCTGGGGTTCACCACGTGGGCAGCACCCGTACCCGCCGGGGATGTTTCCGGCCGCGCCCGCATGGCCACCGGCCCCGTCCCGGCCGACCTACCGGGAGCCGCACCCGGTACGCCCGGGAGCCGTCGCGCTCGGGGCGCTGGCCACCGCGCTGTGGCTGCTGCTGACCGGCCTGATCGGCCAGGACCTGCGCGGGTACGCCCTGTCGACGCTGCTCTGCGGCGCACTCGCCTGGGCCGTCGCGATCCTGCTCGCCCGGGTCGGCGACCGGGGCGTGGCGACCGGCATCGCACTCGCCATGTCGGCCGGCTGGAGCATCACGACTGTGGCGCTCGCCACACACTGGGCGGCGACCAGCGACTGGCCACTGTGGTGACCGGCGGTGGGCGGATTCCGGGCTTGACGAACACGGCGGCGGTCGGCACGCTCGGCGGCATGGCCAACACCGGGCACCGGCTCGATTCCGAGCGGAATCGGCGCCGACTGCAAATCCTCGCCGAGCTTGCCGGCGCCAAGCTCGGCCGCGAACGGATCCGGCCCCGTAAGGTCCGAGGGCAGCAGTTGCGCGAGTTGATTGCGGCCCGCCGACTGGTCAACTGACCGAACGCCTCATCTGACCGAACGTCGACGCGCTGAGGCGCGCCCGTCCCTGCCGGTCAGTGACTGTTCGGGGCGTTGCGGGGTCAACGACCGACCTGAGCCGATACCGTCATTCTGACGACAGAATCGGCGGTCACCGACGGCGGCGGGGATGCCGCGCCGCCCGGTAACCGCAGGGACCATTGGGGGGACCGTGCCCTATTTTGCTGCCGCTGCCGTACGCGGCCCGGCCGGTTGGTCCGGCGCCGAGCTCGACCTCGGTGGGGTCGCCGACATCGACGAGGTGGTCGACCGGCTTCGTGAGGTCGATGCCGACGCCGAGGTGTCACTGCTGTTCGTCGAATCGGACGACAGTTACCTGGTGATCCTGCGCCTCGACGAGGGCGAGGATCTGCGAATCTTCAGTTCGGACGCCGCGTTCGCCGAGGAGTCGCGGCTGGGCGCGCTGCTGATCGGCGACATCCGTACTCCGGCCGTCGAGGTAGACCTCGAACCGGTCGTGGTCGGTGCCGGCGGCGGCTCGATGTCCGCCGCCGCTGCCGCACCGGCCGGCTCCCGTGCCGGTGGGTACCTGGTCGGCGACCCGTTGGACGACTCCGACGACGTCGACGCGTTGGCCGACGAGGAGGACGACGATGAGCCGGCCGCCGACCCGGACGCGGAGCCGGTCGGGGACGCCGACCTGCTCGCCGATCTCGGCCTGTCGGCCCGACGGCTGCTGGCACTGTGCGCCCGTGACGGCATGCTGCCGGCCGACGTGACCGCCGAGATCTGCCAGACGGTCGGCTGCGGCGACGAAATCGAGGAGTTGCGCGAGGCATGAGGCCGGGCGGGGCGACGGCGTGACCGGGCGGGGCGACGGCGTGCCGACGGCCCGGCGGCACCGCGACCCGCTGCACGAGAGCTGGATGCGGCGGGCGTTGTCGGTGGCCGGCGGGTCGACCGCCGGCGCCCGCCCGGTCGGTGTGCCGCCCGGCACGGCAGAGGTAACCGTCGGTGCGGCTGACGTGCCGGTCGGTGCGGTCGTCTACGACGCGGCCGGCCACGAACTCGCGGTCGCCCACAACGAACGCGAACTGACCGGCGACCCGACGGCGCACGCCGAGATCCTCGCGCTGCGCCGGGCCGCCGCCCGGCTCGGCCGGTGGCGGCTCGACGGGTGCACCCTGGTGGTCACCCTGGAACCGTGCACCATGTGCGCCGGCGCGGTGGTGCTGGCCCGGATCTCGACCGTGGTCTTCGGCGCGTGGGAGCCGAAGACCGGTGCCGTCGGATCGCTGTGGGACGTCGTGCGCGACCGCCGCCTCAACCACCGGCCGACCGTGTACGCCGGGGTGCTGGCCGACGAGTGCGCCGCTGCGCTGCGGGCGTTCTTTCGCTGAGCCGGGCGGCCCGCCGGTATCGTCGGCCGAACCCGGTGGCGTCAGGCGATCGCGGTGTCCAGTGCGATGCGTACCATCTCGCTGAAGGTCTGCTCCCGGTCGTCCGCGCTCATCTTCTCGCCGGTACGGATGTGGTCGCTCACGGTGAGGATGGTCAATGCGCGGGCCCGGAACCGGGCGGCGATGGTGTACAGCGCCGCAGTCTCCATCTCGACCGCCAGCACCCCGTAGTCGGCCAGCGTGTCGTACAGGTCCGGCCGGTCCGTGTAGAACGAGTCGGCGGCCAGGACCGGGCCGACCCGCAGGTCGACACCGTGCCGGTGGGCCGCGTCGACCGCCGTACGCAGCAGACCGAAGTCCGCCACCGGGGCGTAGTCGACCAGCCCGGCGAACCGCACCCGGTTCATGTTCGAGTCGGTCGACGATCCATTGGCCGCGATCACGTCCCGCAGTTGCAGATCCTCGGCCAGCGCGCCACAGGAGCCGACCCGGATCAGCGTCCGGACCCCGTACTCGTTGATCAGCTCGTGGGCGTAGATCGACGCCGACGGCATGCCCATTCCCGACCCCTGCACCGACACTCGCGTCCCGGCGTATCGGCCGGTGAAGCCGAACATGCCGCGCACGTTCGAGTAGCAGGTGGCGTCCTCGAGGAAGTTCTCGGCGATCCACTTGGCGCGCAGCGGGTCTCCGGGCATGAGGACCCGCTCGGCGATGTCGCCGGGCTTGGCTCCGATATGCGTGCTCATGGCCATGATCCTGCCAGTGCGGCCGGTGCTGCCCACGCTCGGGCGGTACCGCCGTGACGGTCGGCAGGCGCTTCAGGTAGCCTACTCGGCGGTGGTGTGTCCGAGTGGCCTAAGGAGCACGCCTCGAAAGCGTGTGAGGGTTCACGCCCTCCGCGGGTTCAAATCCCGCCGCCACCGCCACTGAGCAGGCGACCATCCTGCTAGTTGAACGCCCGGCAGGTCCGCGAGGATCGGCCGGGCGTTTCGGCGCACCGGTCCTCATCGGTCGGCGATCAGCTCGACGACGGCGCTGGCGATCCGGTCGATCGCCGCAGAGTCGGCCAGCAGGGCGTCGACCCGCTCGTCAGCGGCCGGTCCACCACCGGGTGACCGGTCCATCTCCTCGGCACCCGTGCCGGCGGCGAACTCCTCGAGCAGCCGGCTCTTCCCGACGCCGGCCTCACCGCCGAGGAAGACCGTCGCGGCGGCACCGCCCGCCGCCTCGGTCAGCAGTCCGGTCAGCCGGGGCGTGCTCCGCGGCGCGGCCGATGAAAGAGCCACCCGCGCCGCCGCGTGCCACATCGTATTCGGTGGCCGATGCCGACTCGGTGGTCACGGAGGATTCCGGTCCGGTCGGCTGGACGCGATGGTGTGCCGTTGCGCTGTGTCGTCTGGGCTAACGACAATCGTCGCGGTCATCCGGCTCCGGAATCGATTCCACGGTACGACGGCGGTCGTCGACGTTCTCGGCCAACTCGTCAGGGTCCGCACCGCCGGCCACAGCGGCCTGCCGCGCCGCGCCGAACTCGGCGGCGAGTAGTTCGATCATCCGTCGTCGGGTTTCGGCTGGTAGCCCTTCATCTGGCACCGGTCCGCCGGATCGATCGTCGATCATCGAGACCTCAGTGCATCGATGGTCTTCCCTGTCTTCTGTGCTGCAGGTCTGACTGACGTGACCTGACCCGGCGGCTGGGTCCGATGCTGATACTCCAGGCGAAGAGCTGTGCGAACGCTGCTGGCCGGTCCCATGCCGGTAGCAGCGACGAAATCTGCTGAGTAGGCTCATGAACCGCTGCGCTCCATCGACGCGACACGCCGGAGACGGTCAGCTGAGACGCATCCGATCAGGTGCCTGCAGTCGCCGGTGGCCCGATCTCGTGAAGCCGGCTGAGAATGGTGGGCTTAAAGTCGACCGGTGTGGAGTGGGGCGAGTCGCGCATTAGGGTGTCGATCTGGTTAGCCGTCGGCGGTGCGCTGCTGGTGCCGGCTGCGGCTCTCACCAGGGCGGCTGGGTACCGGTCCCTGGACGATGGCGCATCGAGGGCGGCGACCAACGCAGAGTTGTTCGATCTGGCGGCGGTGCACCATCGGACCGCGTGGTGCGCCTTGCTACTGGCGAGTATGGGCGTGACCGCCGCACTGGTCGGCCTGCTGCTGCTGACCGGGCCCGGCGAGGTGGTGGCCAATCCTCGGTTGCTGGGCTGGGCGGTGGTCAGTGTGCTGATAGCTGGCTACCTCTGCTGGCTGGCGGTCCAGGCGTTCCTGCCCACCGACGGGCTCCAGGAGCTCATCGTGGCGGATGCCGTGCCGACGCAACGGCGGGTTCTCGCGCTGGTCGAGAGTGCTCGGACGTACCCCTACCCGGTGATCGGTCGCACCGGCGGGCTAGCGGTGACGGCCTGGGCCGCCGTACATGTGTGGGTTGTGGCGCGACTGCCAGTGGTGCACCGATTCCGCCGCAGACCAGGTAGCGACCCTTGCCATTGAACCTCGGCAGGCGTAGCCGCTCGACCAGGCAACGGGGTCTCCTGCGACACAGGCCATTCGCGGAATGATTCTGAACGTCGGTGGCTGACCTCGTCGTGTAGCGGCAGGGAGCGTCCCAGACGCCGAGGCGTGCGAACGCCGCTGGCCGGTCCCGTCTCGGGACCGGCCAGCGGCGTTGTGGCTGCTCAGTGAGCGGAGGATACGAGATTCGAACTCGTGAGGGTGTGAACCCAACACGCTTTCCAAGCGTGCGCCCTAGGCCTCTAGGCGAATCCTCCGCCCGACACGATACAGGCTGCGGACGTGGCGGTCAGCACGGGCCGGGGTCGCCGACGGCCGCCCACCGCCCGGGGTACAGTGGGGCCAACCCCTCGTGCGGCGTGCATCTCGTGAACCTCCCCAGGGCCGGAAGGCAGCAAGGATAAGCGAGCTCTGGCGGGTGCACGGGGGGCCTTTCGTCTCCGGGCCGGCCGGGGGACCTGCCCCCGGGGTGGCGGTCGCCGGCCCGCCCGCGCAGAATGGCTCCCGGCGTGGAACCCTGCCTGGTCGGAAGGAGGCGGTGAGGGTGGCACTGGCGCTCTACCGCAAGTACCGGCCGAGGACGTTCGCCGAGGTCATCGGCCAGGAGCACGTCACCGAGCCGTTGTCGCAGGCGTTGCGGACCGGGCGGCTCAACCACGCGTACCTCTTCTCCGGGCCGCGCGGGTGCGGCAAGACCTCCAGCGCCCGAATCCTGGCCCGCTCGCTCAACTGCGAGCAGGGGCCGACGCCGGAGCCGTGCGGCAAGTGCGACTCGTGCCGCGCCCTGGCCGCCGACGGCAGCGGCTCGATCGACGTTATCGAGATCGACGCGGCCAGCCACGGCGGCGTCGACGACGCCCGTGAGCTGCGCGAACGCGCCTTCTTCGCGCCGGCCAGCAGCCGGTTCAAGATCTACGTCATCGACGAGGCGCACATGGTCTCGTCGGCCGGCTTCAACGCGCTGCTCAAGCTGGTCGAGGAGCCGCCGGACTATGTCAAGTTCATCTTCGCCACCACCGAGCCGGAGAAGGTCCTCGGCACGATCAAGTCGCGGACCCACCACTACCCGTTCCGGCTGATCCCGCCGGGGGTGCTGCGGCCGTACCTGGAGCAGCTCTGCTCCGCCGAGGGTGTCAAGGTCGACCCGGCGGTCTTCCCGCTGGTGGTGCGGGCCGGCGGCGGTAGCGCCCGGGACAGCCTGTCGGTGCTCGACCAGCTGATCGCCGGTGCCGGCCCGGAGGGGGTCAGCTACCCGCGGGCGGTGGCCCTGCTCGGCGTCACCGACAGCGCACTGCTGGACGAGATGTGTGACGCCCTCGCCGCCGGCGACGGTGCCGCCGCCTACGCGACCGTCGACCGGGTCGCCGAGGCCGGGCACGACCCCCGCCGGTTCGCCTCCGACCTGTTGGAGCGGTTGCGGGACCTGATCGTGCTGCAGCAGGTGCCGGACGCGGTCAGCAAAGGGCTGATCGACGGGCCGCCCGACCAGATCGACCGGATGACCGCCCAGGCCGAGCGGCTCGGCCCGGCGACCCTGTCACGGTGCGCCGACACCGTGCACAACGGCCTGGTGGAGATGCGCGGCACCACCGCGCCCCGGCTGCTGCTGGAGCTGGTCTGCGCTCGGATGCTGCTGCCCGGGGCCGAGGAGTCGACCGGGGCGCTGCTGCAGCGGATGGAGCGGATGGAGCGTCGGCTGGCAGCCGGCGTACCAATGGCTGCTGCTGCGCCGGTGGCCTCCGCTCCCGCCGCCGCGCCGACCGCCGGCCCCGCCGTGGCACCGGCCGGACCACCAGCCGCCGCGCCGCCTCCCGCTGAAATGCCGGCCGCGCCGCCGGCGGTTGAGCGACCACCGGCCGCCGCGCCGGCCGTACCGCCGGAAGCGGTGATGCCCGACCCGGCCGTCGCCGAGCCGCAGCCGGCCCCGGCCGCGCCGGGCGCGCTCGACGCGGCAACCGTCCGGCGGTCCTGGGACCAGATCCTCGCCATGGTCGGCAACCGGAGCAAGCGGGCCGCCGCGGTGGTCCGCGAGGCGACGGTACGCGAGGTCGACGGTGACGTGCTGGTGCTCACCTTCCGGCACAGCGTGCACGCCACCATGCTGTCCGCCTCGCCGGACCTGCTGCTCGAAGCCATCTACGAGACGCTCGGGGTTCGGTGGCAGATCCGCTGCGAGACCGCCGGTGCGGCGTCCGGTCCGGCCCGGGCCAGCTCGGCCCGGTCGGGCCCGGTGCCACCCGCCGCCGGCCCACCTGCCAACGGTCCGGCCACCGCCGGCCCGCCGGCCGCCACCCGGTCGGCTGCGGCCAGCGCCGCCCGCGCGGCGGCTTCGGGTAGCGGGGCTGCCGGCCGGCCGGGTGCGAGCCGCCCCGGTGGTCGCCAGCCGGCCGGCGGCGGTGACGACTCCGACTGGCCGGAACCGGCCCGACCGGGCGGCGGCAACGCCCCGCCGGTGAACGACCGCCCGTCCGGTGGTGGCCCACCGCCGGGCGGCACCAGGCAGGCCGCTAACGGTGCCCGACCGGGTGGTGGGGGCGCGTCCACCGGCCCTGGGCCGGGGCACCGGCCGGCACCGACGCAGCAGAGCGGCCCGGGGCAGCAGAACGGCCCGGCGTCGCGGTCGGTCGGTCGGCCGGCGACCGCGACGGCTGGCCGACCGGCACCGTCGGCGGGGGGCGGTGTCTGGGCCGACGGGTCGTCCGCCGAGGAGCCGCCGTACGACCCGGACTACGACGGGCCGGTGCGGTCCGGCGCCGCGTCCGGGCCGCCGCGCGGCCCCGTCTACGAGGGCTTCGACCCGGGTGACGAGCCGCTGGACGAGGTGGTGGACGAGCAGACCGCCCGGCAGAGCAGCGAGGAGCAGGCGATGCAGTTGCTGCGTCAGGCGCTCGGCGCGGAGAAGATCGGCGAGATCGATTCGCGGTGACCGAGACCGATTCGCGGTGACCAGGTGTGCGGCTTCCGTGCCGGGCGCTGCTGATCCGGCGGGACGGACTAGGCTGGCCACGGTCCGGCCACACTGATCGAAGGAGCGGTGCCGTGCGCCCCGGTGGACAGCCCAACATGCAGCAGATGCTGAAGCAGGCGCAGAAGATGCAGCAGCAGATGGCGACCGCTCAGGCCGAGCTGGCCGAGGCGGAGGTCACCGGCGCGGCCGGCGGGGGCCTTGTCACGGTGACCCTTTCCGGCGTCGGTGAGATCCGGTCCATCAAGATCGACCCCAAGGCGGTGGACCCGGCGGACGTGGAGACGCTGGAGGATCTGGTGCTGGCCGCGGTCCGTAACGGCAACGACGAGGTCCGCAAGCTGACCGAGGAGAAGATGGGCCCGGTCACGGGCGGCCTCGGCGGTCTCGGGCTACCCGGGTTCTGAGCCGCCGCAGATGTACGAAGGCGCTATCCAGGACCTGATCGACGAGCTGGGCCGGCTGCCCGGCGTGGGGCCGAAGAGCGCCCAGCGGATCGCGTTCCACATTCTCTCCGCCGACCCGGCGGACGTCACCCGGCTGGTAACCGCGCTACGCCGGGTGAAGGACCTGGTCAAGTTCTGCACGGTGTGTTTCAACGTGGCGGAGACCGAGCACTGTCGGATCTGCCGCGACCAGCGGCGCAACGACGACGTGCTGTGTGTGGTCGAGGAGCCGAAGGACGTCGTGGCGATCGAGCGCACCGGTGAGTTCCGGGGACGCTACCACGTGCTCGGTGGGGCGATCAATCCGTTGGAGGGGGTCGGCCCGGACAACCTGCGGATCCGGGAGCTGATGCTGCGATTGGGCTCGGGGACGGTCAAAGAGCTGATCCTGGCCACCGACCCGAACACCGAGGGCGAGGCGACCGCGACCTACCTTGCGCTGCTGGTGAAGCCGATGGGGATCGCGGTGTCCCGGTTGGCCAGTGGCCTGCCGGTCGGCGGCGACCTGGAGTACGCCGACGAGATTACCCTGGGCAGGGCGTTCGAAGGCCGGCGCTCGGTCTGACACCGGGCCGGCGAAACACGCGAAACATGTAACAACTTGGTATAGCTCAATTCTGGACATATCTGACCTATCATCGGCGCTGTAAGGTCCGATCGTCGTTGACGGGACAGTTAAGACACGATCCGGTACCAACCGCGTTCCGGCTGGTTTCCGGTCGCGCCGAACGCCGGCTATGGTCTCGCCATCGGTGACCCCCGTCACTACGTTGTCCGTACCCAAAGGACGAGGTGAAGCACCCATGCGTGCACCCAGGCCGAAGGCCGCCATCGCGGCCGTCGCGGTCGCGGCGCTTGCCCTAGCCGGCTGCGCCGAGAGCGAGCGTGACGACTCCGGCGATTCCAGCGATGCCACCCTGGTCTTCGGCGTAGCCGGTGACCCGAAGGTCCTCGACCCCAGCTTCGCCAGCGACGGCGAGTCGCTGCGGGTGGCCCGGCAGATGTTCGAGACCCTGGTCCGTCCCGAGGAGGGCGGTACGGCGATCACCCCCGGTCTGGCCGAGAGCTGGACCCCGGACGAGTCCGGCACGGTGTGGACGTTCAAGCTGAAGTCCGGCGTCAAGTTCCACGACGGCACCGACTTCAACGCCGAGGCGGTCTGCGTCAACTTCGACCGCTGGTACAACGCGACCGGCCTGATGCAGAGCCCCGACGTCACCGCCTACTGGCAGGACGTGATGGGCGGCTTCGCCAACAACGAGAGCGAAGACCTGCCGGAAAGCCTGTTCGAGTCGTGCACCGTGGTCGACGACACCACCGTGGACCTGGCCTTCACCCGGGTGTCCAGCAAGATCCCGGCGGCCCTGATGCTGCCGTCGTTCTCCATCCACTCGCCGACGGCGCTGCAGGAGCACAACGCCAGCGACGTGACCGGCAGCGCCGACGACATCTCCTACCCGGCGTACGCGTTGGAGCACCCCACCGGCACCGGGCCGTTCAAGTTCGACAGCTGGGACATCGCCAACAAGACCCTCACCCTGGTCCGCAACGACGACTACACCGGTGAGAAGGCGAAGGTCAAGACGCTGATCTTCCGGACCATCTCCGACGAGAACGCCCGTAAGCAGGAGCTGCGCAACGGCGGCATCCAGGGCTACGACCTGGTCGGCCCGGCCGACGTGCAGCCGCTCAAGGACGACGGCTTCAACGTGCTCACCCGTCCGGCGTTCAACGTTCTCTACCTGGCGATGAACCAGCAGGGCAACCCGGCGCTGGCCGACATCCGGGTCCGGCAGGCGATCGCCCACGCGCTGAACCGTCAGGCGCTGGTCGACTCGAAGATGCCGCCGGGTGCCGAGGTCGCCACCCAGTTCGTCCCGCCGACCGTCGAGGGCTGGAACTCCGGCGTCACCACCTACGACTACGACGTGGCCAAGGCCAAGGAGCTGCTGGCCGACGCCGGCCACTCGGACCTCACGCTGCGGTTCCACTACCCGACCGAGGTCACCCGGCCGTACATGCCGAACCCGAAGGACATCTTCGAGCTGCTCGCCGCCGACCTGCGGGAAGCCGGTATCACCGTCGAACCGATCCCGCTGAAGTGGTCGCCGGACTACCTCAACGCCACCACCTCCGGCAACGCGCACGACCTGCACCTGCTCGGCTGGACCGGTGACTACGGCGACGCGTACAACTTCATCGGCACGTTCTTCGACCGGCCCAAGGACGAGTGGGGCTACGACAACCCGGACCTGTTCGCCAAGTTCGCCGAGGCCGACGGCACCGCCGACATCGAGGCCCGCTACGAGCTTTACAGGGGCATCAACGCCGAGATCATGGAGTTCCTGCCGGGTGTGCCGGTCTCGCACTCCCCGCCGGCGATCGTCTTCGCCGAGGACGTGATCGGGGTGCAGGCCAGCCCGCTCACCGACGAGCGGTTCGCCACCGCCGAGTTCAAGTCCTGAAATCCACGAATGCACTAGCGAAAATCCACGAGTGAACTAGCGAACGGAACGAGGGCGGGCGTCGGCCGCCACCCGGGCCACCAGTCCGGGTGGCGGCGGCGCCCGCCCACGCGACCCTCCACACCCCCTGCCGAGGCACCGTGTTCCGCTTCATCGTCCGACGACTGCTCCAACTCGTACCCACGCTGTTCGGCCTCTCCTTGCTGCTGTTCATCTGGCTGCACCGACTGCCCGGCGGCCCGGAGTCCGCGATCCTCGGTGAACGCGGCACCCCGGAGATGCGCGCGGCGATCCGTCGCAACCTCGGGCTCGACGAGCCGATCCTGATCCAGTACGGCCGGTTCATGAAGCGGCTGCTGCAGCTCGACCTCGGCACCTCGATCTCCACGAAACGTGAGGTCACCACCGAGTTCCTGCAACGCTTCCCGGGCACCGTCGAGCTGACCGCCGCCGCCATGCTGATCGCGATCGGCGTCGGCATCCCGCTCGGCTACCTGGCCGCCCGCCGCCGCGGGACCCTGCTCGACCACGGATCGGTCGCCGGATCGCTGATCGGCATCTGCGTCCCGGTCTTCTTTCTGGCGTACGTGCTGAAGGCGATCTTCGCGGTGAACCTCGGCTGGTTCCCGTCCAGCGGCCGGCAGGACCCCCGCATCGACGCCACCCGGGTGACCAACTTCTTCGTGCTGGACGGACTGCTGACCCGGGAGTGGGATGCCTCGCTCAACGCGCTGTGGCACCTGGTGCTGCCAGGGTTGGCCCTGGCCAGCATTCCGCTAGCGATCATCGTCCGGATCACCCGGGCCAGCGTGCTGGAGGTGCTCGGCGAGGACTTCGTCCGTACCGCCCAGGCCAAGGGCCTGACCGGCCGGGTGATCCGCCGCCGGCACGTGCTGCGCAACGCGATGCTGCCGGTGGCCACCAGCATCGGCCTGCTCACCGGTGGGCTGCTGTCCGGTGCGGTGCTCACCGAGACCGTGTTCGCCTTCGGCGGCATCGGAGCGTTCGTCGCCGACGCCATCAGCCAGCGGGACTACCCCGTACTGCAGGGCTTCATTTTGATCATCGCGTTGGTCTACGTACTGGTGAACCTGTTGGTCGACATCTCCTACACCTTCATCGACCCGAGAGTGCGGGTCCGGTGAGCGGGCGGTTGACCGGTAGTACGGGGTGGACAGGACTGCGGCGAGCGTGGCCCGCAGCCGCGCGGACGGAGGCGGCCCGATGAGTGACCTACTGAGCCCGGGGCGGAAGAAGGCGAAGCTGGACCGGCTCGCCGAGCTCTCCGCGGCGCACGACGACGAGCGCGGTGTCAGCCTCTGGCAGGAGGCGTTCCGCCGGCTGCGCCGCAACCCGGCGGCGATCGTCGGCACCGTCATCCTCGGCGTCTTCCTGCTGGTCGCCCTGGTCGGCCCGTTCCTGGTGCCGTACGATCCGGCGGCGCAGCTGTGGAAGGACGAGATCCGCGAGGCGCAGGCCTTCTACCCGGGGCCGCGCGCGGCCAACTGGTTCGGCGTGGACCATCTCGGCCGCGACGAGTTCAGCCGGATGATCGTCGGCGCCCGGCAGACCCTGCTGGTCGGCGTCGTCGCCACCATGATCGGGCTGACCGTCGGCACGCTGATCGGTGGCCTCGCCGGCGCCGCCGCCGGCCTCGGCGGGCGGTGGGGCCGCTGGGTGGACACCGTACTGATGCGGATCGTCGACATGCTGCTGGCGCTGCCCAGCCTGCTGCTGGCGATCAGCATCGCGGCGCTGCTCGGGGCCAGCCTGACCACCGTCATGATCGCGGTCGGCATGGTCTCGGTGCCGATCTTCGCCCGGCTGCTGCGCGGCTCGATGCTCGCCCAGTCGAACAGCGACTACGTCCTCGCCGCCACCTCCCTGGGGGTCCGGCGAAGCAAGGTGGCGCTGACCCACATCCTGCCGAACTCACTCGCCCCGGTGATCGTGCAGTCCACGCTCACCCTGGCCACCGCGATCATCGAGGTGGCCGCGCTGTCGTTCCTGGGGCTGGGCAACCCGGACGCGTCGATCCCGGAGTGGGGGGTGATGCTGGCCGACGCGCAGCGCTACCTGGACGCCGCGCCCCGGCTGGCGATCCTGCCCGCGCTGGGCATCATCATCACCGCGTTGGGCTTCACCCTGTTGGGCGAGGCGATGCGCGAAGCCCTCGACCCGAAACTGCGGAAGTGAGCCATGGCGCTGCTCGACGTGGATGAACTGGCGGTCACCTTCGCCCGGCGGGGGCAGCGGACCGTGCACGCGGTCGACGGGGTGTCCTTCTCGGTCGACGCCGGTGAGGTGACCGGGCTGGTCGGCGAGTCCGGCTGCGGCAAGAGCGTCACCTCATTGGCCATCATGGGGTTGCTGCCGGCCGGCAAGGGCGTGCGGGTCCAGGGCAAGGCCGCGTTCGACGGCACCGACCTGCTGCAGCTCGATCCCCGGGCGATGCGGGACGTACGCGGCCGCGACGTGGCGATGATCTTCCAGGATCCGCTCTCCTCGCTGAACCCGGTGGTACCGATCGGTGTGCAGGTCACCGAGGTGCTGGTCCGGCACCGGGGAATGCGCGGCGAGGCCGCCCGGCTCGAGGCCGAGCATCTGCTGGACCGGGTCGGCATTCCGGACCCCACCCGCCGGTTGAAGGAGTACCCGCACCAGCTCTCCGGTGGGATGCGGCAGCGGGCGCTGATCGCGATGGCGGTCGCCTGCCAACCCCGGCTGCTGATCGCCGACGAGCCGACGACCGCGCTGGACGTGACGATCCAGGCGCAGATCCTGGAACTGCTCAAGGACCTGGTCCGCGAGTCCGGCACCGCACTGGTGATGATCACCCACGATCTGGGGGTGGTTGCCGGCATGTGCGACACGATCAACGTGCTGTACGGCGGTCGGGTGGTCGAGACAGCCCGCCGCCGACCCCTGTTCGTGGCGCCGCGCCACCCGTACACGGTGGGCCTGCTCGGCTCGATTCCCCGGCTCGACGCGGGCCACGGCCAGCGACTGCGACCCATCCCCGGCTCGGTCCGGGACCTGCTGCCCTGGCTGGACGGCTGTGCCTTCGCGCCGCGCTGCGCCCGCCAGGTGGACGCCTGCCTCGGCGCCGCGCCGCAGCTGCGCCGGGAGCCGGACGGGCACGCGTTCCGCTGCGTCAACCCGCCCGAGACCGACGACACGGTGGAGGCCGCCCGGTGAATGAGCCACTGGTCGAGGTCCGCGACCTCAAGGTGCACTTTCCGATCACCCGGGGCGTCCTGCTGGACCGGGTCGTCGGGCACGTCCGAGCGGTCGACGGGGTGGACCTGCGGATCGCCCGGGGCGAGACGTACGGCCTGGTGGGCGAGTCAGGCTGCGGCAAGTCGACGCTCGGCCGGGCCATCCTGCAGCTGACCCCGCCGACCGGCGGCGAGGTGGTCTTCGACGGAGTGACGTTGAACCGGCTGCCGGCGGCCAAACTCCGCACCATGCGCCGCCGCTTCCAGATGATCTTCCAGGACCCGATGTCCAGCCTGGACCCCCGGCAGAACGTCGAGTCGATCCTCGTCGAAGGGCTGCAGGCGCACGACATCGGCGCCGACCGCACCGAGCGCCGACGAATTGTCGGCGAAGCGCTCGACGCGGTCGGCCTGCCCCGCTGGGCGCTGTCCCGCTACCCGCACGAGTTCTCCGGTGGCCAACGGCAACGGATCGGCATCGCCCGCGCGCTGGTCCTCGGTCCGGAGCTGATTGTCGCCGACGAACCGGTCTCCGCCCTGGACGTGTCGATCCAGGCCCAGGTGATCAACCTGCTCGACGAGCTGCAGATCGAACGCGGCCTCACCTACCTGGTGATCGCCCACGATCTGGCGGTGGTCCGCCACATCTCGGACACCATCGGGGTGATGTACCTCGGCGCGCTGGTCGAGGAGGCACCCGGGGACCAGCTCTACCGCGAGCCGCTGCACCCGTACACCCGGGCGTTGCTGTCGGCCGTGCCGGTGCCGGACCCGGAGGTGGAGGACCGCCGGGAGCGGATCCTGCTGGCCGGGGACCTGCCGTCGCCGGCGAACCCGCCGGCCGGCTGCCGATTCCACACCCGGTGCCCGTGGGCGCAGCCGACCCGCTGCGCCGACGAGCGGCCCGTGCTGCGCGAGATCGGCCCGTCCCGGGTGGCCTGCCACTGGGCCGAGCAGATCGCCGCCGGGTCGCTGCGCCCACACCGGACGAGTCCGGAAGCGGTCGCCCCCGCCGGTGCCGGCACCGCGCCGGCCACCGTCTCCGCCCCGCACGAACCGCTGCCGTAGCCGTTCGCGCGAGCCGCTGCCGTACGGGTTGTCCGCAGTTTCAGCCGTCCGGGCGGTGCAGCAGGCCGACCGCGATGGCGTGTACGGCGTCCAGGCCGGCCGGGTCGGCCAGGTCGGCCCGGCCGCCGGTCACCACGTACCACTCCGCGGCGTCCTTGTACTGCACGCGGAGGGTGACCTGGCCGGCGGCGAACTCGGTGCGCAGCGTCAACTCGCCGGTGATCACACCGACCTCGTCGGTCATCACCCCGCCCGGCCCGGTGACGATGTCCCGGGTACGGCTCGACTCCACCGGCTCGCCCATGGTCAGCTCCTGTCCTCTCATCGGCCACCCGTACCGCCGTCACCGACCGGTCGGTGTCAACGACCGGTCGCGGTCACGGACAGGTGGTCAGCATGTCAGCCAGCGCCGCCTTCTCCGGCTCGGTGACCGACAGCTCCCAGTAGTGCTTGACCGTGATCCAGTCCTGGGCGTACTGGCACCAGTAGTCCCGGTTCGGTGGCTTCCACTGCGACGGGTCCTGGTCACCCTTTGCCCGGTTGGTCGACGCGGAGACCGCGATCAACTGCGGGCGGTCCAGGTCGTTGGCGAACTCGCGGCGCTGGTCGTCGTCCCACTCGTCGGCACCGGAGCGCCAGGCGTTGGCCAGCGGGACGATGTGGTCGATGTCGAGGTCGCCGGGGTCGGTGAAGGACTCGCCGTCAAACGCGCTGAGCCACTGTCCGCCGACCACGTTGCAGCCGTCCAGCTCGATCGCCGTGCCGTCGCGTTCCAGGACGGTGTCCCGCACGTCGCAGTTGCTGCCGGCGGAGCTCCAGTGCGGGAAGTGGTCCCGGCTGTAGCCCCGCATGTCACCGGCGGACGCCACGGTCAACTGGTCGAGCAGCGCGGACGCCTGATCAGCGGAGCCGTCGCCGGAGCCGTCTGCCGACCCGCCGGGCGGCGTGGCGGTGGGGGAGCCGAGGGTGATGTCGACGGACCCGCAGCCGGCGGTCGCGACGAGCGCCAGGGCGGCGGCTACCGCGACCGCCGCCCGGCGCGGATCGAATCGGATGGTCCAGGGACGCTGTCGAAAAGGGGTTCGCACCTGCTTAGCTTGCGGGTGCCGGGCGGTCAGCGCCAGGCACCCGCCGTTCCGGCGTTTCGCCGGAACCTAAGTGGATCTTGGCTCGGTGCCGCCGGCTCAGCCGGCGCGTCGGCTGCGGTTCACCGCGCTGGTCACTGCCCGCACCGAGGCGATCACGATGTTCGAGTCCAGCCCGACACCCCAGACCGTACGGTCGCCGACCTCGCACTCCACGTACGCCGCCGCCTGCGCGTCGCCGCCAGCGGAAAGCGCGTGCTCGTGGTAGTCCAGCACCCGCACGCTGACGTTCACCGCCTGCAGCGCGTTGACGTATGCGTCGATCGGGCCGTTGCCCGCCGAGTCCAGGGTGTGCCGGACGCCGTCGACCACGACCACCGAGGTCGCTTCCACCTTGCCGTCGACCGTGCTTGTCGCGTACGACTCCAGGGTCACCGCCGGCCCGGTCCGCTGACCGCCGAGGTACTCGTCGGCGAAGATGTCCCACATCCGCTGCGGCTCGATTTCGCCGCCGGAGTCGTCGGTGACGGCCTGCACCACGCCGGAGAACTCGATCTGCAGCCGCCGGGGCAGGTCCAGGTTGTGTTCCTGGCGCATCACGTACGCCACCCCGCCCTTGCCGGACTGCGAGTTGACCCGGATCACCGCCTCGTAGGTGCGCCCCACGTCACGCGGGTCGATCGGCAGGTACGGCACCCCCCAGGAGTGGTCGTCGACCTGGACGCCGGCTGCGTCGGCGTCGGCGGCCAGCGCGTCAAAGCCCTTGTTGATGGCATCCTGGTGGGAGCCGGAGAACGCGGTGTAAACCAGGTCCCCGGCGTACGGGTGCCGCTCGTGCACCGGCAGCTGGTTGCAGTACTCGACGGTCCGCTTGATCTCGTCGATCTGGCTGAAGTCGATCTGTGGGTCGACACCCTGGCTGAACAGGTTCAGCCCCAGAGTTACCAGGTCGACGTTGCCGGTGCGTTCACCGTTGCCGAACAGGCAACCCTCGATCCGGTCCGCGCCGGCCAGCAGACCCAGCTCGGCGGCGGCCACGGCGGTGCCCCGGTCGTTGTGCGGGTGCAGCGACAGCACCACACTCTCCCGCTGTGGCAGCCGCCGGTGCATCCACTCGATCGAGTCGGCGTACACGTTGGGGGTGGCCATCTCGACGGTGGCCGGCAGGTTGATTATCAGCGGCCGGTCCGGGGTCGGCGCGATCACGTCGATGACCGCGCTGCACACCTCCAGCGCGTAGTCCAGCTCGGTGCCGGTGTACGACTCGGGGGAGTACTCGTAGAAGATGTCGGTGTCCGGGGTGTGGATCTCGGCGTACTTCTGGCACAGCCGCGCCCCGGTGGTGGCGATGTCGGTGATCCCGGCCTTGTCCAGGCCGAAGACCACCCGGCGCTGCAGCACCGACGTCGAGTTGTAGAAGTGCACGATGGCCCGCTTCGCGCCGCGCAGCGACTCGAAGGTCCGGTCGATCAGATGCTCCCGGCACTGGGTCAGCACCTGGATCGTGACGTCCTCGGGGATCAGGTCCTGCTCGATCAGCTGCCGGACGAACTCGAAATCGGTCTGGCTGGCCGCCGGGAAGCCGACCTCGATCTCCTTGTAGCCCATCTGCACCAGCAGCTGGAACATCCGGCGTTTGCGGTCCGGCGACATCGGGTCGATCAGCGCCTGGTTGCCGTCACGCAGGTCGACGGCGCACCACCGGGGCGGCTGCTTGATGCGGCGGGTTGGCCACTGCCGGTCGGGTACGTCGACGGCGAACTGCTGGTGGTAGGGCTGATAACGCTGGTACGCCATCCGGCTCGGCTGCTGCCGGGCGATCGGATCGGTGGCGGGCTGGTCGGTGGCGACCCGATCGGTGGTGGGCTGGACGTCGACGGACTGCCGTGCTGGGCCGGCGGTTGGCTGTGCCATGGTGCGATCTCCTGGTCTGGGACGGTCCCGCGCTGTCGCGTCCGCCGGCCGGCGGCGGCACCTCGGTCCGGTCGGCCGGCAGGGCCCGGCGGCGATCCGGTCGCGGTGGCCGCGTCGGTCATGGTGGCCGTTTCGGTCGCGGTGGCCGCGTCGGTACGGCGAAGGGCGGCGGCCCGGTTCGGTCAGCTGGGCGGCGCGCTCGCCCAGGTGCGGCGAACGGTGCCGGAGCGGCTGGACAGCGTGGGCGCGGATGGGGTCAAGGCGGCGCGGGTCAACTCCGCGACGAGGTGCCGGCCTCGGGGGCCTCGTCGCGGCAGCGAAGGAGGAGCGCCTGCCACATGACGGCTCTCACCCTACGTGGTGATCGCGGGTTGGCAAAGCCCGGCCGGAAATCTCAGCCGGTGCCGGTCGTGGATCCGCTGCTCGTCGGCGGGGTGCCGGCACCGTTCGGCGGCACCCCGGTGGTCACCGGGCCCGGCAGCGTGATCGACGGCGGGGCCGCGCCCGGCTGGCCCGCCAACAGCAGCGTCCCGAGCTCCAGCCGTGCGCCGGTGAGGGTGCCGTCCGGGCGGTAGCAGTAGATTCCCACGTCCAGTGGCGGCTGCAACGAGGTGGTGGTCGACTCCACGGAGAAGCAGGTGCCGTCGGCGCCGTCGAGCGGTTCGGTCACCGACACCGCCAGCGGGGCACGCCGGTCGGCCAGCACCGCCCGCCAGTCGGCGAACAGGTGGTGCAGCCGAGGGTCGAGCGCCGGTTCGACCGCCGCGTCCGGGTCGCCCAGCCGGACACAGTACGACGTCACCGGGTTTCCGGCCGACGGCAGCGCACATCGGAACAGGCCATCGTCGTTCTGTGCCATCGCGACGTCGCCCGTGCCGCTCGTGCTGCTCGTACCGCCCGCGCCGCCTGGGGCGCCGCCCGGAATGTCCACCCGCCACCCGCCGTCCTCGGCCAGGGTCACCGCCACCGTCCGGTCCGGCCGACCTGGGGTCTGCAACGTGTAGAACGCTGTCATCCGCAGGTCGCTGGCGGCGGCGGCCGCCGCCGCCAACTGCGCCCGTGGTTCGGCCGGCGGGGTGCTCCCTGGCGCCGACGGCGACTGCTCGCCGGTCGGCGTGCCCTGCGGCGACGTCACCGGATCGGTGGAATCGCAGCCCAGCAGGGACAACGTGACGAACGCCACGCAGGCCAGCGCGGCAGGCGAGTTTCGTGACGCTACGGGACCCCGGGAACGCATCCGCCCATTCTGCGTACCCGCTCGGGTTTTGCGGCCGGGCGGCCCACGGACACGCCGATTTCCGTCGCCGGCCCGCCGACGACCTGCGGCCTTACGGTCCGACGGCGGGCCGTCGGCGTGTCGCGAACCGGGCCGGGCCGAACGACCGGCCGTCCCCGACGGACACGGGCGGTGACCGCACCCGGCCGGATCGTGGGAACGGCTGTCTGCGCGGGCTCCGGACGCCGGTACCCTGATGCCGGCAGGTTGGCAGCAGCTGGAGGGGAGTGGACCGCCGTGGCACTGGTGGTGCAGAAGTACGGCGGGTCCTCGGTCGCCGACGCCGAACGCATCAAGCGGGTCGCCGAGCGGATCGTCGCGGCCCGCAAGTCCGGCGACGACGTCGTGGCGGTCGTCTCCGCGATGGGCGACACCACCGACGAGCTGCTCGACCTCGCCGGGCAGATCAGCCCGCTGCCGCCCGGTCGGGAGCTGGACATGCTGCTCACCTCCGGCGAGCGGATCTCGATGGCGTTGCTCGCCATGGCGATCCACAACCTGGGCTACGAGGCGCGGTCCTACACCGGCTCGCAGGCCGGTGTGCTGACCACCTCGGTGCACGGCCGGGCCCGGATCATCGACGTCACCCCAGGGCGGCTGCAGGGCGCCCTGGATGAGGGCGCAGTGGCGATCGTGGCTGGTTTCCAGGGCGTGTCCCAGGACACCAAGGACATCACCACGCTGGGCCGCGGTGGTTCGGACACCACGGCGGTGGCGCTCGCCGCCGCGCTGCAGGCCGACGTCTGCGAGATCTACACCGACGTCGACGGGGTGTTCACCGCCGACCCCCGGATCGTGCCGAACGCCCGGCACATCAAGCAGATCACCTACGAGGAGATGCTGGAGCTGGCCGCCTGCGGGGCGAAGGTGCTGCACCTGCGCAGCGTCGAGTACGCCCGCCGGGCCGGCCTGCCGATCCACGTCCGCTCGTCGTACTCGACCAACACCGGCACCATGGTGACCGGATCGATGGAGGATCTTTCCGTGGAGCAAGCACTCATCACCGGAGTCGCCCACGACCGGAGCGAGGCGAAGATCACCATCGTCGGCGTTCCCGACGAGCCGGGTGCCGCCGCCCGCATCTTCGAGACGGTGGCCAACGCGGAGACCAACATCGACATGATCGTGCAGAACGTGTCGACCGAGGGCACCGGCCGCACCGACGTCTCCTTCACCCTGCCGAAGGCCGACGGCCCGACCGCGATGGCGGCGCTGGGCAAGGAGCAGGAGCGGATCGCCTTCAAGGGCCTGCTCTACGACGACCACGTCGGCAAGGTGTCGCTGATCGGTGCCGGGATGCGTTCCCACCCGGGCGTGGCCGCCAACTTCTTCGCCGCTCTCGCCGACGCCGGCGTCAACATCGAGATGATCTCCACCTCGGAGATCCGAGTGTCGGTCGTCTGCCGGGACACCGACCTGGATGCGGCGGTACGCGCGGTGCACGCCGCCTTCGACCTCGGCGGTACGGAGGAGGCGGTGGTCTACGCAGGCACCGGCCGGTGAGCCCCGGTGCCTGACACCAGGGCACGCCCGCTGCCCACCCTCGCGGTGCTCGGTGCGACCGGCGCCGTCGGCGCCGTCATGTGCGAACTACTCACCTCCCGGGCCAACGTCTGGGGCGAGATCCGGTTGCTGGCCTCATCCCGCTCCGCCGGGCGGCTGGTGCGTTGCCGGGGCGAGGACCTCCCGGTGCACCAGGTCAGCCCGGAAGCCTTCGACGGGGTCGACGTCGTCATGGTGGACGTGCCGGACGACGTGTCCCGGCAGTGGACACCGGTCGCCACCGAACGCGGCGCGACCGTGGTCGACAACTCGGGTGCGTTCCGGATGGACCCCGGCGTACCGCTGGTCGTGCCGGAGATCAACGCCGAGCAGGTACGCCGCCGGCCGCGCCGGATCGTCTCCAACGCCAACTGCACCGTCCTGGCCATGATCGTCGCGATCGCCCCGCTGCACCGCGAGTACGGCCTGCGTGAGCTGGTGCTGGCCAGCTACCAGTCGGTCTCCGGAGCCGGCCGGTTCGGCGTGGACCTGCTGCACAGCCAGCTGACCAGGGCGGCCAGCGACCGCACGCTCGGCTCCCGGCCGGGCGACGTACGTCAGGCGGTCGGCGACGACCTCGGCCCGTTCCCGGCGCCGCTGGCGCTCAACGTGGTGCCGTTCACCGGCGAGCTGGCCGACGCCGGCTGGTCCACCGAGGAGCTGAAACTCCGCGACGAGTCCCGCAAGATCCTCGGCCTGCCGGATCTGAAGGTCTCCTCCACCTGCGTGCGGGTGCCGGTGGTGACCGGGCACTCGGTCGCCGTACACGCGGTCTTCGGCAGTGAGGTGACCGCAGACGGTGCCCGCGAGGTGCTGCGCAACGCGCCCGGGGTGATCGTGGTCGACGACCCGGCGAACGCCGAGTTCCCGATGCCGATCGACGCGGTCGGCACCGAACCGTCCTGGGTCGGCCGGATCCGTCGGTCGATGGACGACCCCCGGGCCATCGACTTCTTCGTCACCGGCGACAACCTGCGCAAGGGTTCCGCGCTGAACACCATCCAGATCGCCGAACTGATCGCCCGGGATCTGTCCGTCAGTCGGTGACCGACGTGCTGACGTGCGGCAGACGCTGCCGCGCTTGGCCTCAGCTGTGACTGAACGCAGTGTTTAGGTTGCAGCAGCCAGCCGAAGTGTGCTCTTCTTGATACAGAACTTTTCTAACGGTGCCTAGGGGAAACCCGAACACCACATCCTAAGGCCGCCTTCGGGCGGCCTTAGCGTTTGAGGGAGAATCTTGCACCTCTGCTACCTCGATGAGTCGGGCGGCTGCGAGCCTCCCAACAGTAGCCTTCTGCCACTCCGAATCGCTCACCAGTCCGGATCACGTCTGTTTCGTCCTGCCTCCCCTGTGCCGTCTACCCGCACTCCTGCGGAGCAGGCTGCGGCTCTGCCCGCCACACCTTGACGGCGCATACGGACGGTGGCGGGTCGGGCGGTACTGCTTGATCCAGAAGATCGTGCATCTGGTCAGGTCCCCGAAGGGATACTCCCATCACGAAGAAGAGCGGCACCGCGCTGATCAAGTTGTTTAGCGAATGAGGGTAGGCGCTGGCCAACGCCCCCCAGACGCGCTCGCATGTTCTTCACGGCGGCACGCGCCCGGCCCGACTTGACGCCAGTCATCGCGTCCATGGCCATGTTCCAGTTCGCGGCTGCCTCGCCGAGACGGCCCTGCGCGCACTGCACGTCGCCCAGGTTGGCTAACGTCAGCGTGTGAATACGGCGGTAGACATCTGAGTTTCGAGTCGCAATCGACCGGCGGAGCTGCGTCTCGGCGCCCGACATATCTCCCAGATCCCGCAGGGCCTGTCCAGCTTGACTAGCAAGCGAGGTTTCCGTGAAACCGCTGGTCCGAATCCACGGCGGCTCCTCGTCCGGTGCAGATTCCGCAAGGCGCTTCTCGGCAGCAGAGATCGCCGTGGAGGTGCGTGTACGGTCACCTGTTGCCGCGTGACCCCGCGCCACTAGGATCGCGAACAGAGCAGTGGCGGCCGGGGTGGAGCTTCCCTTTGACCAGCCGAGAGCGGATTCCGCGAGGTTGAGCGCCTGTTGCCCGTGACCGAGGTCAACAGCTTGATGAGCCATCGCACGCAGAGTGAACGCTGCAAGTGCGCGGTCGTCGGCTTCATTCGCGAGCCGCAGTGATTGGACGTAGTACCGCTGAGCTAGGCCGTGCAGGGACGAATCAAATGCTTTCCATCCGGCAAGGTAGGTCATCTCCGCAGCCAGGCTGAACATTGCCCTGCGTTCCGAGTCGGACGAGAACCTGCCGCGCAGATAGTCAGCGACATCTGACGAAAGGTATTGAATGACCGCAAGACGGGCGTGGCCGCCGCCGAACCGCTCGTCAGCTCGGCTGAACACCGCCAGCATGTCTCGCACGGCGTCAATCTCGCTGCGGCCTACCGCGACCCCACCGCCTTGTGCGCGTCGCCCTCGGTCTGCGACCTCCTGCCAGGACTCGAAAGGAACCGCGAGCGCAGCCAGCGAGTACAAGGCTTTGAGCGCGAAAGCTCGTCGCTCCAAGTCGGCCCTCCCGATCGTCACGAGGTTGGTGGCGCAGTCGTCCACCCACCAGTCGAGTCCGCCTAGGTCGGCTTCCAGGCTACCGTCCACGTCGAAGCCAAGGTCGGTCGGTGAGACGAGATGACCGAGTCGACGGCTGACCGCTTCGGCGAGGTAGCGAGGGGTTCGACCACTTGGCCGTACCCCTGCGACCCAGTGGCCGACGTGTGACCGATCGCAGGATCGCAGGTCGTCGTTGTGCTCGCGGGCGATGACTCGAACTGCTGCGGCACAGGCATCGTATGACCACCGGCACGCCTTGATCATTTCCCGCAGTTGCTCGTTGCGTTTCCTCTGCTGCCGTGTCATCCGCAGCCTCCCTGGTCGGACCGGCGTTCAACGCGTTCAACGCGTCCAGTGTCCTCACAGGCTACCGGAGGACGCCGACAATCCGTTTACTACAAACAGGTCCTGCCGCACCGGAGTAGAGCGCGGCGATGATCATTGGATGGCGAACGATTGCGCTTCGCGATTCGAACTACTAATCGGCTCATCCATAGATGCGAGTTGTCGATCAGCGTGGCCTTCCCTGGCTGTTGGCTGAGCGTTTGGTGTCGAGTTCACGAGGAGAAGTCATGGAGCAGCGGAGCAGGCGGGGGCGGGTGGTGCCTCGGCAGGGCGTACTCGTCGAGCCGTGGCAGGTCAGGGCGATGCAGTTCGACACCCGGTGGCGTGGGCTGGACCCGGCGGCGGTGTACGCGTACCTGCGCGACGTCGCCGACGAGCTGGACCGGCTCACCCGGCAGGCCGCCGTCGACCGGGCCGAGGCCGACCGGCTACGCGAAGGGCTGCGGCAGTGGCGGCAACGCCACGTCGGCTGCCGGTTCAACGACCCACCCGCCGGCGTCTACCGCTCGGAACACCAGCGCCAGACCGGCAACGGAGGCCACTGGTGAGCGACGAACCGCGCTGGACCATCCACCTGCCGACCCGGCTCACCAGCATCGAAGCCGCCGCCCGGTTCGCCGCCGCGCTGCGGGACTCGCTGGCCCACCTCGACGTCGTCGACTTCGCCGAAACCACGCTGTCGGCCACCGACCGACCGTCGCTGCGTACCCGGGTATGGGGTGACCCCGGCCCCGACCCGGCCGGCGGCCACCCGGTCAGCGACCGCACCGCGCCGGCCGATGACTGACCCCGTCCCCCGCCAGGTCGAGATCGACCACCTGACCGCGCTGGTCGACCGGCACGCACCGCGAGCCGACGACTGCGCCTGCGGCGACCCGCTCACCGCCACCGGCCGCTGCTGGCGCACCGAGGTCGCGCTCAGCCGGCTCCGCGACCTCGGTGTGCACGTCGCCGCCGTCGACCAGCCGGAGAACGCCGGATGAGCATGCACGTCCCCACCCGCCCGAGCTGGGTCTGCGCCGGCTGCGGGCATGCCTGGCCGTGCCTCGACAGCCGACAACAACTCAAGATCGAGTACGCCGACGCCCGCGTCTCCCTGTCGGTCTACCTCGCCACCAACCTGATCGAGGCGATGACCGACCTGCCGACCGGGCACGGCGGCGACCTCTACTGGCGATTTCTCGGCTGGCTGTGATGTCGATTTTGCGCCCCGGCGACGAACCGATGCACTACGACGACGGCTCACACCGCTGGATCCCGCCCGACCCTGACTACGACCAGGAGATCTGGGAGAACCAGGTGCGTGAACACCAACACGAGCATCGCGGGCGTCCGGACCCGCCGCCGCCTCGCTACCGTCTCATCCGGCGATCCGCTGCCGGGTGGGAGACTCGACTGCACCAGCCAGGGCGCTCAGACACGCAGTTGGACATGCGAAGGGCCATGTCGATGTGCTCGACATGGCCCTTGACCTGGTCGGGGTGGCCGGATTTGAACCGACGACCTCTTCGTCCCGAACGAAGCGCGCTACCAAACTGCGCCACACCCCGAGGTCCGCTGGGCAATACTAGCCCACCGGCCCGGCAGGGCAAATCCGGTATCCCCGGTGCGCCGCCGACGCCCCGGGGCGTCGCGTCACCGGACGCCGGCTGACCTGCGTCAGCGTGCGATCAGGGTCAGCAGGGTGGCCTCTGGAGGGCAGGCGAACCGGACCGGCGCGGTCGGGTGGGTGCCCAGCCCGGCCGAGACGTGCAGCCACGAGTCGGTGCCCGGCCACCGGTGCAGGCCCTTGGCCATCGACCGGGGCAGATCGCAGTTGGTGACCAGGGCACCGACGAACGGCATGCAGACCTGCCCGCCGTGGGTGTGCCCGGCGAGCAGCAGGTCGAGCCCGTCGGCAGCCATCTCGTCCAGCACCCGGGGCTCCGGGGAGTGGGTCAGGCCGAGGCTCAGGTCGGCCTCCGGCGACGGCCGGCCGGCGACGGCGGCGTAGTCGTCGCGTTCGATGTGCGGGTCGTCGACGCCGGCCGCGTCGATCAGCCGGCCGCCGGCCTTGAACGACGCCCGCCGGTTGTTCAGGTCGTGCCAGCCGGCACCGACCAGCACCTCGCGCAGCTCCTCGAACGGCAGGTCCGGGCCGGGTCGGTAGTCCCGCTCGGGCAGCAGGTAGCCCAGCGGGTTCTTCCACACCGGTCCGGTGTAGTCGTTGGAGCCGAAGACGAACGCGCCCGGCAGGTCCAGCAGCGGCTGCAGGGCCCGCAGCGCGCCCGGTACGGCGTCCGGGTGGGCCAGGTTGTCGCCGGTGACCACGACCAGGTCCGGGTCCAGTCCGGCCAGCGCCGCCACCCATGCCTGCTTGAGTCGCTGGTCCGGCATCATGTGCATGTCCGACAGGTGCAGGATGCGCAGCGGTTCCGCGTCCGGCGCGAGCACCGGCACGTCGAACCGGCGCAGGGTGAACATGTTGCGCTCGATGAGCGAGGCGTACGCCAGAGTGGCGGCGCCGAGTGCTGTGGTGCCGGCGGCGAGCCGGAATACGGTGCGCTTTCGCATGCCGACCAGGGTAGTTTGGCCACTCATGAGCACCGTGAAGGACCGCCTGACTGCTGACATGCGGGCCGCGTTGAAGGCCCGTGACGAGCTGACCACCTCCACCCTGCGGATGGCGCTGGCCGCGATCGGCAACGCCGAGGTCGCCGGCAGGGCCAAGCGGGAGCTGTCCGACGAGGAGGCGTTGGCCGTGCTGACCAAGGAGGCGAAGAAGCGCCGGGAGGCGGCTGCGGCTTTCGCCGACGCCGGCCGGGTCGACCAGGCAGCCAAGGAGCGGGCAGAGGGCGAGGTGCTGGACCGCTACCTGCCGCGTCAGCTCGACGACGAGGCGTTGGCCGGCATCGTCGCCACCGCGTTGGCCGAGGGTGGGTTCGCCGGCAAGGCCCAGATGGGCCCGGCCATGAAGGCGGCCCAGGCCGCGGTGGCCGGCCAGGCCGAGGGGGGCCGGGTGGCAGCCGAGGTACGCCGTCAGCTCGGACTGTGAGCGTCGGCTGGCGCTGTACGCATGCATGATCCGATGCGCCTCATCTGATACCCGCCCGGCGTGTCGCGTCGAAGAGACGAATCTGATCATGAAGTAGCGACAGGGGCGGGCACCGATCATCGGTGCCCGCCCCGCCGTTCGTTACCGTCGGTCAGTCGTCCGGGTTGCCGGGACGGCCCGGCCCGTTGCCGGGACCGTTGCCCGGACCACCGTCACCGTCACCGTCGCCCGGGCTCGGCTGGGCCCCCTGGCCGTTGCTGACCCGGATGATCACCACGCCGCCCTTGATGGTGCGGCCGCTGGGGCTGGTGCCGGCGGCGGTGCCGGCCGGGCAGGTGGAGTCGACCGCACCGGATCGGTCCACCTCGACCTCGAATCCGGCGCCGGCCAGCCGGGACCGGGCGTTGTCGATCGACTGGCACTGCACGCCCGGGATGGAGCGCTGCTCGCCGCGGACCAGTTTGCCGCTCGGTGCCTTGAACTGCTGCTTCTCCTTGCCCTTCATCGCGTCCCGCAGCGTCTCGTAGACCGCCGGGTTGACGATGTTGTGCGACATGGTGGCGTTGGTGTCGGCCCAGTCCGGGTCGGCCAGCACCCCGGCGACGGCGAGCTGTTTGGTGGTCACCACCATGGTGGCGGTCTTCTCCGCGTCGGTGGTGCCGGTCTTGCCGGCGACCGGGTGCCCGACGATGCTGCGCACGCCGTTGGCGGTGCGGCCCCGGCACTGCGACGTCGACGAGTTGTCGCCGACCGGGCAGCGCGCCGCGTCGATCGCGGCCCGGGCCACCTCGGTGGAGACCACCTGCTTGCACTGCGGCTGGGCGATGTCCAGGCTGTTGCCGTCCTGGTCGCGGATCTCCTTGACCGGGATCGGCTTGCAGTACTTGCCGTCGGCGGCGAGCGTGGCGTAGGCGTTCGCCATCTCCAGCGGCGTGGTGCTGGACACGCCGAGGGTGAAGGCGCCCCACTGGTTGGCGCCCTCCGGGTCGGCGGCGAACCGGGCGTCGTTGGCAGCCCGGAAGGTGATGCCGAGACGCTGCGCCACATCGACGGCGGAGGCCGCGCCGACCCGCTCCTGCAGCGGCACGAAGTACGTGTTGACTGAGGCGCCGAAGGCGCTCCACATGTTGTGTACGCCGTTCATGCTGGAGTTGGCGTTGCGCGGGCAGTACTTGTTGGTGCCCGGGCAGGCGGCCGGGCTGCCCTGTTCGACGATGTACTTCGACTCGTACGGGCTCTTCGCGTTGATCGTGTACTCCAGCGGGTAGCCCTTCTCCAGGGCCGCGACCAGCGGGAAGATCTTGAACGTCGAGCCGAACTGGTAGCCGGTGATGTCACCGCCGCCGGTGAGCAGCGGGTTCGTGGTGTTGGGGTAGGTGCCCCGGATGCCCTTGTCGGCCTTCTTCGGGTCACTGGAGAGCTTGTTCTTCGGGTTGTCCGGGTCGTCGAGCTTGTAGTTGCGGTTGACCGCCATGCCGCGGACGTACCCGGTGCCCGGCTCGACCGCCGCCACCATCAGCGCGTGCTTGCTGCCGGTCTTCAGCGCGTCCTCGACGGCGTTCTTCGCCGCGTCCTGCGTCTGCAGGTCGAGGCTGGTGACGATGTGGTAGCCACCGCTCTTGAGCCGCCGTTCCCGGTCGTAGCTGGTGGCGCCGAACGTCTCCTGCTCCATCCACCAGCGGTAGAAGAAGTCGCAGAAGAAGCCCCAGTGGTTCTTGTTGGCGGCGACGCAGCCGTTCGGCGCGCGCTTGCCGTTGACGACCAGCTCGACGGCCTTGGCCTCGTCGGCTTCCTCCTGGGTGATCGCCCCGGTCTTCACCATGTTGTCGATGACGTAGTTGCGTCGGTCGACGGCCTGTGGGTAGCCACCCGGCGTGGTCGGGTCGAACGCCGTCGGGGCCTTCACCAGGCCGGCGAGCATGGCGGCCTCGTCGATGGTGAGGTCCGCCGGCTGCTTGCTGAAGTAGACCTGGCTGGCCGCGAAGACGCCGTACGCGCCGTTGCCGAACGGGGCGATGTTGAGGTAGCGCTCCAGCACCTCGTCCTTGGTCATCTCCTTGGTGAGCTGCATCGCGTACTTCATCTCGCGCAGCTTCCGGGCGTTGGTGTCCTCGGTGGCGGCGATCACGTCCTCAGGGTGGGTCGCCGAGTAGGCGATGGCCAGCCGGACGTACTGCATGGTCAGCGTCGAGGCGCCCTGAGTGGTCTCGCCGGCACCCTGGTTGGCGACGAAGGCCCGCGCGACGCCCTTGACGTCGACCCCGTTGTGCTCGTAGAAGTTGTGGTCCTCGGCCGCGATGATCGCCGCCCGCATGATCGGCGCGACGTCCTTGAGCGGGACGTCGCGGCGGTTCTCGTCGTACATCGCGGCGAGCGTGGTCTTGCCGTCGGCGGCGTACAGGTAGCTGATCTGCGGCGCCCGCTTGACGGTCAGCTCGCTGGGCAGCTTGTCGAAGGTCTCCGCGCCTGCCTTGGCTGCCAGGCCCGACATCGCCACCGCGGGGAACGCGGCAGCGGCGACCACCACGCCGGCCAGCAGCCCGCAGATCAGCAGCGATGCGGCGTTGGTCAGTGGGTTGTGGTCTCGCTTCCGCATCAAGGTCACCCAGTCAGGGTACGTGAGGGACTTAAGAGGTCGCCGTGTGGCGCACCTGTGCATTTCCTGCCGGCTCCGGCCTCGTTGTGCTAAACGCAGAGACCCGTCCGCCGGTTGTGGTCTCCGTCGCCTACTTCTCCCCCGGGAGGTGTGGGTGGCGGGGTTTCCCCGTTTCCGCCTCGGGTATCTCTGCCCGGCAGAGCGCCCGACAAGTGCGTTGTGTCCGGATAGGTGGATTTCGTCGATAACGTTGCGCAATCATCCGACTACAGATCATGATGGTCCGGCGAGGATCGCACGGCGGCGTGCTGCGGGGGAAAGCAGCGTCGGCCGCCCGGCTTGCCGACTGACTCCACCGGTTGCAAGCGGAAATTGCTAGGGGGGACGTGGAACGATGGGCATGATCGCTGATTGGCCCAGCCTGGCGGCGTGCCAGAGCGGAGACCCGGACGCGTTGTTCGTGCAGGGCGCTGAGCAGAACGTGGCCAAGCGCATCTGCCGGGGCTGCCCGGTCCGGTACGAGTGCCTGGCCGACGCACTCGACAACCGGATCGAATTCGGGGTCTGGGGCGGCATGACCGAACGGGAACGGCGGGCCCTGCTGCGCCGGCACCCGCAGGTGGCGAGCTGGCGCAAGATGTTCGAAGCGGCCATGCGGGACCGCGAGAAGGTGCTCGTCGCCACCAAGTGACCCGTTGAACCGGCAACTGCGCGGGGACCAGGGGGATGCGCGGGACCAGGGGGAGCTGCGTGGGACCAGGATCAGCCGGCGACCGCGTGGCCGATCGTCCGTAGCCCGTCGACGTCGTGCACGTCGGCGGGCTGAGCGCGGACGGTCGCTACCGGCACCTGCGGGAACGCGTCGGTGAACCGCGCCGCCACCCGGCGCTCCCGCGCCGACTGCTGTGCCACTGCGGCGTGCACCCGCAGCACCTCCGCCGTCGCCGGATGCCCGCCGTCGCGGTCCAGCTCCCGCGCGGCCGTCAGGCTCCGCTCGGCGGACAACCCGGGCACAGCCGGCTCGTGCACCCGGTTGAGTACCAGCCCGGCCAGTGGCATCCGCTCCGCCCCGAGCCGACCGGCGAAGTACGCCGCCTCCCGTACCGCGTCCGGCTCCGGCGCCGCGACCAGCAGGAACGCCGTCTCGTCGGCCTGCAGGACCCGGTACGTCTGCTCGGCCCGCTGCCGGAATCCACCGAACATCGAGTCCAGCGCCGCCACGAAACCGGACAGGTCACTGAGCAGCTGGGCACCGAGGATCTTCTGCACCGCCCGGGAGAACACCCCGAACGACGCGGTCACCAGGCTGAACATGCTCCGACCGCCGGCCCGGGCCGGCGCCAGCAGCAGCCGGAGCATCCGGCCGTCCAGGAAGCGGGCCAACCGGGCCGGCGCGTCCAGGAAATCCAGCGCGGACCGCGACGGCGGCGTGTCGACCACGATCAGATCCCACTCGCCGCCGGCGTGCAGCTGGCCCAGCTTCTCCATCGCCATGTACTCCTGCGTGCCGGCGAAGGTCGAGCTCATGGCCTGATAGAACGGGTTCGCGAAGATCTCGGCGGCCTTCTCCGCGTCGGTGTGCGCGAGCACCACCTCGTCGAAGGTGCGCTTCATGTCCAGCATCATGGCGTGCAACTCGCCGCCGCTCGCCTCCACCTCGATGCCCTTGACCTGCCGGGGGGTGTTGTCCAGCTCGGTCAGGCCCAGCGACTGCGCCAGCCGGCGGGCCGGGTCGATGGTGAGCACCACGGTGCGCCGGCCGTGTCGCTCGGCGGCGCGCAGCGCCAGCGCCGCCGCGGTCGTCGTCTTGCCCACCCCGCCGGCACCGCAGCAGACCACGATCCGTACGCCCGGATCCGCCAGGATCCGGTCGACGTCCAGCGGTGGCGCTGCGTGATCAGGAGGCACCTGTCGAGCGTATCGGGGTCGGCCCAGGATTCGCCGATCAAGTCGCTGTGAGGTCGCTTCCAGCAGCTGACCCGGTGCCGGTCAGCAACGCTGCGGCCAGCGTGTCCAGGCCCTCGCGGGTGACCCCGTCCGGCAGCAGCGGCAGCCGGACGATCGGCCGGCCCAACTCGACCAGGTCGGTCAGCAGCGAGTCCTCCAGCGTGCGGCGGGTGAGGTGCTCCTGTGCCTCGGCCCGCAGGCCGGTCACCGTCTCCCGGTCGGTCGGCAGCCCGGCTGCGGCCAGCCCGCGCCGAAGCTGCGTCTGGCCGACCGGCCCGTCGGCGAGCAACGGCGGCCGGGCCGAGTTGACGATCACGTTGCCCACCGGGATGCCCAGCGCGGTCAGGTCGGCGACCGCGTCGAGGGTCTCCTGCACCGGCATCTCCTCCAGCAGGGTCACCACGTGCACCGCGGTGATCGGTGAGCGCAGCAGTACCGCGACGCCCTCGCTCTGGGTCTTGATCGGGCCGACCTTTGCCAGCCGGGCAGCCTCGGCGGTCACGTTCAGGAACCGGCCGATTCGCCCGGTGGGCGGTGCGTCGAGCACCACCGCGTCGTAGACCCGCCGCCGGTCCACCATCCTGGTGGTGGCCTCCTTCACCTTGCCGGTGAGCAGGACGTCGCGTAGCCCGGGAGCGATGGTGGTGGCGAAGTCGATGGCGCCCAGGCGCCGCAGCGCCCGCCCGGCCGCGCCCAGCTTGTAGAACATGTCGAGGTACTCCAGCAGCGCCTCCTCCGGGTCCACCGCCAGGGCGCGGACCTCGCCTCCGGCGGCCGAGGCGGTGATCCGGCGCTCCTGGTACGGCAGCGGCCCGATGTCGAACAGCTGTGCGATGCCCTGGCGGCCCTCCACCTCGGCGAGCAGGGTGCGCTTGCCCGAGCCGGCCAGGGCGAGCGCCAACGCGGCGGCGACACTGGTCTTGCCGGTCCCGCCCTTGCCGGTCACCACATGCAACCGGGACGGCCAGCCGGGTACGGCGGCGACAGGTGACTGCTCGGTGACCCCCACGTCCAACCAGACTAGTGCGCGGCGCGGCTCAGTTGACGTCGCAGACGAACCAGCCGGACTTCTGCACCACCACGAAGCTGAGATCCTGCTCCGCGCTGCGCTCGTCCTCGGTGACCATGCGCACGGTGACCGAGACGACTGCCCGATCTTCGTCCTGCTCATCGACGGTCGGCACGTTCCACTCGAACTGCGGGTTGCGGTACGTCGACGAGTAGCCCTCGATCTCCTCCACCTTCTCAATCAGCGCGGACTCGTCCCGGGCCTCCCGGCAGACCAGGTCGGCTGCGGCCGTGACGTCCCGGTCGGTGTACACGGCGTGGAGGAAATCGTCCACGGCGGCGACCGGTTCGGCCGCGCCGCTACCCGTCTCCAAGTTGTTGATCACCAGGAATGCCGCGATGCCGCCACCACCGCAGAGCAGCAGTACGACACCGAGCACCACCGAGGTGATCAGCAGGCCGCGTCGGCGGCCGGCGGCGGCCGCGGCGGTCTGACCCGGCGGCGGCGGACTCGGCGGGCCACCCGGTGCCGCCGCGAACGGCGCAGCGGTGGGACGCTGCCAGGGCGGCGGCGGGATCGACTGCCCCGGCACTGTCGGCTGCGCCTCGGTCGGCTGTGCGTCCGGCGCCGGTGGCTGTGCGTCCGGCGCTGGTGGCTGTGCGTCCGGTGGCTGTGCCTCGCCACTGGGCGGTTGCGTCATCCTCATCCCCAGGTTCAGGTCTCGTCGTGGGCGGACCGTAGCCGCCACCAGACGATCAGGGTATCTGGCCGATGCACCCGGATCACCGTCCCGGCCGTTGGCCGTAGGCTGTGGCGGTTGCCGAATCAGAGCTAGGAGCCGTAACGCGATGCAGAAGTGGGAGTACGTAACCGTGCCGCTGCTGGTGCATGCCACCAAGCAGATCCTCGACAACTGGGGCGAGGACGGCTGGGAACTGGTCACCGTGATTCCCGGCCCCAACCCGGACCAGCTGGTGGCGTACCTGAAGCGGCCGAAGTCGTGACCGGCGGCCCGCACGCCCGCCTCACCGAACTGGGGCTGAGCCTGCCGACCGTGGTTCCGCCGGTGGCCGCCTACGTTCCGGCGGTCCGCTCCGGTCAGCAGGTCTACGTCTCCGGCCAGCTGCCGATGGCCGACGGAGCGCTGCTCGCCGTCGGCAAGGTCGGCGCCGAGGTCACCCCCGAACAGGGCAGGGAACTTGCCGCTCGGTGTGCGCTGAACGCGCTCGCCGCGATCGACGCCCTGGTCGGTCTCGACGCCGTGACCCGGATCGTCAAGGTCACCGGGTTCGTCGCCTCGGCCGCCGGGTTCACCGGCCAGCCCGCCGTGATCAACGGTGCATCCGAGCTGTTCGGCGAGGTCTTCGGCGATGCCGGCCGGCACGCCCGCAGCGCCGTCGGGGTGGCCGAGCTTCCGCTCGGCGCGCCGGTCGAGGTGGAGGTCGTCGTCGAGGTCTCCTGACCCGGTCCGCGCCGGCCGAGCGCCGGCCGGCACCCGAGCGGGTTGAAGAAGTCTCGGCGAAGTCACCGCGCGGCCGTACCATCGCAGCCATGACCGCGCACGTCACCACCCCTGCCGCGGCCCTGGCCAGTGATCTGCCGGGCTGGGCGACCCTGGTGCGGGCACCCAACCCCGGGCCGATGACGCTGGACGGCACCAACACCTGGGTGCTGCGTCGGCCGGGTGAGCGGTACGGCGTTCTCGTCGACCCGGGTCCGGCCGACGCCGGCCACCTCGACCGGCTGGCGGCGCACGGCCCGTACTCGATGATCCTGGTGACTCACGGGCACCCGGACCACGTCGAGGCGGTGCCGGCGGCCGCCGAGCGGTTCCGGGCCCCGGTACGCGGTCCGGCGGCCGACGAACGGGGCGAAGCCGCCGACCGCGACGGGGAAGCCCTCGACCGGCGGGCGGCGGAGGCGACCCGGCTCGGCGACGGGACCGTGCTGGACGTCGCCGGGCTGACCGTCACCGTGCTGGCCACCCCCGGCCACACCGCCGACTCGGCCTGCTTCCTGGTCGCCGGGCCGGACGGGCGGGAGGCCGTGCTGACCGGTGACACCATCCTCGGCCGGGGCACCACCGTGGTCGCCTGGCCCGACGGCGACCTCGGCGACTACCTGGCCAGCCTGCGGCGACTCGCGGCGTACGACCAGGTCACGGCGCTGCCGGGGCACGGCCCGGCGCTGACCGACTGCGCCGCCGCCGCCCGGTTCTACCTGGCCCACCGGCAGGCCCGGCTGGACCAGGTCCGCCAGGTGGTGGCCCGGGGCGTGACCGAACCGGCGGCCGTTGTCGCCGAGGTGTACGCCACCGTCGACCGGGCACTGTGGCCGGCCGCCGAGTGGTCGGTCCGGGCACAGCTCGCCTACCTGGACGCCTTGACCTACAGCGTGGCCGGTGACCGGGAATCGACACCGGGGTGGACCGGGTTGGACCGCCAGTGACCTGCCCGGTGTGCGGAACCGTCGCGGTACCCGGCGCGCGGTTCTGCCACAACTGTGGCGGTGCGCTGCCGGCCGCTGCCTTCCTACCGGCTGCCGAACGCCGGGTGGTCACCGTGCTCTTCGGCGATTTATCCGACTTTACCTCCTGGTCGGAGGATCTCGACCCGGAACGGGTCGGTGCCGTCACCGACCGGGTGCTCGCCGCCCTGGCCGGGGCGGTCAAGACGTTCGGCGGGCACGTCGACAAGCTGACCGGTGACGGGATCATGGCGGTCTTCGGCGCCCCGGTCGCCCACGAGGACGACGCCGAGCGTGCGGTACGGGCCGCGCTCAGCATGCAGCGGGCGGTGCGGCGGGTGCTCGACGACGAGCGGGGCGGCGGCGCCCCGCTCGGCCTGCGGGTCGGCCTGAACACCGGTGACGTGGTCGCCGGCATTCAGGCGGCCATCGAGTACACGGTGATCGGCGACACGGTCAACACCGCCGCGCGGCTCGCCGACGCGGCGGCGGTCGGCGCGGTGTACGCCGGCGCCGGCACCGTGACCGGCACCCGGCACGTCGCCGCCTGGCGGGAGCTGCGCCCGCTGCGGCTGAAGGGCAAACGCGCCCCGGTCGAGGCGTACGAGCTGCTCGGTCTGCACGACGCACCGGGCACCCGGTCGGGCATCGGCGACCAGGCCCCGTTCGTCGGGCGGGAGGCCGAGATCGGCCGGCTGGCCGGCCGGCTCACCGAGGTGATCGACCACGGCGACCCTCGGGTGCTGGTGCTCACCGCGGAGGCCGGCATCGGCAAGTCCCGGTTCGCCGTCGAGGTCGAGCGGTACGCCGCCGGTTACGACGTCGGCACCGGACGGTACGCGGCACCCACCGGCGCGCGGGCGCTCTCGGTCCGCTGCGCCGCCTTCGGTGAGCGGCGTCGGCTGGCCCCACTGGCCGACCTGGTGCGGATCGCGGCCGGCCTGCCCCGGGACAGCTCCACCGCGGTCACCCGCCCGGTGGTCGAGGAGCGGCTGCGCCGTCTCGGGCAACGATTGGCCCGGGTCCGTCCGGAGCCGCCGCCGCTCTCCGTCGACCTGCTGCTGACTCTGCTCGGGTACGCGGATCCACCGGCCGCCGCGCACCCGTCGTCGGGCCCGGCCGACCTGACCACGGACGCTCCGGTGCTCGACGCCGAGGCGATCCCGAGCGCGGTGGCCGACCTGCTCAGCGCCCTGGCCCGGGAGGCGCCGCTGCTGATCGTGGTCGACGACCTGCACGACGCTCTGCCGGACACCGTCGAGGTGCTCGGCGAGACGTTGTCCCGGCTCACCGGTCCGGTACTGGTGCTGCTGCTAGGCCGACCCGAGCTGGTGCGTACCGCCGGGGTGCTGACCGGGGTGGCCGACGCCGAGGTGCACCCATTGCCGCCGCTGCGCGGGTCCGACGCGGCCCGGCTACTCACCTCGTACCTGGGCGGTGGGCGGCTGCCGCAACCCGACGTGGACCGGCTGCTGGCCACCGCCCAGGGCAACCCGTTCTACCTGGCCGAGCTGGTCACCCTGCTGATCGAGCGGGGCGCGCTGACCCGGACCGGTCCGTCGGCCGACGCCGACGCCGCTGGCGGCGACAGCGCGGACTGGCGGCTGGCACCCGGGTCGCTGAGCAGCCGGCTGCTCTCCCGGGACCTGGCCGCAGTGCTGGCCGCCCGGATCGACGCGTTGCCGGCCGACGCCCGGTCGGTGCTGCGTGACGCTGCGGTGGTCGGCGACGTGGTGCCGGACGGCACCTTGGAGTCGTTGCGGGACCGGCGGGACGGCCGGCCGGCGGCGGTGGTGGCGGTCGAGCTCGACCGGGCAGTCGAGGAGTTGCTGCAGCGACGCATGCTGCACCGCACCCGGGTCGGTTTCGCCTTCCCGACCCCGCTGATGCGGGAGGCCGCCTATGCCGGGATCGGCAAGGCCGACCTGGCGGAACGGCACGCGTGTCTGGCCCGGTGGGCGGCCGGGGCCGACGCGCCAGCGGCGGTCGGCACCGGCCCGGCGAGCGGTGGGCCGGGCGGGATGAGTCCGGCGCTGCGGGACGTGTTCGTCGCCGATCACGTCGAACGGGCCGTCGGCCTGGCCGAGGCGGTCGGGCTGCGCCCGGACTCGGCGGCCCGCGCCGTCGGGCCGCTGGGAGTCGCGGCGCTGGGCCGGGCGGCCCGCCGGGCGATCGCGGTCGGTGAACCGGAGTTGGCCGTGGAGTACGCCGAGCGGGCGTCCGCGCTCGGCGGGGACATGGTGCCGAAGGCCGACCGGCTGGTCTACGCCCGCGCGCTGCTGCAGACCGGGCGGCCGGCCGAGGCGTTGGCCGCCGCCGAGAAGGTGCTCGCCAACGCCGGTGAGGATGCCGCAGCCCGGGCCGGTGCCCTGCTGGTGTCCGGTCGGGCCCACCGGGCGGTGGGCGACGCCGCCCGTGCGGTGGCGGTGTGGCGTGAGGCGTTGCGGGTGGCCACCGACGTAGGGCTGCCCGCCGAGCGGGCGGAGGCGATGCGCCGACTCGGGATGGCCGACTTCCTGGCCGGCCGGCTCAGCCGGGCGAGCAGCCGGTTCGCTGCGGCGTACCAGGTGAACCTGGCAGCTGGCGACCGGCGTGGGCAGGCCTGGTCGTTGCAGAGCCTGGCGTGGGTGACCACGATGCGCGGCGACTTCGCCGGCGCCGACGCGGTGCTGAACCGGGCGGCGCGGCTGTTCGTCGAGCTGGACGACCCGGTGGGGCGGGCCTGGCTGCGGGGCACCACCGCGTTCGCCCGGCTGCTCTCCGGCCGGTTGGCCGACGCCCGCCGGTTGGCCCGGGTTTTCCTGCCGTTCGGCGAGCGGGTGGGGGAGGCGTGGGCGGTCGGCACGCTGCGGGCGGTCGAGGCGTTCGCCGCGGCCGAGTTGGGTGAGTTGGCCGAGGCGGACCAGTCGGCGCGGCGCGCGTACCGGGATTTCGACAGCGCGGCCGACGACTGGGGTCGGGGCTTCGCGTTGCTGGCGCGGGGGGTGGTCGCGCGCGGGCTCGGCCAGTGGGAACACGCCGCCGATCTGCTCTCCGACGCGCTGGCCCAGGGCGAGCGGATAGATCACCCGTTGCTGATCGGGATGGCCGGAACGCTGCGCGGCTTCGTCGCCCTGGAGTGCGGTGACGTGGCCGGTGCCGAGCGGTTGGCGCAGTCGGTGCTGACGTCGGTCGAGCCGCATGACCCGTTGGCCGCCGTCCAGGTGGCGCCACGGGTGCTGCTCGCCTCGGCGCGGCTGGCGGCGGGTGACCCACCGACCGCGGTCGGGCTGCTGGCACCGGTCGCGACCGCGATGGACAGCCCGGCGGTGTTGTTCTCCCGGCGTCAGACGTTGGCCCGGTACGCGGCGGCGCTGCTCGCCGACGGGCAGCCGGAGCCGGCGCTGCACTGGGCCCGGCGGGCGTTGGACTCGCCAGCGGAGGACGTCCGCAGCCAGGTCGTCGGGTTCGGTGTGCTGGCCTCCGCGCTCGCCGCCAACGGCGAGCAGGTCGCGGCACGGCAGGCAGCTGACCGGGCGGTCAGTCTCGCGTACGGCACCGAGCAGGTCGGCGAACGGGCCGCAGCCGACGCGATAAGGTCTACTGTGGATGACAGTGGCCTGGTCGGCGGGGTGGATCATGGCGGACCCGGGGATGCCGGCCGGGCGGCGCGCTCGCTAGCCTGACCCCACTGTGCTCCACCGTGGGCGTACTGTGGCCGGAGGAAACCCGATGAAGCTGCCCCGTTCGGTATCCGGGTGGACCGTCGCCGTGTTCGGGGCGATGGCCCTGCTGCTGGGCGCGGTCGGCCTGGCTCAGCCCGATGTCCTGTTCGTACTGCTCGGCTTCGACACACTGCCCACCGGGGAGCGGGCGGCCGGCGACTACACCCGTACGTTCATGGCAGCGTCGTCGATGGCCTCGTTCAACATGGGCGTCTACTACCTGCTGGCGGCGGTCACCGACTGGCGGCCGTTCTTTCTGTTCTCGGTGATCTTTCGGCTGGTCACCACGGTGGTGTTCACCGTGGTCGTGGTAGCCGAGGTGGCTCCGGTGCGGTTCGTCGGGGTGGCGGCCTGGGAAGGGCTGGGCGCGGTGGTGACCGGAGTGGCGTTGCTGACCGAACGTCGCCGCCGGGTGGGCGTACTGTCGCCCGGCACCGGCCGGTCGGCTGGCGACGGCTGACCCGGGCCCGGGGTCGCCCCGGCTGTCCGGAGTCTTGGGTACCGTTTACCGTGTGAACGACAGACTGCCGAGCGCGCTGCCGTTCCCCACAGTGCCTGGACTGTCAGATTTGTCGGTCTTTGCCAGAGGCGGCTACGCTACCGTCTACCGTGCGGTCCAGGAGTCGGTCGGCCGGGAGGTCGCCGTCAAGGTGGAGAACCGGGCTCTGGACAACGAGCGGGACCAGCGCCGGTTCATGCGGGAGGCGCGTGCCGCCGGGCGGATGTCGTCGCATCCGCACGTGGTGGACCTCTTCGACGTCGGCGTCACCGGGGATCTCCATCCGTACCTGATCATGGAGATGTGCGACGGCTCGTACGCCGACCGGATGCGCACCTCCCCGCTGGACGCCTTCGAGGCCCGTGACGTCGGGGTCAAGATCGCTGACGCGCTCGCCGACGCCCACCATCTCGGCGTCCTGCACCGCGACGTCAAACCGGCCAACATCCTCTACTCCCGGTTCAATGAGCCGGCCCTGGCCGACTTCGGCCTGGCCGTGCTGGTCGAGCACCGCGATGCCTCGGTCACCCTGGAGGTGCTGACCCCGGCGTACGCGCCACCCGAGTCGTTCCAGCACCGTCCGCCGTCGGCCGCCGCCGACGTCTACGCGCTCTGCGCCACCCTGTACGCCATCATGCGCGGCAAGCCGCCCCGCTGGGACGACGAGCGCAACCCGAGCCTGGTGGCTCTCCTGGAGATGTTCGACCGGCCGCTGCCGGACCTGCCCGGGGTCAACCCGGCGCTCACCGACGTACTGCGCCAGGGAATGGCGAACGATCCCGCCGCCCGACCTCCGGCGGTCGTGCTGCGGGACATGCTGGCGGCGGTGCCGCTCGGTCAGCACTGGAGCCCGGCCGCCCCGCACCGGCCGCCGTTCTCGATCGCCCCGGTCTCCGGCGGGCCACCGACCGGGTCGAGTAGCTGGGCCGACCCGACGACCCCGGTGCCGTCCCGGCCGGAGCGCAACGCGTCCTGGAGCGTCCCGGTGCCGCCCCCGCCGGAGCCGGGTCAGGTGCCCGGGCAACGCCCCGGCCCGCCGCCGTCGGCTGCCGATCCGCCCGACCCGCCGGTCGGCCGACCGGGTACCTCGCCCGACAACGCCGTCCGTTCCTGGCTGCGGACCCTTGCCGGCGGGCTCGGCCTGCTGGTACTGCTCGCGATGACCAGCCTGGGTACCTGGATCGTGGCCAAGGGCTCCGGTCCCAGCACGTTTCCCCCGATCACCGGAGCCGACCAGCGGACGACCGGTGCGGTGGCCAGTGAGAGCCCTGCCAGCGACCCCACCGGCGGCGGTCCGGCGGGCGCGGCGCTGCCGAACTGCCACCTGACGCTGCGACCGGAGCTGCGCTGTCCGGACGATCTCGAATGCTTCAACGGCCGGGTGTCGAACTCTCCGCGTACCCTGACCGCGACCGCCTGCACCGGCCGGCACACCTGGGAGACGTTCGCGGTCGGTGAGCTGCCGACCCGGTTGCGGGCTGCCGACCATGCCGCGATCCGGTCCGACCCGGCCGTCGTCGAGGCCTGCGGGGCGGAGAGCTTCCGGCTGTTCACCCTGCGGATGGACGCCAACGACTGGCAGTACACGGTGCTGCTGCCGGAACCGGCGGACCTCGCCGCCGGTGACCACCAGTACCGGTGCCTGGCGGGCAAGGGGCCCGGTCAACTGTTCGGTCCGACCCTGGCCGCCCGGTAACTGGCATTTGGCGCAAGTCTCGGCTGTCCGACTACCCGGGTGGTTAGCCTGACCTGGCAGTTGCGCAACCGCCGAGCGGCCGAGGTGACCGATGGAGCAGCCGGAAACGGGGCGGCCGTCCCGGCTCAGCCGGAGTCGACGACGATCGTCGCGGCGCTGGAGCAGGTTCGGCCGCACGAGTTCACCGTCCGTCGGTACGCCGACCGCGACGCGGCGGTGCAGGCCATCCGACACCGCGAGGTGTACGGCGCCGTAGTGCTGAACCCGGCCGGGCAGACCACGGCCGCCCGGCTACCGGTCACCGACGTCGTACCGCTCTCCCCGCACGACGAACGGGGTGCCGGGCTCAGCGCGTTCTTCTTTCCGCTGCTGCTCGGCGGTCTCAAAGGTGGCATCTTCATCGCGATCGGCATCCAGGGCACCGCCCGCCGGCTGCTCACCCTGGCGGTCTTCGCCATGATCGCCGGTACGGCGGTCGCGGTGGTCGGCCAGTACGCGTTCCGGATCCTTTCCGCTCAACGCGGCCGCGAGCGGGTTGACCGTGGCAGCCATCGCGGCAACGGTGATCGGCCTGCGCAACCTGTTCGGGCTGCACGGCGTCGGCGTCGGCACCGTGTTGATCATGCTGGTCGGCAGTCCGATCTCCGCCGCCACGCTGCCGGTCGAATTCCTGCCCCGGCCGTGGGGCGCCATCGGCCAGTTCTTTCCGCCCGGGGCGTCCGTCTCGTTGATCCGCTGCATCTCGTACTTCCCGGAAGCGCCGACCCTGCCGCAGTGGTTCGTGCTCTGCGGCTGGACGTTGGTCGGCTGCCTGCTCGCGCTGCTGACCCGCAACCGGCCGTCGGCCCGGACCCGGTCGACCACCCCGCCGAGCACGAAGATCGCCTGAACCGACCGGCATGAAGATCGCCTGATCTCGCGTGGCGCAACTCGACGGGGTCAGATCTAGCCGGCAGCCACTACTCTAAAACAGAGCCGGCAATGTGGACGGCTGTCCGAGACGTAACCGATCCTGACTGTCGCAGTCGCGAGGTTGCCATGGCTGACAAATCCACCAGGTTCCGCACATACATCAACCACCGCACCCGGCAGATGATGACCACAATAGCCGTTGCTTCGACCCTGGTCCTGGTCGCTCTCGTCGCGTGCGAGGACAACCAGCCGCCGGACCGGCCAACTGTGCGGGATCTCCGGGAGGCCTCGACCATCAGCGAGCGGACCGAGTTGCATATCGGCGTCAATGTCGACATCCCGCTTATGTCCTACCGGCGAAACAACGCGTACCACGGCTTCGACATCGAGATTGCCCGCTACATCGCCGACTCCCTCGGCTTCGGCGACCAGAGCATCAGGTGGGTGCCACTGGACACCGAGGACCGAATCGAAAAGTTGCGCAGCGGCGAGGTCGACATCGTGGTGGCCAGCTTCTCCATCACCGAGGAACGTGAGAAGCGGGTCGGGTTCGCCGGCCCGTACCTGATCACCACACCTGAGGTGCTCGTCGCCACCGAGTACATCAACGAGATCACCACGATCACCGATCTGAACAGTGCGGAGTACACCGTCTGCGTCGCTGGCGGCTCCACCACCGAGGCGATGCTCAGGGAACGCGGGATCCCGCACCAGCAGGCCGACAACCCGGCCGCCTGCCGGGACGGCATCCTGGCCGGCGATTTCCAGGCGATGGTCTCCGATGAGACCATCCTCGCCGGACTCCGTTCGGAGAACCCCGACGAACTCACCATCGTCGACATGCCGTTCGGCGTCGAGGAAGAACTGGGCATCGGGGTGCCGGTCGAGGACGAGAACCTTCGTGACCTGGTCAGCTACTTTCTGGACAAGAGCTACCAGCGGGACCAGCGGGACGAGGCGAACGCCTGGGAGACGGCGTACAACAACCACTTGGGCCAGTGGCTCGGCGAGGCCAGTCAGCCCCGGCCGGACGGCGCACCCGATCTGGTGGACCACGACGACAAGAACCGGCGGTGACCGCCGCGGAACGCCCGGTCGACGAGGCGGATCGGCGGAACCGGGCGGCGCAGCAGTTCTGGAGCGTGGTGGTCGGCGCCCCGGCGATCATCTCGGTGCTCCGGCTGGTCGTGGAGGCCGGCGGCGAGCTGCAGACCACCCTGCTGCTGGCCGCCAACGTCAACCCGGTGAACCTGGTCGCCGCCTTTGTCAGCACCGCGAGCCGGGTGGTTTCGGGTGCGATGGTGGCCCTCTTCGCGATCAGCGCGGTGCTGACCGTCAGCGTCGACAACGACCAGCGGCGGTGGGCCCGCCCGAAACCGCCGTTGCTGGTCCGCTGGATGCGAGTGGTGCCCGTCTGGTTCCTGATCGTTACCCTGCTGGTCGCGGTGGTGACCTGGAAAATCCTCTATCTGCCGCTGCTGCTGCCGGCGATCGCGGCCACCGCCCAACTGCTGACCCGTACGGTGGACGAGCGCCGCACGGCCGAGGACCCGCCGGACGACCGCCGGACGACCCGACTGACCCTGTTCGCCCTGCTGCTACTCGGCTACTACGGTCTGCTCGCGCCGACCCTGGTCGAGGCCGCGACCACCGGGGAGTGGTTCGTGGTGCTGATCCTGGCCGTGCCGCCGCTGCTGGCCCTCGTGGTGACCGGCCCGGTGTTGCCCGGCACGGTGCACCTGCTGGTCGCGTCCGGTCAACTCACCGTCATGATCGCGCTGGCCTGGACGTCGTACTCGGTGGCCACCGCGCCGGTGCTGCCCAGCACAGTGACCACCATCGAGGTGCCAGGCGGGGAGACCGAGCACATCCGGGGCAGCGTGATCGCGGTCGACGACGCGAGCGTGGCCATTCTGCAGGAACAGGGCGGTGTCCGGTACGTGCCGACCGACGACGTGGAGGCGCAGGTGCTCTGCCCGAGCGAGGCGGATCTAGCGCGCTACCGCCTCTGGGTGCACGGGTTCCACATTGAGGACTCGCTGCTTCAGGCGTTGGGACGGGAGGTCCGACCGGTCACCCCGGTGGATGCGGTCTGCCGGGCGACCGCCTCGGTGCGGTGAGCCAGCCGTTGCCCGATCAGGGTCGGATCTGCCGCCGGTCTCCGGGCAGATCCGCCGCCGGGTCACACCCGGGCGCGCCGGGCGAGCCGCTCGGGGTCGAGGATGATGATGCTCTTGCCGTCGAGCCGCAGCCAACCCCGGGAGGCGAAGTCGGCCAGCGCCTTGTTGACCGTTTCCCGGGACGCCCCGACCAGCTGGGCGATCTCCTCCTGGGTGAGATCGTGGGTCACCCGCAGCACCCCACCGTCGCGGGTGCCGAACCGGCCGGCCATCTGCAGCAGGTTCTTGGCGACCCGTCCCGGTACGTCGGTGAAGATGAGGTCGGCGAGGGCGTCGTTGGTCCGGCGCAGCCGTCGGGCAAGCACCCGCAGCAGCTGCTCGGCGATCTCCGGCCGATTGTTCAGCCAGGGCCGCAGCGCCTGCTTGCGCAGCCGGGCGAGGCGGGTGTCGGTGACGGCGGTCGCGGTGGCGGTACGCGGCCCGGGGTCGAACAGTGACAGCTCGCCGACCATGTCCGACGGGCCCATCACGGCGATCAGGTTCTGCCGCCCGTCGGCCGCCCGTCGGCCGACCTTGATCTTGCCGGTGAGCACGATGTACAGGCTGTCACCCGGCTCACCCTCGTTGAAGACGACCTCGCCCTTGCGGGCCTCGATCGTCTCCATCTCCTTGGCGAGTGCCTCGGCGGCCTCCGGGTCCACGCCCTGGAAGATCCCGCTACGAGCCAGCACCTCGTCCATCGCGCACCTCCGCCTGCGCGGCGTCCGTTCCCCGGCACCCCAGCCGTGACCAGCCGCGCGCAGTCAGTCTAGGTGCACTCCGCCCCTGGCCGGATGCGCACCCTCCGAATCTTGATCCAGGAGCGTAACCCAACAGGGTGGATCCGTCGTTAATATGCGACACCAAGCGCGCCGACCGGTCACCGCCGTGCGGCCGGCGGACGCCGTATCGTCGACCGGTGTCTCCCGACGTCGCCCGACCATGGTTCACCACCCGGACCGAGGACGGTCGGACCCTGCCGTACGCCTGCTGGGCGCTCACCGAGCCGCTACTGGCCATCAGTTCCGCCCCGCTCGGCGGCGGGATCGGGCTGCGCTGGTGGGTGATCAACGCGACCGTGCCGATGTCGTACCACCGTGACGACCCCGACACCCATCTCGTCGATCTGGCCGAGCAGGCGGACCTGCGCGGACCCGGTGTCGGCCTGCTCACCGGGGTGGACGTGCGTCGGATGGTGACCCGCGACGAGGCCGGCGTGCAGGTGTGGGCGACCGTCGGGCTCGGCACCCCGGTGCTGGCCGCCGCACCGAGCGCCGCCGGCCCCGCACCGCCGCTGGCCGGGACGATCAACATCGTGGCGGCGCTTCCGGTACGGCTCGGTGAGGCCGCCCTGGTGAACGCGGTCGCCACCATCACCGAGGCGAAGACCCAGGCGCTGGTCGAGCTCGGATTGCGGGCCACCGGCACGGCGACCGACGCGGTGGTGGTGCTCTGCCCGCCCGACGGGCCGGAGCAGCGGTACGGCGGTCCCCGGTCGACGTGGGGCGCGCGGCTCGCCCGGGTGGCGCACGCGGCGGTACGCGGCGGCACTTCCCGGCATGGTGGCGTGGCGGATTCGCAAAGACGGCAGATCGGACACAGCGACGAACCGGCCGGACGGTTGTCGTCGCCGGGGACCCCCGGCCGGTAGGCTCACGCCAGTGAGTGACGCCCAGCGTGCCGCCCGGGGGCGCCGGCGGCAGGAGCCCGCCGCAGGCCGACCCGTCCTGTCGATCGTCGTGCTGACCGCCGTTCTGCTCGGTGCCGTGCTGGTCGGAGTCGTAGCGCTCGGCGGGATCAACCGGTCCGGATCCGAACCACAGTGGCAGTCGGCCGCGTCGCCGACCGCCGCTACGTCGCCGGAGCCGCAGGAGGTCTCGATGTCGGCTACCGGCGACATCGTGCTCGGCAACGCGCCCAACCGGCTGCCGCCCGACGACGGTGCCGGCTTTTTCGACTCGGTGACCGAGGCCCTCGCCGCCGACCTGGTGATGGGTAACCTGGAGGAGCCGTTGACGGTCGACACCGGCACCGGCAAGTGCGCCCCGGGCGCCGCCCAGTGCCACCAGTTCCGGGCCCCACCCGAGTACGCGGCCCACCTGCGTGACGCCGGGTTCATGCTGCTCAACCAGGCCAACAACCACGGGTACGACTACGGCGAGGCCGGATACCGCAACACCCAGCAGACGCTGGAGGAGCACGGTATGCGGCACACCGGCGCGCTCGACCAGATCACCGTGCTGGACGTCGAGGGGATCAGCGTCGCGGTGGCCGGCTTTTCCTCGTACTCCCCGCCGAACAACAGTCTGATCAACCTGGACGCTGCGGCGGAGGTGGTCCGGCGCGCCGACGAGCAGGCTGACCTGGTCGTCGTGCAGGTCCACATGGGTGCCGAGGGAGCGGAGATGACTCGGGTCACCCCGGGCACCGAGCTGTTCGCCGGAGAGAACCGCGGCGATCCGATGGCCTTCGGGCGGGCGATGATCGACGCCGGGGCTGACCTGATCGTCGGCCACGGCCCGCACGTGCTGCGCGGCATGGAGTTCTACCAGGGCCGGCTGATCGCGTACAGCCTCGGCAACTTCGCCGGTGGCGGCGGCACGTTGAACAACAACGGCCGGCTGGGTTGGGGCGGGGTGCTGAAGGTGACCCTCGACCCGGACGGCGACTGGGTCGACGGTGAGTTCGTCGCCACCTACATGAACGGCGACGGGCTGCCCGTCGTCGACGAGCAACGCCGCGGGCTCGACCTGGTCCGGGAGCTGAGCGGATCGGATTTTGCGCAGACCGGCGCCCAGTTCGACGACGACGGCACCATCTCACCACCGTCTGACTGACCCGCCGACGTAGGCTGGCCGGTGTGACACCGCCAGCCCCCCGTGCCGCGACCGCCCCGGCCGCGGGCACCGGAACCGCAGCCACCGTGCCCGTGGCGGCCCGGGCCGTGCGCACCGAGACCGACCTGGGGCGCAAACGTCGTGCCCGGCGGATGGCGCGACTGCTGGCGCAGATCCATCCGGACGCGCACTGCGAGCTCGACCACGACGGTCCGCTGCAGTTGGCGGTCGCCACCATTCTGTCCGCGCAGTGCACCGACAAGCGGGTCAACGAGGTCACCCCGAAGCTGTTCGCCCGCTACCCGACGGCCGCCGACTACGCCGCCGCCGACCGAGCCGAGCTGGAGGAGCTGATCCGGCCGACCGGCTTCTTCCGCAACAAGGCCGGCTCGCTGATCCGGCTCGGTCAGGCCTTGACCGAGCGGTACGCGGGCGCGGTACCGCGCCGTCTGCCGCAGCTGGTCGAGCTGCCCGGGATCGGCCGCAAGACCGCGAACGTCATCCTCGGTAACGCGTTCGAGGTCCCTGGCATCACCGTCGACACGCACTTTCAACGGCTGGTCCGCCGCTGGGCGTGGACCGATGAGTCCGATCCGGTGAAGATCGAACACGCGGTCGGCGCGTTGATCGAGCGCCGGTACTGGACGATGCTGTCCCACCGGGTGATCTTCCACGGCCGACGGGTCTGCCACGCCCGTAGACCGGCCTGCGGCGCGTGTACGCTCGCCCCGCTCTGCCCGGCGTACGGCACCGGTCCGACCGCTCCCGCCGAGGCGGTGAAGCTGCTCAAGGGCCCCCGCGCGAAGGAGCTGGCCGAGCAGGCCGGAATCCCCGCCGACCTGGTGCCGGAGGCGACCGTCACAGCAGAGGTGCCATGAGCGCCGGCCGTCCGTCGGGGCCCGGCCGTCAACCCGGACCTCGCCGTCGGCTGGGGCTTGGCCGTCGGCTGGGGCTTGGCCGCTGGCTCGGGCCGGGGTCCTGGTTCGCCGCCGCCCTGGTGCCGTTGCTGCTGGTGGCGTCCGGTTGCACCACCGACCCGGGTGCCGCGGCGGGCGACGCTGCCAAAGCGTCCGGTCCGGTCCCGTTCGCCGACTGCGCCGGCCTGACCGCGCCGCCCGCTGCGGCGGCCGTCGCCGCGCCGCAACCGTCGACCGACGTCGGTACGCCGGGCGGCGGCACCCCGCTGCCCGATGTCAGCCTGGCCTGCTTCGCCGACGGGACGGTCATAGACGTCGCGGCGGTACGCGGACCCGCCGTGATCAACTTCTGGGGCTCCTGGTGCCAGCCCTGCCGGGAGGAGCTGCCGGCGCTGCAACGCCTCGCCGACCGTACCGCCGGGCAGCTGCACCTGATCGGCGTCAACACCTACGACGACCGGGACCCCGCCGTCGCCGTCGCGGAGGATCTGGGGCTGCGGTTCCCGAGCCTGGTCGACCGGGACCGGAAGCTGCTGCTGGCGGTCGAGCGGGTCGGCCTGCCGCTGACCCTGTTCGTCGACGCAGACGGAGAGATCCGGCGGACCTACGAGGGCACCGTCGACGACGCCACGCTCGCCGACCTGGTCGAGCGCGAGTTGGGCCTGACGGTGGTCCCGTGACCGACCCCCTGTCCTCCGAACCGTTGCCGGCCTGGTGGCAGCCGTTGCTCACCCGGGTACGCTCCGCCCGTACCGCCGATTTCACCCGGTTGGCGACCCCGGCCCGGGGTGGTCGGCCGAGCGCGGTGCTGGTCCTGCTCGGCGAGCATCGGCCGGGTGAGCCCGACGTGCTGCTGCTGCAGCGGGCCGCGACCATGCGCAACCACGCCGGGCAGCCCGCGTTCCCGGGTGGCGCGGCCGACCCGGACGACCGGGACGCGCGGGCGACCGCGTTACGGGAGGCCGAGGAGGAGGTCGGGCTGGACCCGGGCAGCGTCACCGTGCTCGCCCAACTGCCCCGGCTGTGGATCCCGGTGAGCGGCTTCGTGGTCACCCCGGTGCTCGGCTGGTGGCATCGGCCACATCCGGTGCACCCCCGACAACCGGAAGAAGTGGCACATGTCACTCGGTTGCCGGTCGATGAGCTGGTGGATCCGGACAACCGACTCCAGGTACGCCACCCGAGCGGCTGGGTGTCACCAGCCTTCCAGGTGCGCGGCATGCTGGTCTGGGGATTCACCGCCGGGGTGCTGTCCGCACTGCTGGACATGGCCGGCTGGGCCGGTGCCTGGCCGACGGGTCGGATCATCGACCTGCCGCCCGAGCCGTCGTCCGGCGGCGATCCGTCGGCCGCCGGTCTGCCCGACACGCTCGGTGACCGGGCCGGCGGCGATGCGGCAACTGTGGACGGCTCCGCCGGCCTGCCGGGCTGACCGCCGGCCGCCACGTCCGTCTGCCGGCCGGGCCGCTCGCCCGGTGCCCGTAGTCTTGACGGGTGTCCGCCGTCGATGTCGTGCTGCTGCTGCTCATGTTGGTATTCGCGATCAGCGGTTACCGCCAGGGATTCCTGATCGGGGTGCTGTCCTTCGCCGGGTTCATCGGCGGCGCACTGGTCGGTCTGCAGCTTGGGCCGCTGCTGGCTGAACAGTTCGTCGACACTGTGGCCCGGGTCGTGGTGTCACTGGTCGCGGTGTTCGGCCTCGCCGTCCTCGGCCAGGCACTGGCCGGCTGGGCCGGCTCCCGGCTGCGGCACGCCATCACCAGCCCGGTGGGGCGCCGGGCCGACGACCTGGGCGGGGCGGCGATCTCGCTGGTGGCGGTGCTGCTCGTGGCCTGGCTGGTCGCGGTGCCGCTGGGCTCCTCCGCGATGCCCGGCCTGGCCGGGGCGGTACGCAACAGCGCCCTGCTCAACGGCATCGACCGGGTGATGCCACCGCAGGCGCAGGCGTTGTCCAACGCGCTGCGGGACACGGTCGACACCCGGGGCTTCCCGAACGTCTTCGGCGGGCTCACCCCGACCCGGGTCCGCGAGGTACCGGCCCCGGACCCGGCGCTGGCCGGTTCCGAGGTGGTGGCGAACGCCCAGCGGTCGGTGGTCAAGGTGCTCGGCTCCGCGCCCCGCTGCTCCCGCCGGATCGAAGGCTCCGGGTTCGTCTACGCCGAGGACCGGGTGATGACCAACGCGCACGTGGTCGCCGGTACGCAGACCGTGGCGGTGGAGGTTCTGGGCGAGCGGCACAACGGCCGAGTGACGGTCTACGACCCGGAGCGCGACCTGGCGGTCATCTACGTGCCGAACCTGCCGGCTCCGGTGATGCCGTTCGCCGACCGTCCGGCCCCGTCCGGTGCCGACGCGATCGTGCTCGGCTTCCCGCTGGACGGGCCGTACGACGCACAGTCCGCCCGGGTCCGCGACGTCGGACCGATCACCGGCCCGAACATCTATGACGACGGTGAGGTCCTCCGCGAGGTCTACACGATCCGCGCGCTGGTCCGGTCCGGCAACTCCGGAGGGCCGCTGGTCGCGGCCAACGGACTCGTCCTCGGGGTGATCTTCGCGGCGGCGGCGGACGACCCGAACACCGGATTCGCGGTCACCGCCGAGGAGGCGTCGGCGGCGGCGGTTCTGGGAGTACGGAGTACCCGCCGGACCGCCACCGGGGAGTGTGCCTGACGTCGCTGCGGGCAGCAGCCGTCGCCATCCGCATCCGCCGGGCCAGCCAGGTGCCGATTACGGCCGTGACCAGCAGCAGCAGCAGACCACTGCTGAGCAGCCCTTGGCCGCCGCCTGCACTGCGCTGTCCGCTGATCGGCCCGATCGCCCACCCGGCACCTTGGTCGCCGGTGTCCTGACCGCCCATCCGGGTCGAGCCGCCGGCCAACGTCGGCGCTGCGGACTCCAGACCGGGAGCCGGGCCGAAGCCGACCACACCCGGGGTCCGGTTGTCGTCGAGCGGATTGCGCGGCACCGCGTCGACCCCGTCGGTCAGCGCGGCTACCGGATCGACCAGGCCGAAGCCGTAGCGGTCGTCCCGGCCCGGCGCGCCCAGATCACGGGCGGTCTCGATGAGCCGGGTGACCACCGTGCCCGCCGACATCTCCGGGAACCGGGAGCGGATCAGTGCTGCGGTCGCGGCCACCAGCGGCGCGGCGAAACTGGTGCCCTGCACCTGCCAGTAGCCGTCAGGTCGGGCGCCGACCAGCCCGGTGGCGGGTGCGGCGAGGACCGTCTCCGGTCCGGTGATCGAACCGGACCACAGTTGTTCGCCGCCCCGGTCCATCCCGGCGACGGCGACGACGCCTGGCTCCCGGGCCGGGTACCAGACCCGCGACGTGCCGTTGGCCGATACGTTGCCGGTGCAGGCGACCACGACGACGTCGCTGGCGAACGCGTAGTCCAGCGCGGCGGCCAGCGCCGGGCTGTCGCCGCTGCCGCCCAGCGACAGGTTGATCACCCGGGCCCCGTTGTCGACCGCCCAGCGGACCGCCTTGGCGACGACCAGCGCGTCGTCGTAGCGGTTCTCCTCGTCGAGCACCCGAACCGGCAGAATCCGGGCGTCCGGGGCGAGTCCGAGCACCCCGTCCTCGTCGTCGTCACGGCCGGCGATCAGCGCGGCGACGGTGGTGCCGTGCCCGACCGGGTCGGACCAGCCGTCACCGTCGTCGACGAAGTCGATCCCGGGTAGTACCTGGCCGGCGAGGTCGATGTGGCTGGCGTCCACCCCGGAGTCGATCACGGCGACGGTGATCCCGGCGCCGGTGGCGTACTGCCAGGCGGTGGTCGCCGACAACTCCCGCAACTGCCACTGTTCGTCCCGGATCGGGTCGTACCGGGTGGGAAGCGCGGCGCTCGCCGCCGCTGCGGAGCCCGTGCCGGTGCGTCCCGGCTCTGGCCCGGGCGGCGCGGCCGGACCGCTGACGGCGGTCACCAGGACCAGCACCGCCCCGACGAGCCAACGGGCGGCGCTGCGTGGATGGTGCGGCAACGACGTCACAATCTGGCCTTCTCACCCCAGCAGACACTTGCTGCACGGAGGTTACCGCGATTCTGCACTGTCAGAAGCAGTCTTGGGGGAAGCCGATAGCCGGTTCGCGCCACCGGTGGGCCCGGTCGGATCGGCCGCCGGCAGGTACGCCAGTTGCACCAGTCGGATGCCGTCCCGGCGGGTGACCAGCCGACCTCGGCCGGGCGGTAGCGGCGCCGCGCGGACCCCGCCGACAAGTTGTCCCTCGTCGGGGTCGCCGGAGAGCACCAGGCCGGCGGCGGACGACTCGCGCAACTGCTGGACGACGGGCTCGTACAGGGCCCGCCCGGCACCCCCGACGCGGCGGGCGAGCACCAGGTGCAGGCCGACGTCCCTGGCATGCACCAGATACTCCAACAGCGGTTGGATCGGGTTCACCGATCCGGCCGCGACCAGGTCGTAGTCGTCGACCAGGACGAACAACTCGGGCCCGGTCCACCAGGATCGGCCGGCCAACTGCGCGGCGGTGACGTCCGGCCCGGGCAGCCGCCGACGCAGATGATCCGCGGCCGAGTCGATCAGGTCGGTGGTATGCAACGCGTTGCCGCCGTAACCGATCAGGTGGTCGGTGTCCACCGCGCCGAGCAGGCCGCGGCGGTAGTCGACAATGATCAACCGGGCCTGTTCGGGGGCGAACCGACCGGCGACGGTGGTGGCGAGGGCGCGCAGGAAACTCGACTTGCCGGACTCCGCGTCGCCGAACAGCAGCAGGTGCGGATCCGCGGCGAAGTCGATCGACACCGGCCGCAGATCCGACTCGGCCAGCCCGATCGGCAGCCGGAGCCCGGCCGTGCCGGTGCGGTCCAATGCGGCGTACGGCAGCAGGTTCGGTAGCAGCCGGATCGGCGGTGCCGCCGGCCCCGCCCAGCCGTCCGCGAATGCATCGGCCAGGGTGGACACCGAGGCTACGGCGGCGAGGAAGTGCAGGCCGTCGCTGGTGATCCCGCGACCCGGCGACCCCGGTGGCACGTTGGCCGCCGACCGGTGCGACACCAGCGAATCGATCGGGTCGCCGAGTCGCAGCTCCAGTCGGGAGCCGAACAGATCCCGCAGCGCCGGCCGGAAGTCAGCCCAGCGGGGTGCCGAGGCGACCAGATGCACCCCGTACGACAGGCCGCGGGTGGCCAGGTCGGTGATCGACGGTTCCAGGTCGTCGTACTCGCCGCGCAGGGTGGTCCAGCCGTCGACGACCAGAAAGACGTCACCGTACGGGTCGTCCGGCGTACTGCCGGACCCGGTCGCGCGGCGGGCGCGGTACGCGGCCATCGACTCCACCCCGTCCCGGGCGAACCGCCGCTCCCGGCTCGCGAGCAGGTCGGTGACCTCGGCGACGGTACGCCGTACCGTCGCCGGCTCGGCGCGGACCGTCACTTCGCCGACGTGTGGCAGGTCCCGCAGCCCGGCCAACGCCCCGCCGCCGAAGTCAAGGCAGTACACCTGCACTTCGGCCGGGGAACGGCTCAGCGCGAGGGCGCAGATCAATGTCCGGATCAGCTGGGACTTTCCGCTCTGCGGCGCGCCGACCACCGCGACGTGCCCGGCAGCCCCGTCCAGATCCAACCACAAGGGATCCCGGCGCTGCTCGTACGGCTTGTCGATGGCGGCGACGGCCACCCGCAGCCGCCCCGACCGGTCCGGATCGGCCACGGCCGGACCCCGACCGGGCACCAGCCGCACCGGACCGAGCAGGTCGGCCAGCCGGGGTGGCTCGCCCAGCGGCGGCAGCCAGATCCGATGCGCCGGTGGACCGTACCGGGCCAGCCGGTCGATGCTCACCTCGAGCAGGCTGGCGTCGACGCCCGACGGCGCTCCTGCCGGTTCCGGCCGGGTGGCGGCCGTTGGCACCGGGTGTGTCCGGAAGCCGTACAGCCTGGGCGTCGAGCCGGGACCACCGGCCCGGCGCGGGGCCGGTCGGCGGTACGGCCCGGAGACGTAGGCGGCCCGGAACCGGACCGGTGCCCCGGCGCCGTACCGCAGGAAACCGTGGCCCGGCTCGCGGGGCAGGTGGTACGCGTCCGGTACGCCGAGGACCGCCCGCGATTCCAGCGCCGAGAAGGTCCGCAGCCCGATCTGGTACGCCAGATGGGTGTCCAGTCCCCGTAACCGGCCCTCGTCCACTCGTTGTGCGGCGAGCACCAGATGCACCCCCAGGGACCGTCCGACCCGGCCGATCTGCAGGAAGATGTCGATGAAGTCGGGCTTGGCGGTGAGCAGTTCGGTGAACTCGTCGCAGACGATCACCAGTGACGGCAGCGGCGGCAGGGTCTCGTCGGCCGGCTGCGCCCGCAGGTAGTCGTGTCGGCTGGCCAGGTTGCCCGCCCGGCGTAGCAGCTGCTGGCGGCGGACCACCTCACCGTGCAGCGCGTCGGCCATCCGGTCCACCAGCGGTAGCTCCTGCGCCAAGTTGGTGATCACCGCAGCGGTGTGCGGCAATCGATCCAGCGCGGCGAACGTGGCACCACCCTTGAAGTCGATCAGGACGAGGTTCAACGACTCCGGCGGGTGGGTGAGCGCCAACCCGAGGACCAGCGTACGGAGCAGCTCCGACTTGCCGGAGCCGGTGGCGCCGACCACCAGCCCGTGTGGCCCCATGCCATGCAGCGCCGATTCCTTGAGATCGAGCTCGACCGGGTGCCCCTCGGCGGTGACCCCGAACGGGACCCGCAGGTGGCGGTCGACTGACGGGCTGCGGTCCGGTCCGGCCGTCGTCCACCAGCGGGCGCCGGCCCCACCGCTGCCGAAGCCGAGCAGTTGGACCAGGTCCGCCTGGGCGACTGCGGCGGACCGGGCCGGCCCGCTGTTCGTCGCGAGCCGTAACGGGGCAAGCTGCCGGGCGAGGGCCTCCGCTTCGACGACACCCAGCCTGTCGGCCGTCCCGGTATGAGTGGGCCCGGTCGGCTCACGGACGACCAGCCGACCGGACGGTGCGACCGACAGCTCCACGGTGACCCGGTCGAGTATCCGTGGTGCCGGTACGCCCACCAGGACCACGGTGACGCCGTTCCCGCCCCCGTCGATCAGATCGGTCCCGTCGTCCGCACCGGTCCCGCCGGTTGGATCGGCGCCGTCGCACACCACCACGACGTGTGCGGGGGACATCGAGTCCAGCAGCCGGGCCAGCTCCACGGCGCTGCCGGTGACCAACCGCAGCGGGCCGGTGGCGTCGGCGCGCCGCGGATGACCAGCGTGCGGTAGCCACTTGACCCACTCCCACCGGTCGCGACAGTCGGCCGGTGCGTAGACCGCGATGCGCAGGTCGTCCGGGGCGTGCAGGACGGCCAGCTGGGCCAGCACCGCGCGTACCAGCGCGGCCGGCGCCCCGTCCGGGGCATCGTCGCCGGACCCGCTGGCGTCGAGCGCCGGGTCGACTGCCGGCAGCTGCTCGGCGCCGGACCTGTCGGTGCCGTCCGGCCGTCCGACGACGAAGATTCGGGCGACGTCGCGCAGTCCGACCACGATCGGCAACCCAGGTACCAGCGAGTACGAGTCGATGAACCGGTGTAGCGCCGCGGCGGTGAGCGGCTCGATCTCGTCCACCGGCCGGTCGTCGGCCGGCGGCACGAGCGGGGTGGCGAGTGGGCGCGATCCGACCCCGACCCGTACGGTCACGAAATCCCGGTCCTGCGGTCGGCGCTCCCAGACCCGGCTGCTCGCCGCCGTCGACCACAACCGACCGGGCTCCGGGTACCGGTAGTTCAGCGCCGTTCGTTGCCGGTCCACGGTCCCCCGGACCTGGCTGCGCAGGCCGGCCAACTGCCGTAGGTAGCGACGCCGGGCCAGGTCGGTCGCGGACCGCGCGCCGGTGCCAGGTGTGGAGTTCCAACTGGTCGCCAACATGGCCAGCGTCGACACCCCGAACACCGCAGCCATCAGGTACGGGTAGACCCCGCCGTCGCGGCCCGGCAGCACCGCCATCGCCACCGATCCGCCAGCCATCGGCAGCAGGGCCAGCAGGCGTTGCCAGCGGCCGGAGTCCGGATCGGCGACCTGCGGCGGCGGCGGGATGCGGACCTCCCCAGCCGGGATCTCGGGTGCCGGACGACGCTCGAATCTCTTGAGGACGATGCCCGTCATCGCGTCAGCTAACACCTACGTAGAGTGTTCCGCAATGGATCGGCGGTGGATGGCGGTCGCCGGGCCGGCACCGGCCCGGCCGGTGCGGCGTTGAGGAGGGACGATGAACGTGAGCCTGGCCAGGATCACCGTCTGCGGACCGCGCCGCCGACTGGATCTCGCCCTGCCCGGACACGTGCCGGTCGCCGAACTGCTGCCGGAACTGCTGCGACACAACGGGGACGGGCTGGCCGACGACGGTGAACCGCACGGCGGCTGGGTGCTGCGTCGGGCGGACGGGGTACCGGTGTCCGCCGGGCAGGCGCTGCACCAGCAGGGGGTCCGCGACGGTGACGTGCTGCATCTGGTGCCCGGGCGGATCTACTGGCCGGAGCCGGAGTACGACGACGTCGCCGAGGCGATCGCGGCCGCCGCCCGACAGCAGGGCCGGGTCTGGTCGGCCGCGACGACCAGAGGGTACGCGCTCGGCGCGGCCGGCCTGTGGCTCGGCGTGGGATGGCTGGTGCTGGTCGGGGCCGGCACCGCAACGGCCGAGCGGGCATGGGCGGCGGCCCTCGTCGGGGCTGCGGTGCTGGTCGTCGGGGTACTGGCCGGGCGGGTCCGGCGGGACGCGGCGGCCGGCGTCGTGCTCGGGGCCGGCTCGTTGCCGTACGCGTTCGCCGTGGGTCTGCTCGCCGGCGGCGACGGCGGTCCGGTCGGGCTCCGTCCCGACGACTGGCCGACCGCCGCGGCCATGGCGACCGGGTTGCTGGTGCTGCTGGGCGCGACGATGACCGCTGGGGCCGCAGTGGCCGCCGGCGGGCCGATCTTCGTCGCCGTGGCGACCGTGGCCGGGCTCGGCTCGATGGCGGCCCTCGCCGCGTCGACGGTCACCGGGGCGTCCGGCGCGGCGGCCGGGCTGCTGGTGGTAGTCGGTTGCGGGGTCGGGTTGCTGCCCCGACTCGCCGTCCGGCTCGGCCAGGTGCCGACGGTCGTCGGGACGGGTGACCTGGTGTCGCGTACCGTGGTCCGGGCCGAGCGGCTGCTCACCGGGATGCTGATCGGGTACGCCGCCGCCGGCGTCGCGGCCAGTGTGGTGCTGGTGCAGGTCGGCGGGGTGGTCGGGGTGGCGCTGGTCGGCGTCGTCGGGCTGGCGATGTCGCTGCGCTCGCGGACGTTCGTCAGTACCCGGCAGCGGCTGCCGCTGCTCGTGGCGGGGACAGCGGCCACGACGCTGTGCGTGTTCGGCGTGCTGCCCGCGTACCTACCGGTGTCGACGCCGACGTTGGTCGTAGCTGGGGGCGTGGTCGCGGTGTCCACCGCCGCAGCCGGTGCCCGGTACGCCGGCCGGTCACCGTCGCCGTACCTGAGCCGGGCGGCCGACCTGCTGGAGATCACCGTGCTGATCTGCGTCGTTCCGCTGGCCGGTGCCGTCTTCGGGCTCTACCGGTGGGCGGTCGGGCTGCCCGGCTGAGCAGCCCGACGCCTGATCAGGTCAGTGGGCCGACTCGCCGCGCTCCAAGGCGGCCTCCCGGCGGCGGAACGACGCCTGAATCTCCGCCTCCGCCTCGACCCGGCCGACCCAGGTCGCGCCTTCGACCGACTTGCCCGGCTCCAGGTCCTTGTAGACGACGAAGAAGTGCTGGATTTCCAGCCGGTCGAACTCGCCGAGGTGGTGGATGTCGCGCAGGTGCTCCTGACGGGGGTCCTCGTACGGCACGCAGAGCACCTTGTCGTCGGCGCCCTTCTCGTCCTTCATCCGGAACATGCCGATGGCCCGGCACCGGATGAGGCATCCTGGGAAGGTGGGTTCCGGTACGAGCACCAGGGCGTCCAGCGGGTCGTCGTCCTGCCCGAGGGTGCCCTCGATGAAACCGTAGTCGGCTGGATACTGCGTCGAAGTGAACAGGGTGCGGTCCAGCCGGATCCGGCCGGTCGCATGATCGACCTCATACTTGTTCCGGTGACCCTTGGGGATCTCAACCGTAACGTCGAAATCCATACTCACGCTCCCTCGTCGCCCGCGCTGGCTACGGAAATAGAGCGGTACGCCGTCCGGGCGTTGCCCCGCCCGACCGTTTCGGCTCCCGCTCGCCTTGTGAACACAAGTAGTGTCGCCTAGTCCGTTCGTCAGTTGGGAGGTGGGGCCGGTGGGGAGGGAAGACTCACAGTCCGCTGGAGCCGTCAGTGAACCCGATCGGGCTGGCGGAGCACCCGACCCCGCGTCGCAGAGTAGTGGACCGCCAGCGAAAAGTGACCGAGTGGTCCCGTCGGAGGATTCTGCCGCCGCCCCGGCCGGTGTGCGCAATCCGGATCCAACGGCATCGGGCCGGGCCGCCTCGCCGCCGGCCGCCCCGCCGCCGCCCACCGGTACGGCATCTGTTACGGCGACCCCGCCGGTCACCGGGTCGGCGCCCGTGACCGGCCGGGCCACCGTGCCGACCGCGACCGGCGGCACCGACGCGGCTCCGGCCGACGTCTCGACCGGCGGCCACCGGGGACGCGAGTCAGTGCCCGCTCGTGACACCGCCAGACCGGTACCGCCGGGCGAGCCTGCGCCGGCTGAGTCTGCGCCGGCTGAGTCTGCGCCGGCTGAGTCTGCGCCGGCCGGGCCGGCGCCGTCGGTTGGCCAGTCGTCACCTGACCGGCACCGCCGGGCCCGGTCGCTGATCGCCGCCGTCGCCGGTGCCGTCCTGCTGGCCGGCGGGACCTCGATCGCGGTGCTCCAACCAGGGCCGGTGGCCGGCTGGCTCGGCGCCGCCGAGGTGAGTCCTGGCCCGAGCGCGTCCACCGAGCCGACGCCCGGCCCGGTGCTGGCCGGGTTGGCCGCCGACGCCCCGATGCCCACCGCGGCCGGTCTGACCGAGACGCTGGACAAGGCGATCAGCCGCTCCGGCCTCGGTGACCGGGTGCACGTCTCGGTCCGGGACATGACAACCGGCGCGGTCCTGTACGGTCGCGAACCGGCGGTGCTGACCGTGCCTGCGTCGACCACCAAGCTGGTCACCGCGGCGACGGTGCTCGCCGCGGTCGGGCCGACACACCAGATCCCGACCCGGGTGGTCGCGGGAGCCGCGCCCGGCGAGGTGGTGCTGATCGGCGGCGGCGATCCAACCGTGTCGATCGACGACACCGGGTTCTATCCGGGGGCCGCCCGGCTCGATGTGCTGGCCGCCGCCACCCGTACCGCCCTCGGCGACACGGCGCCGACCAAGGTGCTGATCGACAGTTCGCTCTTCTCCGGGCCGGCATTCGGGCCCGGGTGGGACGACGACATCCCGACCGGCGGGTACGCGGCTGCGATCACCGCGCTGATGGTGGACGGTGCCCGGACCGATCCCGCCGCCGCCAAAGGCTGGGCGCCGCGCTCGGCCGCACCGGACCTGGCGGCCGGCCGGGCCTTTGCCCGGGCTCTCGGGCTGCCGATTAACGCGGTAGACACCGCACCGGCCGGCTACACCCGCCAGCTCTCCGGCTCGGCGGCGCAGCCCGTGGGCGACGCCGACGCGGTCGTCGACGCACCGACCTCGTCGGCGACCGGACGGCCGGCTACCGGTCAGCCGGCGACCCCCGGCCGGTCGTCGGGGGCGAACCCCGACCAGCCGACGGAGGCCGGTCCGGGTGCCGAGCTGGCCCGGGTCGAATCGCCGCCGATGGCCCGGCTGGTCGAGATGATGCTCGCCGACAGTGACAACATCCTCGCCGAGGCGCTCGCCCGGCAGGTCGCCATCGCCCGGGGCGAACCCGCGTCGTTCGCCGGGGCGGCGGCCGCGATGGACGCCGTACTGGCCGAACTCGGGTTGCCGGCCGAACAGAGCGACCTGTACGACGGCAGCGGCCTGTCCCGTAGCAACCGGGTGACCCCGGGGCTGCTGACCGAGCTGACCGTGCTCGCCGGCAGCGGCGACCATCCCGCGCTGACCGGGCTGTTCTCCGGTCTGCCGGTCGCCGCCTGGTCCGGCACCCTGCAGGGTCGGTACCAGACGGCGGACGCCCCGCAACGGATCGGCGCCGGCGTGGTGCGGGCCAAGACCGGGTCGTTGTCCGGCATCAACGCGTTGGCCGGCACGTTGACCACCGCTGACGGCCGGTTGCTGGCGTTCGCGGTGCTGGCCGACGAGGTGCCGTTGCTCATCGACGCCGCCCAGGCCGGCTTGGACCGGATCGCCGCGAGCCTGGTCAGGTGCGGTTGCCGTTGACCGGGGCATGATCACCGGGGTCGGCGGGCGTCACCCGGGTACGGTGGGTGCATGGCGCAGTTCGTGGACTGGGATCTGGCCGCCGCAACCGCCGGCGCGCTGAGTAAGTCTGGGCCGAAGGCTTCGCTCGACGAAGCGACCGAGGTGGTAAACGACCTCCGCCGGCTCACCGACGAAGCGGCCGGACACGTCGTGGCGTACACCGGTCTGCAGGCCCAGGTCGCGCACCCGCCGGTGCGGGTGGTCGACCGGCGGGACTGGGCCGTCGCCAACATCGCCGGGCTGCGTGACGTGATCACACCGCTGGTCTCCCGGGCGGCCGGGGACCGACAGCCGGGCGCGCTCACCGACGCGATCGGTTCCCGGGTCACCGGGGTGCAGGCCGGCACGGTGCTCGGCTACCTCTCCGGCCGGGTGCTCGGTCAGTACGAGGTGTTCTCCGGCGATCCCGGCCAGTTGCTGCTGGTCGCCCCGAACATCGTCGAAGTGGAGCGGAAGCTGCACGCCGATCCGCGCGACTTCCGACTCTGGGTCTGCCTGCACGAGGTCACCCATCGCACCCAGTTCACCGCCGTGCCGTGGATGCGCGGCCACTTCCTGGGCCAGGTTCAGGCGTTCGTCGACGCCTCACAGGCCGGGGGCGACAACTTCGTCGACCGGGTCCGGCGCGGGGTCGGCACCCTCGCCGAGTCGATCCGCGACCCGCAGAGCCGGGCCAGCGTGCTGGACATCGTGCAGACCCCCGCGCAGCGCGCCGTACTCGACCGGCTGACCGCGCTGATGACCCTGCTGGAAGGGCATGCCGAGTTCGTCATGGACGGGGTCGGGCCGGAGATCATTCCAACCGTGGAGCAGATCCGGGCCAGCTTCAACCGCCGCCGCGAGGCCGGTAACCCGTTGGAGAAGGCGATCCGCCGGCTGCTCGGCGTGGACGTCAAGATGCGCCAGTACGCCGAGGGCCGCAAGTTCGTGCACGGTGTGGTGGACCGGGTCGGCATGGCCGGCTTCAACAAGGTCTTCGACTCCCCGTTGACCCTGCCCCGGCTGGAGGAGTTGGGCGATCCGGACGCCTGGGTGGCCCGGGTGCACGGCCCGATCTCCGGTTCACCGCCGACCGTCGCCTGAGTCGCAGGTGCCCAGGCTCGCTCCAGCAGTCGCCGAGCTGCGTGTCGCGGTCCGGCAGGTGCTGCGCGAGCACGCCGGCCGGCTGGTGCTGGTGGCCTGCTCCGGCGGCCCGGACTCGTTGGCCCTGGCGGCCACGGTCGCGTTCGTCGCCCCCCGCTGCGGGGTCTGCGCCGGACTGGTGACCGTTGACCACGGATTGCAGGCGGGCTCCGCCGAGCGGGCCCGGGACGTGGCCGGCTGGGCGGCCCGGGCCGGGTTCGACCCGGTCGAGACCGTCGCCGTCGAGGTCGGTGCCGAAGGTGGCCCGGAGGCGGCGGCGCGGACCGCCCGCTACGCCGCGCTGACCCGGGCTGCCCGCCGGCACCGGGCGGCCGCGGTGCTGCTCGGCCACACCCGCGACGACCAGGCGGAGACGGTGCTGCTGGCGCTGGCCCGGGGCGCCGGTCCGGCCGGCCTGTCCGGGATGCCGACGGCGCGCCAGGTCGACGGCGTGCCGGTGCTGCGTCCGCTGCTGGACGTGGGTCGGGAGCAGACCCGGGCGGCGTGCGTGGCGCTCGGCCTCACCCCGTGGACCGACCCGCACAACTCCGACCCGGCGTACACCCGGGCCCGGGTCCGGGCCGACGTGCTGCCGGCCCTGGTCGACGCGCTCGGCGCTGCGGTAGTGACGAACCTGGCGCGCACCGCCACGCTGGTAGCCGCCGACAACGCGGCGCTCGACGGGCTGGCCGACGCCGCGTCGGCCCAAGCCGTCACACCCGGTGGTGGGCTGACGGTACCGGTCCTGGCCGAGCTGCCGGACGCGGTGCGGACCCGGGTGCTGCACCGCTGGGCGCTGCGGCTTGGCGCGCCGGCCGGGGCTCTGGCGTACCGGCATGTCACCGCCCTCGACTCGCTGGTCATGCGGTGGCGTGGGCAGCGGGCGGTGCACCTGCCGGGTGGTATCGAGGTGCGCCGGGCCGGCGGTGAACTGTTGGCCGGCTCAGCCGACGGCGGCCCGGTCGCGGAACGTGCCACGGTACGCCTGGGGCGTGGCACCGACCCGCCGGCCGAAGTGGTGCCGGAGGGTCGCAGCGTCACCGAAGCCGCACCGTCGGGCCACCGTCTCCACCCCCAGGCTGGTCTCCTCCAGTAGCTGGCGGGCCAGCAGCACCCGCTGGCCGGTGAGCCAGTCGTGCGGCGTGGTGCCGGTCTCGGCGCGGAAACGGCGGGCGAAGGTACGCGGCGCCATGTGTGCCCGGGCAGCCAGTTCATCCACGCTGATCGTGGCGTCCAGGTGCTCCTGCATCCAGACCAGTACTGGTTCCAGCGTGGCCGCTGTCGGGCTGTCCGCGATCGGCGTCTCGATGAACTGGGCCTGCCCGCCGTCGCGGTGCGGCGGCACCACCATCCGGCGGGCCAGTCTGGTCGCCAGGGCGGAGCCGTGCTCCTGGCGGACCAGGTGCAGGCATGCGTCGATCCCGGCGGCCGTGCCGGCGCTGGTCAGCACGTTGCCGTCGGCCACGTACAGCGAGTTGCACCGGACCCGGGCGGTCGGGTGGCGGCGGGCCAGCTCGTCGGCGTACCGCCAGTGGGTGGTGCATTCGCGGCCGTCGAGCAGGCCGGCGGCGCCGAGCACGAACGCGCCGGAGCAGACGCTGAGCAGGGTGGCGCCGCGGCGGTCGGCGGCGCGCAACGCGTCGACCACCGGTGCGGCGACGGCGTCGTGGAAGCTGGCCGCGGGCACGGCGACCAGGTCGGCGTCGGCGACCGGCCGCAGATCGGCGGTGGGTAGCAGCGAGAAGCCGGAGCTGGTGCGGACCGGGCCGCCGTCGACCGTGCAGACGTCGAAGCGGTACCCAGGGAAGCCGTCCGCGGTGCGGTCCAGCCCGAAGACCTCGCAGACCACCCCGAGCTCGAACGGGGCGACGCCGTCGAGCGCGATCACCGCGACGGTACGGAGCATGCGACGAGTCTAGTTCACCGGTGGCAGGATTTCGATGAACAGTGGCATCTCTGCCGCTGTTCGCTCCGTAGGTCGGCGCGCAGACTGATATCGACGTCCGGTGCGCACCGGCGGCACACCCGTCCAGGACCAGGGTGAACACACCCATCGGGGCCAGGGTGAACCTCCCGTCAGGACCAGCGTGAAGGTGGCTGCCGCCATGGAACTACTCATCGTCGTATCGATCATCCTGCTGCTCGCCGCCGCCTCGGCGTTCGGGCTCACCCGGGACAGCCGTGACTCGGCCGACTGGCGGCCGAGCCGAGACGGGGACCGCCTGCCCCGGTGACCATCGGCTGGACCCACGGTCACCCATCGGTGCCACGTGGTCATCCGCCGGCCCCGGTGTCGGCCGGCCGGGCGGATGCGGCAGGCTTAGCGCATGGCTGACGGCTCCTGGTACGACGCCGACATCGACCACGTGATCATTTCCGAGGAACAGATCCGCGACAAGACCGCGGAACTCGCCAAGCAGATCGCCACCGACTACGCCGACGTGACGGGTGGGCTGCTGCTGGTCTGCGTCCTCAAGGGCGCGGTCATGTTCATGGCCGACTTCGCCCGCGAGCTCGGCCGGCAGGGCCCTCCCGTCGAGTTGGAGTTCATGGCCGTCTCCTCCTACGGGCAGGGCACCACCTCCTCCGGCGTGGTCCGCATCCTCAAGGACCTGGAGCGGGACATCGTCGGTCGGCATGTGGTGGTGGTCGAGGACATCATCGACTCCGGCCTCACCCTGTCCTGGCTGCTGAAGTACCTGGCGTCCAGGTCGGCGGCGAGCGTGGAGGTGGTCGCGCTGTTCCGCAAGCCGGAGGCGGTCAAGGCGCAGGTCCCGGTGCGGTACGTCGGCTTCGACATCCCCACCGAGTTCGTGGTCGGCTACGGCCTGGACTTCGCCGAGCGGTACCGCGAGCTGCCCTACGTCGGAGTACTCAAGCCCGAGGTGTACGCCCGTCGCTGACCGCCGCTGGTGTGTCAGCCGTCGGGAAACTCCCCGGGACGTCCAGGCCACTCCCAGGAAACAGCGCTACGGTATGCGGTGGCGCGGGTCAGCTGAACGCGCCGACGTGGGACCAGCGGACGGAGCGCGGGTCGACCGGGCTCGCGGACGCGCACCTCGTCACCACGGTGTACCTTCGAATGACCGTGGCGCTCGGTTGGCGCCCCGGAGTGGCTAACCAGACGGTCAGAACGTCGATCAGGAGGGTCCGGGCGCTGCGGCGCTCGACATACGTATGGAACGTACGCGTTTCTTCCGCCGGCCGGTGGTCTGGATCATCCTGGTGATCATCGGTGCGATAGCGCTCAGCTCGTTCTTCACCAACGGCCCCAGCTACCACAAGGTGGACACCTCGGTGGCGCTGGAGCGGCTGGAGCGGGGCGGCATCGACAAGGCGATATTCCAGGACCGGGAGCAGACACTCCGGCTAGACCTCGCCGAGCCGGAAGAGTTCGGCGACACCGAGACCGACCGGATCGAGGCCCAGTTCCCGTACGAGGTCGGCGACGAGATCTGGACCGACGTGCTGGCCGCCAAGGAGGCCGGCCGGGTCACCGGCCCGGCCGAGGCCGAGGTCTCCTCGGACAGCATCTTCATCACCCTGCTGGTCAACCTGCTGCCGATCGCCATCCTGGTGATCCTGCTGCTGCTGTTCATGTCGCAGATGCAGGGCGGCGGGTCCCGGGTGCTCAACTTCGGCAAGTCCAAGGCGAAGGTGATCACCAAGGACACCCCGAAGACCACCTTCGCCGACGTGGCCGGCTCCGAGGAGGCCGTCGAGGAGCTGCAGGAGATCAAGGACTTCCTCCAGAACCCGGCGAAGTACCAGGCCCTCGGCGCCAAGATCCCCAAGGGCGTACTGCTGTTCGGCCCGCCCGGCACCGGCAAGACCCTGCTTGCCCGGGCGGTGGCCGGCGAGGCCGGTGTGCCGTTCTACTCGATCTCCGGATCCGACTTCGTCGAGATGTTCGTCGGTGTCGGTGCCAGCCGGGTCCGTGACCTGTTCGAGCAGGCCAAGGCGAACGCCCCGGCGATCGTCTTCGTCGACGAGATCGACGCGGTCGGCCGGCACCGTGGTGCCGGCATGGGCGGCGGCCACGACGAGCGAGAGCAGACCCTCAACCAGTTGCTGGTCGAGATGGACGGCTTCGACACCAAGGGCGGCGTGATCCTGATCGCCGCCACCAACCGGCCCGACATCCTCGACCCGGCGCTGCTGCGCCCCGGCCGGTTCGACCGGCAGATCCCGGTCGACGCCCCGGACATGGAGGGCCGCAAGGCGATCCTGCGGGTGCACGCCCGAGGCAAGCCGTTCGCCCCGGACGTCGACCTGGACGCGGTGGCCCGGCGCACCCCCGGATTCAGCGGTGCCGACCTGGCCAACGTGATCAACGAGGCGGCGCTGCTGACCGCCCGGCAGGACGCCCGGGCGATCACCAACGAGGCCCTGGAGGAGTCGATCGACCGGGTGGTCGCCGGCCCGCAGCGGCGGACCCGGGTGATGGGCGACAAGGAGAAGAAGATCACCGCCTACCACGAGGGCGGTCACGCCCTGGTGGCCTGGGCCCTGCCACACGCCGCCCCGGTGCACAAGGTGACCATCCTGTCCCGGGGGCGGTCGCTGGGCCACACCCTGGTGTTGCCGACCGAGGACAAGTACACCCAGACCCGCGCCGAGATGATCGACACTCTGGCGTACGCCCTCGGTGGCCGGGCCGCCGAGGAGCTGGTCTTCCACGAGCCCACCACCGGTGCCGGCAACGACATCGAGAAGGCCAGCGCGCTGGCCCGGGCCATGGTCACCCAGTACGGCATGAGCGCCAAACTCGGCGCCGTCAAGTACGGCACCAACGGCGACGAGCCCTTCCTCGGCCGGACCATGGGCCACGAGCGGGACTACTCGGACTCGATCGCCGCCGAGATCGACAGCGAGGTCCGCGCCCTCATCGAGCTGGCCCACGACGAGGCCTGGGAGATCCTGGTCGAGTACCGCGACGTGCTCGACACCATGGTGCTGGAGCTGATGGAGAAGGAAACCATCTCCCAGTCCGACATGGCCCGGATCTGCGAGCGAGTGGTCAAGCGGCCACCGATGGCACCCTTCAACGGCTTCGGCAAGCGGCAACCGTCCACCGAGCCGCCGGTGCTGACCCCGGCCGAGAAGGAGGACCTCGGCCGGCAGGCGGTCGCCGACGGGGCACAGGCCGTCTTCGGCGGCGGCATGTCCGCGAACTCGGACGGCGGCATGTCCGCGAACTCGGACGGCACCTCCTGAGCAGCCCGAACCTACCGTCCAGCCCGTCGTCGACCGAACCGGACGACGACGCGCTGGACTATCTCGCCGCCCGGCTGATCAACGGCAAACTCAACGGCACGCCGGTCGAGCGCTCCGTCGACCTGACCCGGATCGAGCACGCCGTACGGGAGATCCTCATCGCCGTCGGCGAGGACCCGGACCGTGACGGGCTGCGCCAGACGCCGGCCCGGGTCGCCCGGGCCTACGCCGAGCTGCTCGCGGGTCTGCGGGCCGACGCGGCCCAGGTGCTCACCACCACCTTCGAGGCTGACCACGACGAGCTGGTGCTGGTTCGCGACATCGAGGTGATGTCGCTGTGTGAGCACCACATGCTGCCGTTCCGGGGCGTGGCACACATCGGCTACATCCCCGGCACCACCGGCCGGATAACCGGCCTGTCGAAGCTGGCCCGCCTGGTCGAGGTCTACGCCCGACGACTACAGGTCCAGGAGCGGCTCACCGCACAGATCGCCGACATGCTGATGAGCCGGCTGGAGCCGCGTGGTGTGGTGACCGTCCTGGAGTGCGAACACATGTGCATGGCGATGCGCGGGATCCAGAAGGCCGGCGCCCGCACCATCACCTCGGCCGTCCGCGGTGTGTTCCAACGCGACGCGAAGTCCCGCGCCGAAGCGATGAGCCTGATCATCCACAGCTGACGCCGGCTGTTTCCGGTCTCTCGCCCGGCGGCTCAGGTTCACGCACGGCTGACACCAGTTGCCCGGTTCACCCGAGCAGCGAGATCAGTGCCGCCAGCACCAACGCCAGCACCAGCGGGACCGCGCAGACCAGCGCCCCCACCAACGGTGTGCGGTCCGGCCGTTGGCCCGGCCCGGCGAACACGAAACCGATCGCCAGCCAACCAAGGCCGAACGCGACCAGCGGCAGGACCAGTCCGCAGCCGAGGGCGTAGCCCACCGGCGCCCGGTCTCCGGCAACCACGAACATGGCCAACTGGATCATCAGTACGATCGCCGCGAACGGCCCGTACACCAGCAGGTTGCGTAGCCACGGCTGGGGACCGCCGGACGGACCCGCTGCGACGGCCAGGTCGCCGTTTGCGGCGTCGATCTGCGCGTGCGCCCGCGCGATCGCCGCCTGCCGAGCCGATGATTCGCCGGTCAGGGAGGCAGGCATCCCCACTGCGGCACCGGCCGAAGCCTCGGCTGATGCACTGACCGCAGCGTGGACTGCGGCTACCTCCGGCGGCACCGGATCGAGCACGTCAGGCGGTACGCCGAACCCGACCAGCTGACGCCGCTGGACAGCGAGGCGGTCGCGCAGCACCGTCAGGTCCACCTGGCGCCGGTCGCCGGCTGGACCGTCCGTCGGTAGCCCTTGGCCGTGGCGCAGCCGGGCCAGCCGCCGGGCGGCCGCCACGTACTCCGCCCACTCGCCTCCGGTGCCTTTCCCCGTCACGCCGCGCCCTCCCCAGTGTCGGCCACGGCGGGTTCCTCCCCGGTGCCGGCCACGGACCGGGCCGGTTGGAACGGTACGAAGACGGTGCGCCGGTCGGTCTGCGCGTCGTACAACAGTCCACGCTGCGGGCGGGGACGCCAGGCCGGCAGCCGGCCGGCGAGCCCGCCCGACCCAGCTGGCCTGGTCGGACCGGCCAACCCAGCCGATGCGACCCGCTCGACCTGGTCGGTCACTGGTCGATCGAGCAGGACGATCCCGGCGATCAGATCCGAACTTGGACCTAGGAATGCCAGGAACGGCTCCGGCTGCTCCCAGCCGGAGACCAGGTGGATGCCGCGGGCCGGCCCGGAATCCAACAGGTTGCGCAGGCGGGCGGCGGCCGGCCCGCCGAGTTCGAGAATGTCGGCCGTGGCGATGACCACGTACGCGGGGCCAGCCGCATCGCCCAGCGTCCGAAGTACCTCCAGATCCACGACCTCGGTTGGCTGACGGCCGTTGACCGCTCGGGCGAGCCCGGCTAACTGCTCCCGGTCGTGCTCGCCCATCGACAGCAACAGGATGCGGGCGGTGCCGGGCCGGTGGTGCGCCGCGACGCTGCGCACCACCGTGGCCAGCAGATCCGCCGTGCTGTCCCGGGAGCCGAAGATGGCGAGGTGGCGACCGGGGGCGCGTTCGAACCGGAACTCCGCTGTCCGCCCCGGCAGCTCGACGGCCCGGCCGAAGAGCCCGGCCGGGGTGTCCGGCGGGTCGGCCAGCACCCGCTGGTATGTCTCGTCCGATTCGAGTTCCGGCTGGCGGTAGCCGGCGAAGACCTGCGGCGGCCGGGCGTCAGCCGCGCGGCGGGACCACAACTTGCGGCGGAGCCCGGCCAACCCCGGCCGGTCGGTGTACGGGTCCGGAAAGTCGACGGTGCGTTCGTGGCCGCGGGTCGCCCCGCGCGGGCCGCCCAGCCCGCCTGCGGTGTTCACCACCGCCCGACCTGCCGGCAGCCCGACCGCGGCGTCGTTGTTCGGCTCCAGGAGCCAGTCACCGCCGGCCAGCACCACCCGGACCGGGAACTGGCTCAGCAGCGACTCCCGCCGCCACCAGCCACCGCCGGTCGACCTGTCGGCCGGATCGGGGCCGGCCCAGCCGCCCGACCCCGCCCAGCCGCCCGACCCGTCAGACCCGTCGGGTCCGATGCTCTGCTCCGACCTGGGAGCCGGGCCGGTCCCGGAGTCGGCGATCAGCAGGTGGACTCCGCTGCCGCGTCCGCCCCTGGCGATCCGTCCGAGCAGGTCGAGTGACTCGTCGGCGACCGGTTCGCTCAGGTCCAGCATCGGAGCCGGGTCCTTGAGGACGCAGAGCACGCGGGTCGTGCCCGTGGCGGCGGCGAGCTCGGCGAACCGGGTCGTCCCATTGCGGGCGGCCAGGAAGGATCGCCGGTCGACCTCCGCCGCCAACTGACGCAGCACCGACAGCCCGTACTCCGGGTCGGCGTCCACCCCGGCCGACGCGATGTGCGGCAGCCCGGACGGGTCGGTGGCGCCGGGCAGTACGCTGGCGAACGACTCGCCGGGCGACATATCGACCAGATGTACGGTCACCTCGGCGGGATCGTGCCGAACCGCCAACCCGTACAGAATGGTGGTCAGGAACCCGTCCACCTCGGAGCCGGCCTGGCCGGCCACCAACCAGTGCGGGGTGATGTCGTTGAACCGGAGCAGGACCGGGCGGTGCCCGTCGAACCCCGCTGCGGCCATCAGCCCGTCGGCGGCGGATTCGGCGACCGGGCCGCCCACCGGATCGGGCAGCAAATCGGTTAGCGGTGGACGGGAACCAGCCTCGGCCCGGGTGACGAGTTCCGCGCACACCTGATCGATCAGTTGCTGAGGCGGTTGCCGGTCCAGATACACCGGCGCGTCGAGCCCGCCGAGGTGGTCACCACCTGCTCCGGCCGGCAGGTCGCGGAAGGTGTCTCCGGGCGGGTCACCGACTAGGACGTACGGATTCCGTAGCCGCACCATGGTGCTCCGCGGCAGGTCGGCCCGGGCCTGTTCGGTGTCCAGCGGAGGTGGCGGCCAGCCGGCGACGACCAGATGCAGGCCATGCTCGGGGCCCACCTGGGCAAGCCGGGCGATCCAGTCGAGTACGGCACCGTCGGTGAGTTCGGGCAGCGAGGCGATCATCAGCAGCATGAACCGGCCCTGCCGGTGGTGTCGGGCGACCGCCGGTCGGGCCGGCCGGATCCACTGCTCCGCTTCGGCCAGCGCGGCCCGCAGCCCGGTGACGTCGGTGGCGGCCGAACGCAAGACGCCGGCCCCGATCAGCGGCCGGAAGGGGCCGAGTACATCCTCGCCCGCAGTGCCGACGCCGTCCACCGTACGCACCGAAAGCCGTTGCGGCGGTACGGCGGCCAGCAGGCGGAGCAGTACCGCGCGCAGCAGTCCGGCGACCCGCCGGTCGCGGATATCGCCGTCGAGCGTCAGATGACCGTTGCCGAGGAACGGGACGACCACCGGGAACCGGGCGTCGTCCAGTGGCTGGGCGATGCCGATCCGCAGGTGGCCGACGTGGTCGAGACCGCCCATCGGCATTGCTGGGGTCTGGGCGTCGAGCGGAGCGCCCCACCAGCCGGGGGCCAGCCGCGCCGCGAGGCTGCGGAGCTGCTCGGCGACCTCATGCTGATCGGAGCCGGTGGAACGTCGGCCGGCGGCCGCTTCCACCTGGCTCAGCGCGGCGACGACGGCTGCCGCCGAGCGGTGCAACGCGGCGGCGCGGCCCAGGTCCCTGCCCATGTCGACCACCTGCCTACCGCGCTGTACGGCAGCCCGTCCGTGGGCGCCGGTTGAGTTCAGACCTGAGACGGTATCCCAGCCGGTCCGCAACCGGATGCGGGGTGACCGACGTTTCTCGCCCGATCAGTACTCGCCAGGGTGCTTCGCCGGATATGCGACCAATTAGGACTCGGACCGGCTATTCAGTCTCACGTTCGCGGCGGATACTGTCGAGGGGTGGAGCAGACCCGGCCGGCGGCCCCCGTACGCCGCGAACGGGTGCCCCGGCAACGGACCGCTCCTGGCGTCGGAGCACCGCCCGTGGTGCCACCCGGCCGCCGGCTACGGCTGGCGCTGGTGCTGGCCGCCGGGATCACCGCGCTGCTCTGCCTCGGTGGCGTCAGCGTCGCGTTCGTCCTCTACACGAGCGTCACCACCCCCGACCGGGGCACCCCCGAATCAGCGACGCTGGGCTTCCTCGAGGCCTACCTGGTACAGCGCGACGACACCGTCGCCGCACTGCACCTCTGCGAGGATCCGTCGATCGCACCTCTTGCCGCCTACCGCGACAGCATCGTCGAGTGGGAGCAGCGCCAAGGGACGCTGTCCGCGAAAACCATCGGGCAGCTCACTACCGAGAACGCCACGGACAGCGACGCGGTTCTGACGGTGGTGATCGAACGTCGGATGGCCTCCAGCGGCTTGATCAACAGGCTGACGGACCGCTGGCGGATTACTGCAGTGGACGAGGGCGACTGGCGGGTCTGCCAGGTGGATCGGCTGGACTGACCGGTCGATGTCACTCCACCCAGACCAGATGGACCGGCAGTTCGATCGTCTCCGGCGGCTGGCCCGTCCACACCCACCGGTACCAGGCCAACTCGGTGGCCGCCCGGACACAGATGTCCCCGTCGGCGCCGGAGTGCAACTCGGTCACCGCGCGTAGGTCACGGCGTTCCTGACCGTCGTCCATGTGCACCAGCCGTCGGCCGACCAACGGCCCCGCGTCGACCACCGGCACCGGAAAGCGGGGTGCCGGGGCATCCAGCGACACGAGCCGGGACAGCACGTCGCCCCGCCCCGGGGCGGTCAGTGTGTCGTCCGGCTGCTCGACCCAGACCCGGTCGGCCGGCACCAGGGGAGCGAACACCTCCACCCCCTCCGATTCGGCCCGGTACCACTCCTGTTCCGGCAGCACCGGCACATAGGTGCGGCTGCGCTGGACGACCTTCTCGTCGCCGCGCAGGTCGCCGCGCCATCCGGTGCCCGGCAGGCCGACCCAGACCCGCCGGCCGCGTAACGTGGCTGCGACGGCGGCCGGTACCAGCGCCGTCGGTCGCGGCGGTCGAGGTGCCCAGTCCGGCTGGTCCGCGAACGGATCCGGCATCGGTTCCCGGGTCAACTCAGCTCCTCCGGTCGGTCAGCCACTCTCGCCGAGCGGTGCACCCCGCTCCCGCATGAACGGCACCGGGTTGACGGCTCCGCGGCTGCTGCGGTCTCCGTTGAGGTGGATCTCGTAGTGCAGGTGCGGGCCGGACGAGTTGCCGCTGGAGCCGACCTCGCCGATCACCTGTCCGGCGTCGACCAGGTCGCCTTCGTCAACTTCCGGCCGCTTCACCATGTGACAGTATCTCGTGATCACCTGGTCAGCGTGCAGGATGTCGACGAACCAGCCGCAGCCACCTTTGCTGGGCGAGCCGTCCACGTCGCAGTCGAGGCGGCCGTACTGGTCCGGGTCGCACCGGGAGACGATGACGCGGCCGGCCGAGGCGGCCCGGATCAGGGTGCCCTTCGGCTGGGCGATGTCCACGCCGTTGTGCCCGGGCCGGGAGCTGGTTCGGAAGCCGGACCCGACGTTGCCCGGCACCGGCCGGGTCCATCCCGAGGCGGCGACCTCGCCGTCGGCGGCGCAGCGCAGCAGCCCGTCCGGGCCGGCGACCGCGCGGGCCGCGCCGCCGGTGAGGATGTTGACGATCCGGGTCGCCAACGGTTCGTGCTTGGCGTACGCGTCCGGGAAGGCGCTGACCTGCACCCGCTGCGCGGCGTCGGTCAGCGCCATCGTCTCCCAGCCATCGATGGTGAGCAGCTTCTGGTAGAACTTCTGCGAGGAGTACGCCGGATCCTGTAGCTGTTCCGGGGTGCCCCAGCCCTGGCTGGGCCGCTGCTGGAACAGTCCGACCGAGTCGTGGTCGTTGCGGTCGCCGAGATGCCCCAGGTTTCGCAGTGCCGACTCCTGCATGGCGGTGGCCACCGCGATCACCCAGCCGCGCGGTGACACCGACAACTCTGCACCGACGTTGATGATCACGGCCGCGTTGGCGACCTGGTCCGGCCCGTACGGCCCGACCCGGGGTGCCTGGTCGGGATCGACCGGGCCGTCCCGCCCGCAGCCGAAGGTGGCGAACAACGCCGAGTCCGGCTCGTCGTCGCTGAACAGCACGGCACCGATCCCGCCGGTGCAGCAGAGCAGCACCAGCGTCGCGGTCAGCGCCACGGTCAAGGCGACGTGCCGGGCGGCACGGGTCCGCATGCCGGGGTTGTCGCTCATGCTCGCACCCAGTCGACGCCGTCGACCAGCCACTGTCCGTCGGGGCCGGTCAACCGTAGCCGCAACGTACCGGAATCCACCTCGATCACCACCTCGACCAGATTCGTCCCGTACGGGATGACCGCCGGTTCACCGGTCAGCCGCTCGGCCGGCACCGCCACCGGATCGACGCCGACCAGCTTCCCGGCCAGTTCCTCGGTGGCGTACGGACGCAGCCCGGCGTGCCACTGCTCGGCGTCGAGGCCGCGGTCGAGCCAGGCGGTCGCGAACGCGACGGCGACGGTCGGCGGATCGGCGGCACCGGGACTGGTCACCGGATCGGGTGCGGGTGCCACCGACCGGATTCCGTCGTCACCGGCGGTCGGGTCGATGGTCAACGCGGGTTGCGGACCCGGTGCACCCAGTAGCGGTCCGCTGGTCCCGTCATCACGGCCGACGACCTGACCGACGCCGACCACGCTGACCACGACGACGAGCAGCACGACCGCCAGCCCGACCCGGGACCGGAAGAGGAACCGGGTCAGGAAGGCGACGACGGTACGCATTCCAGGTCACCGGGCCTCGGTGCGGATGCGCGGCTTAGGCGCCTCGTCGGACTTGCGGGTGCTGTCGGGCCGGTAGACGGCGTACTGGTGCTCTTCGGCTGGGACGTCGGGCGCGGTCCACGTCGACGCACGACGGGGGCGACTCGATGGTCGGGGCGACCCGGGCAGGGTGGTGGGTTCGGAGCCGTCCTCCCGGCCGTCCGGCCGATCCCTGGCCGGTCCGGTGCCGCCGGCACCACCGGCGGGTCTGTCGCTGCTCGGGTCCTCCAACCGGGCCTCCGGCCGCACCACGGTCTGCTTGACGACGGTCTGGTCCCGTCCGTCCTTGGACTTGACCACGACCTGCTCGGGCTCGCGGGTCTCCCGGGTCTCCCGGAAGTACCGCAGGTGCCACGAACTGCCGCCGCCGTCCCGGCCGCCGAGGTCGGTGATCCGTCGGTACGGACGCAGCAGGAGCCAGCCGACCATGCCGCAGAGCCAGATCAGTACCACCTGCAGCCAGCCCGGCAAGGTGGGCGTGCTCATGATCAGGTCGACGGCGAACAGGTAGACGGCCGCCCCGGTGCCGAAGATCGCGATGTTGAAGACGGCGGCGACGACCGCGTTGCCGAGTCGACGCATCCCCGCTCCGGCCGGCCGGAGCAGACCGATGGTCCCGAGGATCGGCGCGGCGACGACCGCCCAGCGGAACAGCAGGAACCCGAGCAGAACCAGCAGCGACGCGGCGAGGTCGAACATGGCGAACATGGCTGCCGCGAAGATGGCGATCAGGCCGGTGCCGACCCGGTCCATCTCCCGGATGCCCTGCAGATGCTCGTACGCTTCCGGATCCTCGGTGCGGATCTGCTCGGCGACCGTCATCCACTGCCGGTTCTTCTGCGAAAGGATGGCATCCCGGCGCTGTGGATCGGCACGCATCAATTCGATCTCCGACCAGGTGAATGCCTGGGCGTCGTAGAGCGCGAAGCCGTACTTCTCCGCTGTCGGGCTGTCCGCCGAGCCAAGTACTCCGCGCAACCAGTTGCGGTACAACATGGCCGAGGTGATGGTGTCGCTGGCCCGGACCGCTGGCGGACGCTGATCGGAGCAGCGTTTGGCGTCAGCTTCCGGGCACTCCTCGGCTGGGATCTCGACGGCCCGCGGTCCGACAGCCTCGTGGACCACACCCAGTGTGCTGGTCAGCGCGTCGTCCGCCAGGTTCGCCGAGCGGACCGGCCAAGCGGCGATCGCGGTCACCACCACCATGATCAGGACTGCCCAGCCGGCCGTCGTGATCATGTTGCTCATGTCCGACTGACGTGACCGCCAGATCAGGTAGAGACCGACCACACAGAGGGTGATCAGCCCGAAGACCGTGAAGACCTCGTCGTAGATCGCGGTGGTCGCCTGCGCCACCAGCGGGTCGGCCCAGGCGTACATGGTCCCTGGGTCCCAGGCCCGTTCCCGGATCGCGTTGGACGCCCCGACGATTGCGGTGGCGACCATCATCTCCAGGTTGGCGACCCCGTTGAACACGCCGACGTCGGCGTTCACCACCGAGGAGGCGCACCCGCCGTTGAGGTCGTACGTCGGGAACCGGTAGCCGGCGTACCCGTAGTTCATGTACAGCCCGCTGGCACCTTCGGTCTGCTCCGGTTGGGTGGCGAACCAGCCGCCGAAGCCGGAGTCGGGGGCGCTCGGTGCCGGCGGGTCGAGGCACTGCGCACGAGCCGAGCTGACGTCCTGCAGCCGGTCCAGACAGGCCCGGAAGTCGGCCTGCCAGGCCTCGACCGGACACAGGTCGACCGGTGCCTGGGCGGGCAGCTGGGCGACCGGCGCGACCGGGGCGGCCTGGGCCGGCGGGGTAGCGCCGAGCACCGGCCAGGAGATGCTCGCCACGGCGGCTGTCAGGACGGCGAGCAGGAGCGCGGTGCACCGGGTCGCGGTCCTCGCCACGTCATACCTCCAGGTCACTGAGCGCGGTCGGCAGACCGGCGGGTGCCGCCTGCGGCGTACCGGGTGTGGTGTCCAGATGATCGAGCAGTCCGTCCACGTACGAGACGTCCACCCGGACCTTCTGCACCCGACCGTCCACGTCGCGCATGATGAACTCCCGGAAGCCCAGCCGGCTCGCGGAAGAACTGTCTACGCTAGACAACGAGGCGAGCGTCGCCTCGTAACCGTCGTCCACCGGGACGCGCAGCAGGCGCAGCGCCTCGGCGGCGATCTCCTCGTCCTCGGCGATCCGGCCGACGAAGACGGTGGAGACCAGGTTCTGCACGTCCAGCCCGAGGATGTCCCGTGGATTCTGCGACGAGACCAGCGCGGCCAGGTTCCATTTGCGGGAGTCACGGGCCAGCCGGACCAGGAAGGACCGGCCGGACCGCCAGCCCTCCATGAAGTGCGCCTCGTCGAGGCCAACCAGTTTGCGCGACCCCATCGAGCCGCCGTAGCAGCGGCGTACCGCCAGCCGGTGGGCGGTGTGCAGCATCGGCAGCGCCAACGCCTCCTCGGCCGACCAGTACTCGCGTTCGATCTTCAGGTCGGGCAGCCGTAGCCCGGCCATGGTGATCACGGTCAGCGCGGCGTCGGCACCGAGCAGGCCCGGCTCCGGTGCACCGAAGAACAGCAGGGCCAGCGGCATCTCGGCGGTGTCCAGCAGCAGGTTGGCCAGCTCACGGCCGTCGTCGTCGAGCCCGCTGAGGCAGGCGACCACATCGTCCAAGGTGGAGGTCTCCTCGGCGGGCACCTGGCGGACCGCGTGCCGCAGCAGCGTGGCCGTCGACGACTCCCGGGCAACCTGCGGCGGCACCAGCATCATGCAGATGTCCTGGACCAGCATCCGGCGTTCGGCCCGGGCGTTCGATACGGAAATCTCGTACTCGCGGTCGCCGGCGGCTCCGGTGGCGAACTCGCCGCGCACCGGTGTCGGGATGAGTGAGTACGGCGCCAGGGTGCCCTGTTCGGAACCGGTCAGGTTTAGCACCCGCGAGTACGGCCGCAGCTCCGGCATGGCGCAGAGCCGGGCCAGCGGCCCGGACGGGTCGAGCAGGGTGACCTGCACGCCGCGCCGGGCGGCCAGGTAGCCGAGGGCGCCGAGCAGCGTCGACTTGCCGCCGCCCGGCTCGGCGACGAAGACGGCGAGCCCGGAACGTTCCCGGACCTCCATCGGGAAGTGCAGGTCGAGGAAGACCGGACGGCGGCAGGTGCCGGCGGTACGCCCGATCAGGTCGCCGCGCCGGTCGCCGACCGTCGACGCGGCCTGCGGCAGCGCGGCGGCCAGCAGGTTGACCGGCATCCGCCGGATGTATCCGGTGTTCGCCACCGGCTCCCCAGGGATGAACTCCCGGGCCAGCCAGTCCTGGTTCTTCGGATGCTGCAGCGAGATGCGCATCTCCCGGGAGTACAGCTGGATTAGCCGGCGGGCCCGTTCCAGACACTCTTCGCGGGTCCGGCCGCCGACGGCGATCCGGTGCCAGCCGTGCGCTCGGGCGGACTCGACCGGCAGGCCGGTGGTCATCTCGTCACCGATGTGCAGGGCCCGCTTGGCGAGCCGTTCCAACTCCGGCGGCGCGTCGATGCCGTGCTCGGCGTAGTCCAGTTGCTGCGAGCGAATCATCCGGAGCCGGTGCTCCAGGTTGCGAAACGAGTCGGCTGGTCCGAGCAGGTCGATCCGGGAGGAGATTTCCATCGGCCACGGCAGCCGTTCGTGGAAGTGCATCCATGGCTCGTGCCGCTCCGGGATCTCCAGCGGCTCCATTCGGCCGACTGCCAGCACCGCGACGTGCCGCTCCTCGCCGGTCATCCGGTTGACCAGCTTGAGCGTCGAGCCGTACGGGGTACGGTAGCGCTCGACCTGCTCGGTGAGGGCGAGCAGGTCGCCGCGGTCCCAGTTGCCGTCCCGCACCGGCGAGAGCATGGTTGGCGGGTTCATGCAGAGCGCGACCGACCGGTAGAGTAGCCATTCGAGTTCGCCGGCGGTGACCCGTCGACCCCGCATGCCGAAGGCACCCAGCACCTCGTCGAACTGCTCGACCATCCGGCCGAGCCGGCGGCGTTCGCTCTCGGCGACGCCGCGCCCGAACAGCCGCAGCACCCGTTCGGACAGTGAGTCGCCGAGCGACCGGCGGGCGAAGGTGATGCCCAGGTAGGTCTGCCCCTCGGCGTGGTTGACCGCCATCAGGTGCCGCTGGGCGGCGACCAGATGGTCGGACCAGGAGACCGCGTCGGAGACGTTGGGCAGGGGGTTGCTGGTCAGCGAGTCGATGGTGCGGGCCCACTCGTCGGCCGGGAACGGCCGGGTCGTGCGGCGTAGGTGCACCCGGAATCCGGCCAGGCCGGCGTACTGCTCGGAGATGGCGGACAGCAGCACTTCCCGCTCGGCGTCGGGCCGGAACGCCCAGCGTACCTCGGGCAGCCAGTACCAGGCGGTGACGGTGTTCGGGGTGAAGGTGAGATGGCCGGCGATCTCGGTGATGGCGAGTTCGGCGGCCGGATCCCGGTCGGTGAACTTGACCTTCGGGGGGCGGATCGGCACCGGCTTGATCAACTTGTCCGGTCGGTCGGCCTCGTCGGCCCGCCGGCGGGCCCGCTTGCCCTTGCCCTTACCGCGGACCGGTGCATTGGCCGGCGGCGGCTGGTGCACCGGTGCGGGTGCGGTGCGCTGTTGGGGTGCGGTTGCGGCGTGCTGCTGGGGTGCTGGTGCGGCGTGCTGCGGCATCGCCGGTGGCCGGCGTTGCGCTGGTGTGCCATCTCGCTGCGCTGCCTCGGCCGGGTGTGCCGAGTCGGGCCGGTTCCGAACGGGTTGCTTGGTCGGACCGGGCCGGCGGGGGGCGGTGGGCGGTGGCGGCAGGACCGGTGCCGGCGGCACTGTGGACGCCGACGTGACCGGCTGGCCGTCGCGCGGTGCGGCCGGTTCGGCTGCGGGGGCCGGGCCGCCGGCGGTACGCGGGGTGGGCATGGCAGTCCGGCGCTGAACCGGTGGGTCGGGGGAACCGGACAGCGCCGAGCCGATCGGACCGGCGGGTGGGGTGTTCCTGGCTGACGCGTCGCCGGGAGTTCCTTGCGGATCGTGGCGGGTGGGCGGTCCGATGGCGGTCTGCTGGGCCGGCGGTGCGATCGCGTCGTGTCGGGCGGGCGGTTCGATGGCGTCGTGCTGCGTTGGTGGTGCGATCGCGTCGTGTTGGGCCGAGCGCCGGATCGCCGTCCGTGGCGTGCGGCCCGGCTGGTGGCCACCGGCCGGGCCGGCACCCGGAAAAAGGTCCAGGAATGGCGAGTCGATGTCGGTGTTGTCGCTCATACCGGCTCTGGGGGTGGGCACTGGTGGCGCCGGCGGTGGGGTCCGCGTCGGCCGGCTGCTGCGGGACGCTGCGGGTGCTTGGAAGTAGGCGACCGCGCCGTGGCTGGGGCTGGTGACCAGTCCGGTGTCGGTCGACTCGCCCAGCGCGGCGTCGTAGTCGCTCGATCGCTTACCGTTACCGCGGGTGCCGGCCGGCTGGCCGGCCGGGTGGGAGGAGCCCGGCGGGGTTGATCGGCTCATGCCATCGCCTCACGCCGCCCGCCAGCCGGGTGGGCGGCGGCTGTGGTTCGGTGGTTGGTGCGGGTCATGCCAACTCCTCCCGAATCCGGATGTGGCTGGCGACCAGCCGCGGGTCTCGCTGTTCGGCGGCGGGTTCCCTGGTGCGGCGCCAGTCGGTGAGGGCGGTCCGGACCACCATCCGGGCGGGCCGATCCGGGTCGACGTACCGGAAGATGAAGGAGGTGGTGACGATCGCCAGTGCGATCTCCCAGGCGGGGAAGAGCTCCACGGTGAAGGTGAACGCCCAGTGGATGAACATGTAGAGCGGTACGAGGAGGATGAAGACCCCGTACTGGGCATATGGCAGGTGGATCGGCAACGTGTAGCCGGGCGGGCCGAGGTAGACCAGCCGGGCGCGGTAGATGTCGTCGTCGGTACGCAGCCGCATCCTGTGCCCCGCGCTCTATTCGAACATCAGGTTGATGAGGTAGTCGCCGACGAAGAAGAGCGTCGCCGCTCCGGCGATGAACGCCAAACCCACGATCGCGATCGCGGAGCTGGTCAGGACCTTGGAGATCTCACCTTTGCTGGCCCGGCCGATGAAGATCACGCCCAGCACCGCCAGCAGGATCGGCGCGACCTTGCTGGCAAGGAAGGAGACAACGCCCTCGGTGTTGAAGCCGGTCGGTGCCGGGTCCGGCTCACCGGCCGGCGCGGCCAGTAGCGGCAGCGTGTCGACAACGGAGGCCATGGCGGCGTTGACCGTGTCGACGAGCGTTGTTTCGATCATGGGAACCTCCCCGGTGTGCGGCCGGCGAAGCCGGGGCACTGCAGTTGTCCAGCCTCACGGACGTGTCGGGTCGTGCCGCGAGTTTCGACCCTGCGTCCGGCGATCACCGCGTACGGTGAAGATTTGTGGGCTTTTTGTCCAACTTCAGCCCTTCTCCTCGGCGTTGCCCTCGCTGACCACCAGCAACTGCAAAGCGTACGGGCCACCCCTGTCTGGTACAAGCTGCGTGCAACTCGACCGACAGCGCCGCCGTGCCGCCGTTGTCTGGTTCGAGAGTACCCAGCATGCCCTCTGCCGGCCGACACCGAGCCGCGCCGGTACCGTCCTACCCGTGACCGATCTGCTGCGGCCGGCCCGGCCGGTCGTGATGGGCGTTCTCAACGTCACGCCTGACTCCTTTTCCGACGGCGGGCGGTACGCCGACCTCGACGCCGCCGTCGCCCACGGCGTCCGGCTGCACCGCGACGGCGCCGACCTGATCGACGTCGGCGGTGAGTCGACCCGGCCGGGCGCGGTGCGGATCGACGCCGCGACCGAGGCGGCCCGGGTGCTTCCGGTCGTCCGGGCGCTCGCCGCCGCCGGCGTACCGATGAGCATCGACACCACCCGGGCGACGGTCGCCGCCGCCGCGCTGGCCGCCGGGGCGGTGGTGGTGAACGACGTCTCCGGCGGTCTGGCGGATCCACGGATGGCCGAGGTGGTCGCCGAGGCCGGCTGCCCGTGGATTCTGATGCACTGGCGCGGGCACTCCGACCGGATGCAGGACCTGGCGCACTACCGCGACGTGGTCGGCGAGGTCCGCGCCGAGCTCGCCGCCCGGATCGACGCCGCGCTGACCGCCGGGGTGGCCGCCGACCGGCTCGTCGTTGACCCCGGTCTTGGCTTCGCCAAGCGGGCGGAGCACAACTGGCAGCTCACCGTCCGTCTGCCCGAGCTGCTCGACCTCGGTTGCCCGTTGCTCTTCGCGGCCAGCCGCAAGTCCTACCTGGGCCAACTGCTCGCCGACCCGGCAGGCCAGCCACGGCCGGTCGACCAACGGGCTGCGGCGACCATCGCCACCAGTCTGTTGGCGGTCGCCGCCGGCGCCTGGGGAGTCCGGGTACACGACGTCCGGGACACCGTCGACGCGCTGGCGGTGTGGCAGGCCAGCGGACGCCCCAGGATCGTCCCGGACGCCGACGAGCCGCCGGGGAGCCGTCAATGACCGACCACCAGCCCGCCGCAGGGCCGTCGCCCAATCTGGGTGCCGTGCGGCCGTCAACGACCGACCGGATCGTGCTGACCGGGCTGCGTGCCCGTGGTCGGCACGGCGTCTACCCGCAGGAACGGGCCACCGGGCAGGACTTCGTCGTCGACGTCGAGCTCACCGTCGACCTCGCGCCGGCGGCCGCCTCGGATGACGTCACCAACACCGTGCACTACGGCGAGCTGGCCGACCGGCTGGTCGCGATCGTCAGCGGCGAGCCGGTGAACCTGATCGAGACGCTGGCCGACCGGCTGGCCGCCCAGTGCCTGGCGGACCACCGGGTCTGTTCGGTCACGGTGACCGTGCACAAGCCGCAGGCGCCGATTCCGCACCCGTTCACCGACGTCGCGGTCGTGCTGACCCGGAGCCGACCGTGACCCGGGCGGTGCTTGCGCTGGGCAGCAATCTCGGTGACCGGTACGGGCGGTTGCGCGCGGCGGTACGGTCGATGGACGACGTACTGCTGGTCGTCTCCGGGGTTTACGAAACCCCGCCATGGGGCGACCCGGCGCAGCCCGACTACCTCAACGCGGTCGCGCTGGTGGCCGACCCGGGTGCCGCGCCGGCCGATTGGCTCGACCGGTGCCGCGGCCTCGAACGGGCCGCCGGGCGGGTGCGTGACCCGGACCGGCCGTACGGGCCCCGCAGCCTGGACGTGGACGTCGTCGCCGTGTGGACCGACGACGACACCCCCGTGTTCAGCGACGATCCTGAGCTGGTGCTGCCTCACCCCCGGGCACGGCTGCGGGCGTTCGTGCTGCGACCGTGGATCGACATCCAGCCGTACGGCCACCTGCCCGGCCACGGCTGGCTGACCGACCTGCTCAACCACGATCCGGTCGCCGGGGACCTGCTCGAACTGCGCCCCCGACCGGATCTGCCGCTAGAGTCGACCCAGTGAACGTGCGTCTGTCGATCACCTTGCCGGGGTTGATGCTGCCGTGACCGGACCGGGAGTCAGTCCGCGTGGACGGGAGCCTGACGAGCCGCGGATGGGGCCTACCAGGTCGTCCACCCTGGTGGTGGCGGCGCTGGCCGCCGCGGCGGTCGGCTGGCTGGTGATCAGCAGCTGGTACGTACGGATGCCGGTCCTACCCTGGCTACCCTCCGCGACTTTGGCGGCATTGGCCGTGTTCGAAGGGTACGCGGCGCTGAACACCCGGGCCCGGGTCGACCGCCAGCCTGGGCACGATCCGGTCAACCCGCTGCTCGCCGCCCGCTTCGTGGTGTTGGCCAAGGCGTCCTCCCTCGCCGGGGCGATCTTCGCCGGCTTCTACGCCGGTCTGGTGCTGTGGCTGTTCATCCAGCCGACCCGGGCGGCGAGCAACGACCTGCCGACCGCCGGCAGCGGTCTGGTCGCCGCAGTCGCGCTGGTGGCGGCGGCGCTCTGGCTGGAGCGGGCCTGCCGGGTCCCGAACCGCCCGGAGGACTCCGACGCCCCGGACCAGCCGGCCGACTGACCCCTTCCGCTGCCTGACTGACCAGTCTGTCAGGCCGGTCCGCCGGGCCGGTGCCAACCCGGCATCGACCCGGTCCCGGGCATCTCGGCCGGATACGGGGGGTGACGGCCGGACCCGGTCGCGGGTACGGTGCCTGCGACCGGTACGGCTGCCCGGGCCACCGCGCGGACGCCACACGCTGGTCGATTGAGCGACCAGAGGAGACGCGGTATGGCGTACGACGATTCGCCTTATCGCCGGCGGAACGCGAGCACCTCGGATCCGACCGGCCACCGTCAGCCCGGCGACACCCGCTACGGCGACACCCGCTACGGCGACACCCGCTACGGCGACACCCGCTACGGCGACACCCGCTAC